>NZ_AP017378.1:1622500-1940833 GCF_003966735.1 Desulfovibrio ferrophilus
AGGACAAGCCCTGTCACCACCGCATAGATGCCTTTGGAATCAACGATATTGATCAGCCGAGTCAGTTCATCCGGCGAACTGACGGCAGTCTGCTTACCCTTGTTCGATGTCCCAGCCATGTATCCCCCCATAAATCAAATGGAGATCAATACCCCATCTATGTTGCCATGCGAATTAGCATATTCCTCAAAGGTATAAAAGCCATATTATGTTAAGTGACTAGGGCTTGCCGAAACAATGCGGAGCAAGATGAAACAGATATGAGTACCCTCATGAATGGTACCCAAACGTCACCAAACAACACTTTCATTGCTACTCCTTGTCCATCCGTACTGTTTGCACACCAAAAGCAGGAAAAAGCTCTGCCATTAGCCTGAACACGTCTTTTCCATACCGGCTGGCAGAGCAAAAAGCCGTCTCCAACCTGCCGGTTGTGCGCTCAGGCATCTCGGGATATAGATACGTGGACATAGAAACTGCCATGAATCGTACAATCATTAAATATACAACCACAGCCCTGGCTGTTCTGATCACCTTGGTTCTGCTGGGGTGGTTCGTGCTGTTACCCGTCGTCCTGACCGGAATCCTGCCCGGGTTGGTCAATGACGCCCAGGAGGTCGTTGAGTTGCGCTCCTGCTCCGTGCGCATGGTGGGCCTGAGCGAAACCAGTCTGCATGGTGTGGTGCTCTCCGTGCCAGGGGTGGCCGAGTTGGAAATCGGCCAGATGGACGTCACTTATTCTCTTGCCGGATTGCGGAACGGGCGAATCGGGGATGTGCGCATCGCGGACGTCCGGCTGGAGCTGGCTCCGTCTCTGGACCAGCCTGTAAAGACCAACACCCCGGACAGGGCCGCCACGGAAGGCGCACTCCCGGCCTTGCCTCCTCTGAATCGAATAGTGATCTCCAGTGGGATGCTGCATCTCCCGCTAGGGCAGGAGGTCCATGCCATCCCCTTTTCCCTGGAGTTCACCACAGCCTCGGATCGAAGCGGTGGCAAGCTCGCTCTGCTGGCGGCCCCCATGGGAGCAACCCTGAGCGCCAAGGCCAGCCTGCAACTCGGAGCATATCCAGGCGTAACACCCTCCGACGCTGCGCCGGGTGTCACCATGAGCATAAACCTGAAGGGGCTCGCCCTACAGCAACTGCTCCCCTTGCTGAGCAGTTCCTCCTCCGACCTGACCTTGCACGGGCAGACCACGGCCTCGGCCGATGGCAGCTACAACCTGAGCACGGGAAAATTTCGGCTGGGGCAATTCACCCTCTCCATCGATTCCCCGGTCATCCTCGAAAAGGGAAAGGTCCTGGCCTCAGGACAGGGCCTGCAAGCCTCGCTGCACCAGGATGCAAAAGATGGTTTCCCATTCACGCTGGAGATGCTGCCCCTGCATGGTTTTGGAGCATCCACCGGACTACGGGCCCAAGGACGAGTGCAGACCGGTGACGCCACATCACTGGAGGCCGACTACACCCTCGAGCAGCATGGGGACGAATTCCCGGTCAAGGCACTATTGAGCGGCGCACTCCGGGCCAGTCAGGAGACAGACAACTGGACCGCCAGCACGATTGGCGACATCCAAGGGGCATTTCGATCGGGCGAAGACAAGGTGCTCATGGACAATGCAACTTACGCCCTGAACGCACGAGGTCGTGGCGATGACGGCACTCTGGACTGGGGGCTGTTCCTGCCCCCGCAACAGCTGACCAAGGCCGGAATTGATCTGAAAACCGAAGCGCTGCGCGCCTCGGGCACCCTGTCCGGTTCCCTCTCCTCATCCATCACGGGCACCGTGCAGGGCATCCTGCCAAAGGTTCGATTATCTTCAGACGGCATCGAGGCCCGGGCGGACTTCAATCTGCGTGGCACCGTGCGCGCTCTGCCCGAGCCAGAAGCGGCGATCACTCTCATAGGGCGCAACATCTCCATCAAGACTCCCCAGGCGCAAGTATCCAAGGGCACTCTCACCCTGCCGCTGGCCTACCCGCCAACCAAGGCAAACAAAGGCACCCTGAGCATCCCCGTCATCAAAGCCATGGATCGCCAATGGGGGCAACTGCAACTGGACGTCCGTCAGGATCGTCAGTCGGTACTTCTGGATGGAGCCTACCTGGGAGCCCTGCTGCCAGGACTGCGAGCCGAAATCTCAGCACGAATCAACCCCGTCTCCATTCCGCTCTTCGAGGCCAGCGCCAAGGTGGACGGTTACGCGTTGCCCCCCGGATTCGAGCTGGTCACACTCACCCCGGAGCTGACCAACATCACCGGTTCAGGCACTCTCTCGGCTCAGACCAAAATGCGCTATGGCCCCAGCGGGCTGGTGGCGACCGGGCAAGCCCAGATCACCAATGGAATCATTGAAGACATCAAACGCGATGCCCGCATCAGTGGGATCAATGCGTCCCTGAACATGCCGAATCTGCTGGAACTGCAAAGCGCCCCGCTGCAACGCCTGGCCTTTGATCAAGTGAGCTACAAGGACATCAGCATCAACGATGGACACTTGCTGTTCCAGTTGAACGGGAGCAAAGAGACCATCATCGAAGGGGTCCGCTTCCGCTGGCTCGGCGGCTTGATTCAGTCCTTGCCTCTGCGGCTCACCCCCGATCAGACCGATTACGAACTGACGCTGTATTGCTCGGACTTGAGCATCACCCAGCTTCTGAGCCAGTTGGGATTTGCCCAGGCCAGCGGCGAGGGTAAAATCAGTGGCAAGATTCCTGTCAGGATCAAGGATGGACAAGTCACCTTTGACGAGGCCGAACTCCAGTCCTCCCCCGAAGAAGGTGGCCGGATTATGGTCGAACAAGCGGATTCGCTGCTGAGTGGAGTCCCGCCCGGCAGCCCGCAGTATGTGCAGATGAAAATTGCCAGCGAGGCCTTGAAGTCCTTCGAGTACAAATGGGCCAAGGTCACAGCCACCTCCGAGGGCGAAACCCTGAAGGTTCAGTTGCAACTTGACGGGCAGCCCGCAGAAAACTTACCTTTCGAATATTCAGAAGACTATGGACTGGTTGAACTGAAAACAGCAGGTCAGGGCATGAAGTTTCAGGGAATACGCCTGGATGTGAACTTCAATCTGCCCTTGGACAGAATGCTCCGCCTGCGTAAATTATTCAGCAAGGAGCAGTAAGGGGAACCACATGAGGCACAAGCTTGTTGCACCAGCCATCCTGGCGGCCATACTCATGGCGCTGGGGGCCTGCTCCACAAAGCACCAGATCGAGGTCAAGCCCGTGGAGGTCAAACCCATCCACATCACCATTGACGTTAACGTCAAGGTGGACCGGGCATTGGATGATTTCTTCTCTGACATTGATGAAGCCCAATAGAGAGCGGAGCGAAATATGAAAAAATTGATCAGCACTGCCGCCCTGATTGTACTGGCCATAGCCCTGTGTTCCGGCGTGGCCCATGCCGGTAACCTCAAGGAACAAATGAAGGCAAGGGTCCCGCAAATCAACGCCCTGAAGGCCGAACAGGCCATCGGCGAGAATAACAAGGGGTTCCTGGAAGCCTTGAAGGACAAAGCCGGCCCCCTTGTTGCGGCAGAGAACAAGGACCGCAAGGCCGTGTATGCCGCCATTGCCAAGAAGAACGGTGTGGACCCCCTCTTTGTGGGTGAGCGCCGCGCCGCCAAGCTCCGCAAGCTGGCAACCCCCGGAGAAATGCTCCAGGCACCCGATGGCACCTGGTACAAGAAATGATCTGATGGGCGAATCATTCTAGCAAAGAAAAGGGGCTTACGATGAAAATCGTAAGCCCCTTAAAATTTGTGGTGGGCAATGCAGGATTCGAACCTGCGGCCTCTAGCTCCGGAGGCTAGCGCTCTATCCAACTGAGCTAATTGCCCACAAAGGAGTGATTGTCTATGCCTGCGGGACGCGATTTGTCAAGATATATCCCCGCTCCCACACAGCCCTCGTGATGACCAGTGCCCTGGTCCATCGGGCCGTTTTCACTCCATCTGAATCATCCTCCCCGGCCCTTGTTCTTGTCAAGGAGTTCGGGCCAATGCTAGTCTGGATTTTTACGCAAAGGAGCAATTATGTCGGACACCAAGCGCATCCTGCTCGCCGTCACCGGCGCCAGCGGCATGCCCTACGCAGCCACTCTGGCCCGCACCCTGGGCCAGATGCCACATATCGAACTGCATATGATCATTTCCAACGCCGCACGCAAAGTCATGGCCCTGGAAGGCGATGAACAGGACATGGACACGCACGCCCATCGCATCCACGACCAGGCCAACATCGGTGCCCCCCCGGCCAGTGGCTCATGGCAACACGACGGCATGGTGGTCTGCCCCTGCTCCATGGCCTCGCTGGCGGCCATTGCCTCAGGCCTTGGCTCGAACCTCATCCACCGCGCCGCAGATGTGACCCTCAAGGAACAACGCCCTCTGATCCTCGTCGCACGCGAAACGCCGCTGTCACGCATCCATCTGGAAAACATGCTCCGCGCCGACAGTGCAGGCGCCACCATTGTCCCGGCCTGCCCCGGCTTCTACCATGGCCCGCAATCCATCCAGGAACTGGTAGACCACCTCTGTGCCCGCATTCTGGACCAACTGCGCCTGCCCCACACCCTGTCCAAACGCTGGGAAGGCTGACCCGACAACAGCTCCGGCCAAGGCCTACCCAAACCATGCACCACGCCCAACCTCACCTGCACTCGTTTGTCACATCGACAATCACGGCGGGCTTTCGCATCGCCCTCTTACTGGGCGCCCTGTTCCTGACTCTGCCCCGCCCCCTCTGGGCCGGGCAGCATTGGGACAAGCCTGCGGTCACGGCAAACCTGAAGGCACATGTCATGGCATTGGCTTCGGACATCGGCGAACGCAACATGGATGCCCCTGACAACTACCAACGTGCGAGCGCCTATATCACGGGGCAACTCACCGCAGCGGGCGTATCCTTTGAGCATCTGCGTCCCATTCCGGATTATCCATCCCCGCCCATCATCGTGGCGAACTTTGGACCAAACTCCGTTTCCACACCGACCAATTTCGCGTCATCACCGCGCAAAGCCGCCCCAACTCCGAACACTGCCGGAGCCACCAACAACACGTCATCCAGGATCGGCCCTGCCCTGTTGCTCTGCGCCCACTACGACACGGTGCCCGAGGCCCCCGGTGCCAACGACAACGCCTCCGGGGTTGCCGTACTTCTGGAACTGGCTCGCCTTCTGAAGGCATCACCACCGCGCACTGACGTACAAATTGCGTTTTTCCCCAACGAGGAAGAACCTTATTTCATGACCCCCGCCAGCGGAAGCGTGCAGTATGCCCAACACCTCTCACGGCAAGGAGCACTGCCAGACCGCGTCGTGGCCGTGGATTCCGTGGGCTGGACAGGCAAGGATGCAGGATGGCGAACCTTCCTGCGCTTTTCCGGAGGCAACCTCACGGTGGGGGCACGCCCAGCAGACCGGGCATTGGCCGAGACTTTGACCATGGCCCTGAACAACGCCACGGACACCGAGGCCGTCGTGACCAAAGACGGTGCCTTCTGGATCGACAAGTCCGACCACGCCCCGTTCGCAGCCCAGGGATGCGAGGCCGTACTGCTCACCGCACCGGGTACGCTGGCATACCCATGTCTGCACAAGCCCTGTGACACTGCCGAGAAACTGGATTATAACACCATGGAACGCACCGTGAGCGGACTTCTGGAGTTCACCACGCAACATCCTTCAAACCCGCGCTGAGAATCGCCCCCAGCGATCACCACAAGGCAAATAAGGAGAAGAGCCATGCCCGACACCCTGACCTGGTACGGACACGCCAACTTCCGAATCGATACGGACGACGCAACCATCCTCGTGGACCCGTTCTTCGAGGGCAATCCGTCCGCCCCTGTGCCCAGTGCCGAGATCACCACCTGCGACGCCGTGCTGTTGACTCACGATCACGGCGACCACGTGGGCTCCAGCGTGGAGATCTGCAAGACCACCGGGGCGCAACTGGTGGCCATCGTCGGCACGGCGGGCAAAATTCAGGAAGCCGGGGTTCCAGCTGCTCAAATCGCCAACGGCATCGGCATCAACATTGGCGGAACCATCGAAATCGCAGGCATCAAAATCACCATGACCCAGGCCTTTCACTCCTCGGACAGCGGCCTTGCAACTGGCTACATCCTGACCCTGCCCAGCGGTGTGACCATCTATCATGCGGGCGACACCGGCATCTTCGGTAGCATGGAACAATGGGGACAATTGTACGACATCGACTACGCCCTGCTGCCCATCGGCGGCGTGTTCACCATGGATGCCCGTCAAGCGGCGCTGGCCTGCAAGCTACTCGGCTGC
This sequence comes from Desulfovibrio ferrophilus, assembly GCF_003966735.1. Taxonomy (NCBI): domain Bacteria; kingdom Pseudomonadati; phylum Thermodesulfobacteriota; class Desulfovibrionia; order Desulfovibrionales; family Desulfovibrionaceae; genus Desulfovibrio; species Desulfovibrio ferrophilus. The sequence continues at coordinate 1,628,810 of NZ_AP017378.1, forward strand.
GCCAAGGCCGTGCCCATGCACTGGGGCACCTTCCCAGTGCTGGAGCAGAACACCTCGGCCTTTGCCGGGGCACTTGCCGAGTACGCCCCGAGCAGCAAACTTGTTGCCATGGACATCGGCACCCCACTGACGTTGTAAGAACACTTCATTTCCAGATAACACCGACAGTTCGACAATCAACGCCGGAGGCCAACGGGTCTCCGGCGTTTTTCATGAGTTGAATCCAGAAAGAGAAGCACCACATCTCGGGCACTACAACACAGTCCCGTTCAAGAGTTTCTCATCTCTGATTGCACGCAACAAATAGCTGAGTTACCATTATAGAATCCTGAAAACCGAACTCATAAACGACATCTGGTATCCTTATGCTAAACGGAAAGCTGCCTCTCGCCAAAAAGCACTCCATTCAATTCAAACTGCTCTACGGGTTCGCTCTGGCATTTGTTCTTACCATTGGTCTGGGCAACGCCATTCTATACCTGATCATCAGAGATACCATTGAAGTAAGCATTGAAACCGAACTCCGAAACACCACAAAAGGCATTCTGGACATGGTGCAAACTGCAACCGATGTCGCCATCAAAAACCACCTGCGTGCTGTCGCAGAAAAAAACAAGGAAATCGTCAAGCATTTCTATCAGAAACAACTCAACGGCGAATTGAGTGAGAACGAGGCAAAAAACAAGGCCGCAGACATCCTCGAGAGTCAGGTCATAGGGACCACAGGTTATATCTATTGCATCGATTCAAGTGGAATAACCAAGGTCCACCCACACAAGGAGCTGGTCGGCACAGATTTGTCCGGCAACATATTCATTCAACAGCAAATGGCTAAAAAAGAAGGGTACATCGAGTACACATGGGCCAATCCAGGAGAACAATCTCCCCGCCCCAAAGCCCTATACATGACCACTTTCAGGCCATGGGATTGGATCATTGCCGCCAGCTCCTATCGCGATGAATTCAAAGAGCTGTTCAGCACCGACGACTTCAAGGAGCACATCCTTTCCATCACGTTCGGCAAAACAGGTTATCCGTACGTCATAGACAGCAAGGGAAACCTGATCATCCACCCTCAACTCGAAGGGACCAACATCTATGATTCCAGGGATTCGTCCGGGCGAATGTTCATCAAGGAACTCTGCACCCTGAAAAATGGGAAAATCATCTATCCCTGGCAAAACCCCGGAGAACTGGAACCCAGGGAAAAACTCGTCATCTTCAACTACATCAGTGAGTTGGATTGGATCGTCGCCTCGTCCAGCTATCTCGAAGAATTCTACGAACCCCTCAGGACAATTGGCTACACAAGCTTCGGAATGGTCGTATTTTCACTGATTCTGATCATTCCCATCACCTGGTGGCTCAGCTCCTCCATCACCCGCCCCATTCATTCATTGATCACCAGTTTTGCGCACGGGGCTGAGGGCGATTATTCCAGCAGGCTGAATGTAAAGGACAGTGGCGAAATCGGACAATTGGCGGCGTATTACAACAGATTCATGGAGCAACTCCATACATCCTGCAAGGAACGCGACACTTCAGAGAAAAAATACCGGGGCATTTTTGAACACACAATCGAGGGTGTATTCCAGACCACGATTGATGGCCGGTTTATCAGCGCCAACCCGTCGATGGCCAAAATACTTGGTTATAAGGATGAGCACTCCCTGCTCAAGCAAGTCCAAAACACTAGACATCAGATATACGTCAGCCCGGAAGATCGAGACTCGCTTGTTCAAACGTTGCAGGAAGAAGGCAGAATCATCAATTTCGAAACCCGCTTCCGACGCACCGATGACACGATCATCTGGGTGTCCATCAACGCCCGTATCGTTCGGGATTCCCAAGGGGACACCAAATACATCGAAGGACTGATTTCAGACATCACTCAGCGCAAGGAGTCCAACGAGGCCCTGAGGCGAGCCAAACAGGAATTGGAGCAACGAGTGGAAGAACGCACCACCGAGTTGTCCAACTGGATCAATGAGCTTGAGAGTAGAGACGCACAACGCAGCCAGTTACAGAAAATGGGGCAGATGATTCAGCTTTGCCACAAGGTTGAGGAAACCTACCCCATCATCCTCAGTTTTCTATCCAACCTGTTCCCAGGGGACGACATCTCATTCTATATCTTTGACGAAAAATCGACCTCCTTGAACCTGGTTTCTCCCAACAGCAGCAGGCCTTCCTTCAGCACAGACCAATGCTGGGCACTGAGACAGGGCAAACCCTATCTCGTCGATTTCGAAAATCGTCTCCCGACATGCCATCACCTGAATGTGGACCCAGCTCATGAATACTCATGCACTCCCCTCATCGCTCAAAGCGAACTCATCGGCCTGCTGCACATTGCGTTCGACACTCCAGGCCCCAAGGGCAACCAGACAAAAGCTCAGCTAGCAGCAAGGATCGCAGACAATCTGGCGCTGGCGCTGGCCAACATCAGACTCCGGGAAACACTCCGCCAGCAAACCATTCAGGACCCACTCACAGGCCTGTACAACCGCCGGTTCATGGATGAGATCATTGCCACAGAGGTGTCACGCACCATACGACGCAAAAGAACTTTCGGCATTCTCATGATCGATATCGATCACTTCAAGCAGGTCAACGACACGCACGGACATGACATCGGAGACATGGTCCTGCGGGAACTTGGTGGCTATTTATTGGATAACGTCAGGGCAGAAGACGTCCCCTGCCGCTTTGGGGGAGAAGAATTCGCCATTATCATCAATGAGGTCGACCAGAAGACGCTTCTGGGCAAGGCGACAGAAATCTGCCGGGGCATCTCCGAATTAATAACGGTTCCCACCAAGAAGGAAAGACTGCGCATCACGGTTTCAATTGGGGCGGCGCTGTTCCCCGACCACGGCGACACAGCGGAGGATGTCCTCAAAGCCGCTGATCTGGCGCTCTATCAGGCCAAGGAACAGGGGCGGAATCGTGTCGTCGTGGCCGTGCAAGACGCAGCCCCAGGCTCACGCTAGGCCTTCAGTTCCCACCGCCCAGGCTTTGCAATGCCTGATGGACCTTTTCTGCCCGTTTCTTGCCCAGCCCACTGACCCCGAGCAAATCCTTCAGGCTTGCCGCGCGCATGGCTTCCAGGGACCCAAAGGAATCCCACAACAAGCGGGCAGTCTTGGGTCCGATTCCTGGCAGGCTCTCCAATTCGCTGGAGATCATGGTCTTCTTACGACTCTTGCGCTGACGACCAATGATGAATCGGTGGGCTTCGTCGCGCACCCGCTGCAAGAACAACAACTCCGGGCTTCCGGGTTTGAGAGGTAGCGGATTGCTCCTGGCGGGCAAAAAGATCCGATCCGTCAGCGCTCCGGCACGGCGATCCGGACCCGATCCGTCGCCTATGGACTTGGCGATACCCGCCAAGGGAAATTCATCCAATGCACCGGCCTGCTCCAGCCCGGCAGACACAGCCGCGATCTGCCCACGTCCGCCATCGATCAGCAACAGATCCGGCCAAGGTGGCCCGGCCTCGGCGCGTCGTCTGGCCCAATCCGCCAACGCGGCATAATCATCGCCGCTCCCCTCAAGCTCGGGAAAGGTGTAGGTCCGGTAATCGTCCCTGAACGGAACACCACCCTCGAACACGACCAGTCCGGCTCGCATCCCCTTGCCTCCCAGATGCGACACGTCCACGCATTCCACGCGGTGCGGCTCTGCGGACAGGTGCAGCGCTCGCTTCAAACGTTCGGGAACGTCCTGTCCGGCTGCGGCTTCGGGTCTGGCCTGTGCGGCATTGGCACGCGCCATATCCAGAATCTGCTTTTCCGGCCCACCGCGTGGCACTCCCAGACGCACAGGACCACCTCGGCGTTCAGCCAGCGCGCTCTCCAGAGTTTCGGCATCATCCAGCGCCCAGGGCAACAGCAACCGCTCCGGGATGAAGCGGGAAGCCCAGTAATACTGAGTCAAAAATCCGGAGACGGCTTCGGGTGCGTCCTCGAGCCCCAACCCGGGAAAGTGATAGGACCGCCCATCCAATAGCCGCCCCTGGCGCACAAAAAGCAGCCCAAGGCCAAGGCCACCGCGCCCCTCGGCCACGGCCAACACATCCAGATCAACTGGCTTGGGCAACACGACGGCCTGTCGCTCCACCGTGGCCTCAATGGCGCGTATCTGATCGCGAAACTCGGCGGCGCGCTCAAATTCCATCTGTTGCGAAGCGTCCTGCATCTCGCGGGTCAACTGCCCGACAACATCCCCGGCGCGTCCGGCCAGAAACATCTCCACCCGTCGGACCAGCGCGGCATAAGCCTTGGCGTCCGCCAACCCCACACAGGGCGCCAGACATTGCCCGATATGATGATACAGGCAGGGACGAATCCGATTGGTGAAGGTCCTGTCCCCGCACTTACGGAGCGGAAAGGCCTTGCCCAATACCTTCCAGGTTCTGCGAGCAGCAAGGCTGGACGTGAAGGGGCCATAATAGACACTCCCGTCGCGCACCACCCGACGGGTCATGGTCAGGCGCGGGTAGTCATGGGCCTTGGTCAGCCGGAACAGGACATAGGATTTATCGTCGCGCAGCACGATATTGTAGCGCGGACGATGCTTCTTGATGAGGCTTGCTTCCAGCAGCAGAGCTTCCTTTTCGGTGGCGGTGGAAAGGGTTTCGATACGTGCAATCCGCGCCACGAGCATCCTGGTCTTGGGGGTATGGCGCTCCATGGACCTAAAATACGAAGCCAACCGTTTGACCAGACTCTTGGCCTTGCCCACATAGATGACCCGCCCCTTGGCATCGTGCATCAGATACACGCCCGGGCCTTTGGGGTAGTCCCCACTCTTGAAATCGAACATGCCACTCAAGTAGTACCACACCGTCACAGAGGCAACCCCATCCCACGGAATCATCCGGGGATAAGAACACCTCCATTAACATTATAATAAGTCTATAGCCCTGTTCCGTGTTGCAGTCGTAAACTTCCGAATTTAGCCGTCAAGGATTTTGAACCCAAGACAAGATGAAAAGTTTAGACTTTCTTTAACCTTTGGAATGGACACAACAACTATCGACTCCACAGAAGGTAGAGAATAAAACATCAATATTTTCATGCAGTTACCAACAAAACACTCCGCCCACCCTCATAAGTACAAGTATTTTGACGGTAAAAAAATTTTTACCCCAGTCAAAAAAACGCCGTTTTTCCCTTGATTCACCGTTTGAATGGGGTTAGACCTCTACCTGAACGGGATATTTCCGTTCGGCGTCAGGTTAGGGTTTTCTTTTTTTATCGTAAACGAAGGATGGATATCATCATGAAACGCATTCTTGTTATGGCTCTGGTTGCCTGCTTCGTGCTGGGCGCCGCTATGGCCAACGCAAAAGAGATGCAGTTCTCTGCTTCTTTCGAGCATTCCCTGCAGTGGACTGACAACACCGACCTCCAGGACGGCAAAACTGACGGCGCCAACGAGGACGACTTCTCGGCTCTGCAGCGTGTCCGCATGTACTTCCAGTACGTGACCTCCGAAGACCTCCGCGCTGTCGTGGGCTTCGAGTATGACACCACTTGGGGCGTTGTTGACTCCCAGGTTGAAGGCTCCGGTGGTTCCATCGGCACTGACGGTGGTGAGATCGAGCTGAAGCATGCTTACACCGACTTTAAGACCGGCCCCGTGGCTTGGCGTGTTGGTCTGCAGGGCGTTGCTTGGCCTTCCGCTGTTGCTGGTAACCCCATTGCTGACAACGACGTTGCCGCTATCGTGGGTTCCTACGCTTTCAACGAGAACGTCTCCCTGGTTGCCGGTTTCACTCGCCTCTACACCGATGAAGACGGCCAGAACAAGGGTGACATTGACGCCCTGACTGCCATCCTGCCCATCGCCATGGACGGCTACTCCGTGACCCCTTACGTCATCTACGCCATGGTTGGCCAGGATGCCGCTGCTGCTGCTGGCCTGGCTGGCATCACCAACGAAGCTGGTATCACCGCTCCTGCTGATTCGCTGACCGCTCTGTGGCTCGGCGCTGCAGTTGAAGTGTCCGCTTTCGATCCCATCACCTTCGGCCTGGACCTCGCTTACGGTTCCGTGGACGCTGAAGAAGAGAACAACGACCGTTCCGGTTGGTTCGCTGCTGGTATCGTTTCCTACAAGATGGACATGGTTACTCCTTCTCTGGCCGTCGTGTACGGCTCCGGTGACGACGACGACACCACCAACGGTTCCGAGACCATGCCTTACCTTGACTCCGCTACCGCCATCACCCACTTCGGTATGGACGGCGCTGCTCACAACCTGGCAGGCAACGTCCTGACCGATCGTCACGACTTCATGGCTGTTGCTCTGATCCTTGACGACATCTCCTTCGTTGAGAGCCTGACCCACCGCTTCGTGCTGATGTACGGTCAGGGTACCTCCGACGAGAACATGGCTGACCAGGCCGGCACCGTGCTGACCGAGAAGGACACCTTCTGGGAAGTCAACTTCGACAGCACCTACCAGCTCTACGAAAACCTCGCCCTGTCCGCCAAGTTGGGCTACGTTTCCGTGGATCGTGACGAAGACACCTGGGCTGCTGCTACCGAAGAGACCGACGCCGCTACCAAGATGGCTGTCACTCTGACCTACAGCTTCTAAGACCGCTTAGAACAACCTGACGCCTTTTCGGCCGGGACCTTCGGGTCCCGGCCTTTTTTTATCCCAGTGCCCGCGACTCGACTTTTTTCCCGTCCTCCTCTATTCTGCCTGCCTTTCCATCAGAAACGATCACTCCCCTCATTGCTGAGGGTTGCTGCCCATAAGGAGAGCCTCCATGCCCTGCCCCGAACTGCCCTATTCCGGCCCCCAGGATTGGGCCACCCTCCAAAATCGCCTTGCCGGACGGGATGCCCCCGGTGCCAACGTGGATGCTACAGTAACCGATATCCTGAATGACGTGCGCGAGCGCGGTGATCAGGCATTGGTGGATTATGGTCGCAAATTCGACTGCAAGACCCTGACGACTGATACACTCAAGGTCTCCCCACAGGAATTCGAAGCCGCCATGGCGGAGATTCCAGCGGCGGACATGGAGATACTGGCCGAAGCCGCTGCCAATATTCGGGATTATCATGAACGCCAGCGCGAGAACTCCTGGTGGACCACCAAGGACGACGGCACCATCCTCGGGCAGATGGTCACCCCCGTCGACCGTGTCGGTCTTTATGTTCCCGGCGGTCAGGGCGGGCAGGTTCCGCTCATCTCCAGCCTGCTGATGAACGCCATTCCCGCACAGGTGGCTGGGGTTCGTGAAATCCAGCTGACCACACCGCCACGCCCGGATGGAAGTCTGAACCCGTACCTTCTCGCCACGGCAAAGTTGCTGGGGCTGAGTGAACTTTTCCGCGCAGGCAGCGCCTGGGCCATTGCCGCCCTGGCCTATGGCACCGCGTCCGTGAAAGCAGTGGATGTCATTGCCGGTCCGGGCAACATCTTTGTGACCACCGCCAAACGCCTGCTCATGGGCAAGGTAGGCATCGACATGATCGCCGGGCCCAGCGAAATCGCCATCATCGCCGACGAGAGCGCCAACCCGGCCTGGTTGGCGGCAGACATGCTCTCCCAGGCCGAGCACGACCCACTGGCCTCCTCCATTCTTGCCACCACCGACCCGAAACTGGCCCAGGCGGTCCGGGCCGAACTGGAGCAACAGACCGTAGAGCTTCCGCGTGCGGAAGTAGCCCGAAAATCCCTGAGTGACTGGGGCGCCATCCTGCTCTGCCCGGATCTGGACGCCGCCGTGGACTGCATCAACCGGCTGGCTCCCGAGCACCTGGAGCTGGCCGTGGCCGATCCCTGGGCCTTGCTGGGCAAGATACGCCATGCCGGAGCCATTTTTATGGGACACACGGCTCCCGAACCTGTGGGGGATTACTTTGCAGGCCCCAACCACGTTCTGCCGACGCTGTCCACGGCGCGATTCTCTTCTGCCCTGTCCGTGCAGACCTTCGTCAAAAAGTCCAGTGTTGTAGCGACCTCCCCGGCATTTGTTCAGGCTCATGCTGACAAGATTGCCCGACTGGCGCGTCTGGAAGGATTGGAAGCCCACGCCCGCAGCGTTGAGAAACGAAAGAGTTAAATAGTCTTACAGCTCTTGCGACACTAGCGTTTCACCCTTGCAAGTCTGCACAACATTTTTTGAGCGAAAAGCCCCTCTTTCAAAACAATCGTTTTTACAGTAAGAGATGGGCCACCACACGCCAAGGAGAGCACCATGAACATCGTCACCCAGACAGACATCAAGGAATATCCCCTTGTTTCTCGTGGCAAAGTCCGCGACATCTATGAAATTTCATCCGACGAGCTACTCATCATCACCACCGATCGCATGAGTGCCTTCGACGTGGTCATGAACGAGCCCATCCCCCACAAGGGAGTCATCCTGAACATGATTACCCTGTTCTGGATGGATAAGTTCGCGGACATTGTTCCCAACCACCTGATCGAACATGACGTGACCAAGTTCCCTGCGCCGCTGGCACCTTACGCTGACGACCTGGAAGGCCGTTCCGTCATCGTCAAAAAGGCCCGCCCCCTGCCCATCGAGTGCATTGTGCGCGGCTACATCACCGGCTCCGGCTGGAAGGATTACCAGCGTACCGGCACCGTTTGCGGCTATGATCTGCCCGCGAATCTCCAGGAGTCCCAGCAGCTCCCGCAGCCGCTCTTCACTCCCTCCACCAAGGCAGATCTGGGCGAACACGATGAAAACATCACCGTGGACCAGGCCATGGATCACGCCGGACGTGAGATCGTGGAACAGGTTTCCAAAATCACCCTGGATATCTACAAGGCCGGTAGCGAATACGCAGCCGACAAGGGTATCATCATTGCCGACACCAAATTTGAGTTCGGCATGACCGATGCTGGCGTCATCCTCATCGACGAAGTGTTGACACCGGACTCCTCGCGATTCTGGCCCCAGAAGGGCTACGCCCCCGGTGCATCCCAGCCCAGCTTCGACAAGCAGTACCTGCGTGACTGGCTGTCCGCACAGGACTGGGACAAGACGCCCCCACCGCCGACACTGCCCAATGAAGTCATTGACCGCACCCGGGCAAAATACGTTGAAGCGTACGAATTTCTCACGGGCGAAGCATTCCCTTTTAAATAAGCTGGTGCTAAATACCTAATAGGCCAACCGATGAAACCGGTGGCGCAGGAATAACAATCCGGGCAATCCGCCTGGATCATACTAAAACGGTGACAGCATTGCGTACGCAACGTGTGTCGTCGTCTCGCAACATGAGGAACATCATGAAACTGCCTGAATTCAAAATGCCCGAACTCAAGATGCCTGAGTTCAAAATGCCGGAAGTGAAGCTGCCCGAGCTGAAAATGCCCGAGCTGACCATCGGCGACCTCGTGGCCAAAGTGCCCATCATCCAAGGTGGTATGGGAGTGGGAATCTCCCTCTCCGGCCTTGCCTCGGCCGTGGCTAACGAAGGTGGCATTGGCGTGATCGCCGCTGCCATGATCGGATTCCGTGACAACGCAGCAGCCAAGGACTCCGAAGCCCACGTCAAGGCCCTGACTCGCGAACTGCGTGCCGCTCGTGACAATTCCGACGGTATCCTGGGCGTCAACATCATGGTCGCCCTGACCAACTTTGCCGACATGGTGCGCACTTCCGTCAAGGAAGGTGCCGACATCATCTTTTCCGGCGCAGGCCTGCCCCTGGACCTGCCCGGCTACCTGACCGATGGAGCCAAGACAAAGCTCGCGCCCATCGTCAGTTCCGGACGCGCCGCCAAAATCATCACCAAGAAGTGGTTGTCCAAGTTCGACTATCTGCCCGACGCTTTCGTGGTTGAAGGCCCCAAGGCTGGTGGCCACTTGGGCTTCAAGGTCGAACAGCTTGATGACCCTGACTTCCGCCTCGAAAAACTGGTGGAAGAAGTGATCGAAGCCGTCCGCCCCTTCGAGGAACAGACCGGACGCAGGGTACCTGTCATTGCTGCCGGAGGCGTCTATGACGGACAGGACATCAGAAAAATGCTCCAACTTGGCGCCTCGGGCGTACAAATGGGAACCCGTTTCGTGGCAACTCACGAATGCGATGCGGACGAGCGCTTCAAGCAGTCCTTTGTGGATGCCACCGAAGCCGATGTGGAAATCATCAAGAGCCCCGTGGGACTTCCCGGACGTGCCGTGCGCAGCAAGTTCATTGACGCCGTCCGCGCTGGCAAGCGCAAGCCCTTCCGCTGCCCCTTCCACTGCATCAAGACCTGCGACATTGAAAAAAGTCCGTACTGCATCGCCAGTGCCCTGACCAATGCAGTCAAGGGCAAGCTGGAGCATGGTTTTGCCTTTGCCGGGTCCAATGTGCACCGGGTCAAGGAAATCATCTCGGTCCACGAACTCATCGCATCGCTCAAAACCGAATACATCGGTGCGCGCGCCTAGGCACCCTAAAGTTCCGAAGGTTCACACCTGCTCCACCACCGATTAGCCGAGGGCCTCAGACAATAGTCTGAGGCCCTCTTTTCGTTACTCGCTTTAATGAAGATTGTGTTTGCTCCACGCCCACTGTTTTCGATTAGGCTGACGCTGATTCACAGCAACTCTTTGATTGGCAGAAACACCCTAGAGTAGAGACTTTTGCTTCAAACATATTGATCTTGTTTAGCCATCTTCTCATGCATATGCGGCCATCCAGTGATGATGGCTGCGATGGAAACCACAGCAAGAATCATGCAGTACCAGTTGTTAGCCACCACAGCTACCGGGGATATTCCGGCGATGGACCCCGCAAGAAGAACCTGTGCAGCATACGGCGTCACGCCCTGAACGATGCAGGAAAAAATATCAAGCAAGCTGGCGCTACGGCGAGGGTCGATGCCATTGTCCGTGGCAATTTCCTTCGCCAACCCACCCGTAAGAATAATAGCTACTGTATTATTGGCAGTACAAGCATCAGCAAGGGAAACCAGAACCGCTATACCAAATTCGCCAGACCGCCTTGTGCTTGTCCTTTCCTTTGACCGAGTCAGGCTGTTAACGCGTTCAAGCAACCATTGCAGCCCGCCATTGTATCGGATGAGTTCGCCGAGACCGCCAATGAACATCGAAAGCACAAGGATTTCATGCATGCCGGTAAATCCAGCGTAAATATCCTGCGAAAACTTGAGCAACGAATAGTCGGAAACAGCGGCAAGCCCGACAGTACCAGCCAAGACGATACCCGAAGCAAGCACAACAAAAACATTAACTCCGGCAATGGCCAGCCCGAGGATAACCAAATATGGGAGAACACGAATGAGCTCCCAGTCTCCGGCATGAGAGACTCCCCCCGACGAGCCGAAGACAGCAAGGAGCAGGAGTGTAACCAATGCTGCCGGCAGCACAATGCGGACGTTCATTTTAAACTTGTCACTCATGGCGCATCCCTGGGTGCGCGTAGCTGCAATCGTAGTGTCGGAGATCATGGACAGGTTATCGCCAAACATGGCTCCACCGACCACTGTACCCATGAGCACGGCACTGGAAATATCGGTTTGTTGCCCGACGCCAGCAGCGATGGGCGCAATCGCAGCAATAGTGCCCATGGAGGTGCCCATTGCGGTAGCGACAAAGGCAGCGATAGCAAAAAGACCGGGCAAAACCATCTGGGGAGGGATAAAGGCCAACCCGAGGTTAACCGTGGCGTCAACACCGCCAATGGCCTTGGCAACCGAAGCGAACCCTCCTGCAAGTAAATAAATCATGCACATGGTGATGATATTGATGTCACCCACACCGGACAGAAAAATGGATATCTTTTTATTCAATTTGCCTTTGCCCATGGCAAGAGCAAGCGCCACGGCCGGCAGGATGGCGACGGCGGCTGACAGTTGATAAAAAGCCATGGTTCGCCCTTGTGCGGAAAGAACCGCGCCAGTGCCTATGAAAAGAATTAAAAAAAGAATGAGCGGCAGTAGCGCACGGCCCTTGGGTGTTTCGTACTGTTGAGTCATTTCAAATCCCTTTGCATTGCAGATCTATGGCGCATTGTCGCCACAATGCGCGCTAAACAATCAGGAGTTAGGCATGGAGAAAATACAACCATGCGAGCAGCTACTTAGGTAATGGGCTTGAGCATGTCCACCGTTTTCACCTGGGATCTGAGGTGCCCAGAAATGTTCAGGAAGCCACGTATGCCATTGATGACGACTAGACGAGATTGGATTCCATAAAAGAGCATTCCCGAAGGTGCTCCACAGTCATCAGTTCTTCATTTGCATTCCGGTCGGGGCGCGGGTAAATGTGGGTCTCGCTCTTTCCCGAATTCAACCGGAGAAAATAATCCGATGAGCATACCATTTAATAATCTCAAGGCCCAGCTTGCCCCCCAAGAAGATGACCTACGCGCTGCTTTCGAGCGTGTTTTGAAACGCGGCTGGTACCTGATGGGACCAGAAGTCAAAGCCTTTGAGCAGGAATTCGCCGCATGGGTAGGCACCAACCACTGCGTATCCCTGAATAGCGGGACAGACGCTCTGGTGCTGGCCCTCAAGGCACTGGATTGCGAAGGTGGTGAGGTCGTCCTGCCTGCGCACACAGCTTTGCCCTGCTACCACGCCGTACTCGCCGCTGGTTGCATCCCCGTCTTCGCCGAGGTGAACGAACAGAGCTATTGCATCTCACCCCAAAGCGCTGCACGCCTGATCACCGATCAAACCCGTGCCGTCATCGGAGTTCACCTCTACGGCCACCCCTGCGACCTGGATGCTTTGGAAGACCTTTGCCACAAGCGTGGCGTGGCTTTCATCGAAGATTGCGCCCAGGCTCATGGCGCGGCCTCGGGCGGACGCACTGTGGGTACTGTGGGTGATTTGTCTGCCTACAGCTTCTACCCAACCAAGAATCTCGGTGCCCTGGGTGACGCGGGAGCCGTCTGCGGATCGTCTGCCGAGGCTGATCAGGCTCTGCGCCTGCTGCGTCAATATGGCGAATCGCAACGCTACGAATGCACCGTCCCCGGGGTGAACAGCCGCATGGATGAACTTCAGGCGGCATTTCTGCGCGAACGTCTGAAACACATGGATCGCCTCACAGCCGAGCGGCGAATGCTGGCGGATATTTATGATGAAGGCCTGTCCGGTCTCCCCGTCATCACTCCGGCTGTGGCCGAGGGCTGCGAGCACGTCTACCACCTGTATGTCATTCGCAGCCAACGCCGGGATGAACTGGCAGCGTTCCTTGCCGGGCGAGGCATTGGTACCGGGCTGCATTACCCCATCCCCGGGCACAAGCAAGCCCTATTCACCAGCGGCAATGCCCCCTACCGGGCCGATGAACTGGCCCAGAGCGAACAGCTCGCCGCTGAAATCCTGAGTCTACCTCTGTTCCCTGGCTTGGCGCCCGAACAGGCAGACGAAGTCTGTTCGGCCATCCACGATTTCCATCAGAGCTAAGGGAGTTCAAAGGAAAGGTTGACCTCTGCCCAGAGGGGCTTATCTTCTTTGAATATAGGTCGCCTCCCCGGGAAGCGATAAACTGCCAGCAAGGAGTACCCATGGACAGCCTGCTGAACATCTTGATCATCGTCGGCATCTACATTGTGCTGACACAAGTCATCCTGCCCAAACTCGGTATCCGGGGCTGAGGTCCTTCCTCAGAGAGCTGCAGTTGGCAGCCCAAAGACAAGAAAGACAAAGACTCCTCCGCCCCTCCCCCCAAGGATTAGACTCAATAATCCGGTACTAATTCAAGTGCCGGATTATTTTTTGGACTTTAGGGCTTGCCAACCCACCGTGGATTGGGTAAACAAGCACTCCTTCGCGGAGAGGTGTCCGAGTCCGGCTTAAGGAGCACGCCTGGAAAGCGTGTGTCCCTTCACGGGGACCGGAGGTTCAAATCCTCTCCTCTCCGCCACGAAGAATTCAAAGCCCCCTGAAATTCAGGGGGCTTTTTCTTTGGCTAATCCCACAAATTATTCACCCCTTTGTTCCGCCACAACTCATAACTTTTCTGCATATTACCCCTCTTTCCTTCGACAAGCATGGACATAGAACAAGCTATTCGTGTAACGGTATAAAGGCTGATATTTTCTGCATTCGGCCACAGCACGAATTTTGGGAAGCACAAGCGGTCGCCAACGTCGCTTTCACGACCAGCAAGGCTCCCGAGTACGCAGTCATCATTTCTTCGAGGGGGAAGTCATGCTCGACAAGCGGTTCAAGCTTTCGTTTCGGGTCAATATTCTGATCCTCATGGTTAGCCTGATCTTATTGTGCGGAGGGGTTGTCACCGTTGTCGCCTATTCTGGAGGCAAAAAATCCGTTCAATTCATGGCCGAACAACTCATTGCCAAACACAAGGACGGCATCGTTGTTAATGCCTTGCAATATGTTCAAAAAGCCGAGGGGACCCTCTCGGTCTATCAGGATATGGAAGCCGCCGGGGTCTTCCAAAATCTGTCCATTGTTGACCGCAAGCTCTATTTCACCAAGGCTCTGCGCAACAGCCCCGAGTTTTCCAATTTCTACTACGGCGACGAAAACGGCACATTCCTGATGGCCAAACGCATGCCGGACAATAGCCTGAGTTTCTGCTTCCTGTTCCGGGACGAGATCAACGCCTACTCCTCCTGGTTCCATGAGGAAGCCAAGTGGGGCGTCAAATACCCCACAGATCAAACCATTATCGAAGCCAAGGCTTTCGACCCCCGAGACCGCCCATGGTATCTGGATTCTGTCATGAAGGGATCAATTACATGGTCCGATCTCTATATCTTTTCAAGCGATGGTCAGCCCGGCATCACCTGCTCTATCCCAACCTTCGACAGCAGCGGTCGCGTCACCGGCGTCTTGGGAATCGACATCAACGTTGCCTCTCTGTCTGAATTCATGAATCGGTCCAGCGTTCTGGACTCCCACGCCATGATCATCACCGAAGATGGCAATATCGTCGGTATGACTGGCAAACGCGGCTCCAACGTCTTTGCCGTAACCGAAAACATAAGCGGCAAAAATCAAACACGCCCCCTGAACATCAACGATATCCAGCACAATGTGTTTGCCAAGACATGGTCATCCTTCCTCAACGCCCAATCCGAAGGGGACACAACCGTCCAGCAGGCCGCCCTTGATTTCAATTTCCTTGGAGAAAGCTACCTCGCGGCAGTGGCACCGTTACCCAAGGACATTCCATGGAAGTGGGACGTAGCTGTTGTCGTCAATCAGGACGCCTTTATGGGCGAGGCCCGGCGCACGGCCATGTTCACTCTGGGCATCAGCCTTATCCTAGTACTCACCGCGGTTCTCGCGGCTCTGTTCTTCTCCAGCAAAATATCCAAACCTATCCGGCAACTATCCGGCAGCATGGGCCGTATCAAGGATTTCGATCTCGAAGCTGTCCCTCCGATCCAGACCATGGTCAAGGAAGTGGACGAGATGATCGAAAACTACGGGCAGATGGTCAGCGGTCTGCGGTCCTTCAAAAAATATGTGCCGGCCAACCTGGTCAAGCGGCTGATCACCATGGGGGAGGAAGCAACCATTGGTGGTCAAACCCGGGAACTGACTGTCTTCTTTTCAGACATTGCCGACTTCACTCGCTTATCCGAATCCATGCAGCCTCAGGAACTCGTAGGCCATCTTTCGGACTATCTGAGTGAATTCAGTCAGGTCATTACGGCTCGCAAAGGCACCATCGACAAATACATCGGCGACTCCATCATGGCCTTCTGGGGGGCGCCAGAATCCATCCCCAATCATGCCGAACTAGCCTGCAGGGCCGCCATTGAATGTCGGAATCTGCTTCGGGAACGCGCTCAAAGCACCAACGGAAAAACGCGCCCGGCCTTCCCCACACGCATGGGAATCAACACCGGGGAAGTGACAGTGGGCAATATTGGATCAGATGATCGGATGGACTACACGGTCATCGGCGACAACGTGAACCTTGCCAGTCGTCTCGAAGGTCTGAACAAATACTACGACACGGGAATCATCATCAGCGAGTCCACCTATCAGGCCGCCAAGGCCAGCATCGAAGTCAGGCCTCTGGATTATGTGATCGTCAAAGGCAGAACGCAGCCCGTTCGCGTCTACGAACTGCTGGCTATGCAGGGCGAACTTGGAGCCAATGAGGCTAGACTGGCGACCCTATTTGGTGAAGGATTCAATCTCTATCTCCAGCGACAATTCGCAGATGCCCAGAAATGCTTTGCTGAAATCTACCAGACGAACAAGACGGACAAACCCGCCATCATCTATCACAATCGCTGCCGCACATTCCTGGAAACCCCTCCTCCACAGGACTGGAATGGAACCTTCCAGATGAAGAGCAAATAGCACAACAACGACAGAACGCCCGGCTCCAATGGAGTCGGGCGTTCCCTTTGAGCGATGCAATCGTTCCTGTCTATCCTTCCTTCAATTCCTGAATCAAATCATTCAGTTTGACCAACTGCTCGGTCAATTCCTGAACAGCTTCCGCGGTCTGGGTCACACCCTGCGTCGTCTCCTGAGTGATGCTATTGATTTCATCAATGGAGCGATTGATTTCCTCGGAAGTCGCTGACTGCTCCTCGGCTGCAGTCGCAATCTCCTGAATCTGATCAGCGGAAATCTCCACTCCGTTGACAATCTCTCCCAGCATCTCTCCTGATTTGTTGCTGAGCTCCACGGCCTCACTCAGGTCGCGCACGGCAACATCCACGGATTCAATATTCTGCCGAGCCACATCCTGAATAGCCCGAATGGAGTCGCCAACTTCCTTGGTGGCTCCCATGGTCTTCTCAGCCAATTTTCGCACCTCGTCTGCCACCACGGCAAACCCTCGGCCGGCATCACCAGCCCGCGCAGCCTCAATGGCAGCGTTCAAGGCCAACAGATTGGTCTGGTCGGCGATATCCTCAATCACCGTCATGATTGCCCCAATGGAATTCGCCTGGTTACCCAGATGATCCATATTGCTCTTCAGGGCTTCGGTCTGCTCCTGAGTGACGCGCATGGACTTCACGGATTGCTCGACAGTATCTGCCCCTTCCTGGGCCTTGTCGCGAGCAACGGCACCCACCTCTGCAGCCTGACCGGAATTCCGAGCCACTTCGAGTACCGTGGCATTCATCTCTTCCATAGCGGTTGCGGTTTCCGCAATACGCTGACTTTGCAACTCGGCTCCCTGGCGAATCTCATTGGACTGCGCAGAGATTTCCTCGGAAGCCGCAGCGACCCTGGCAACAACGACTTCCAACTTGTCCGCAGCAGCACGCATGCCTTCGCTTTTGGCGCGTTCAGCCATCTGCCTCGCCTCGTTGGCTTCATCAGCAGCCTGCCGCGCGACCTCGGCTTGCTCTTCGGCCTGACCGCTCTTGATCTCGATTTCCCTGATATTATTATTCAAGGTCTCCAGCATGAGGTTGAGAGCAGCCTCCAGTCGGGTGATCTCATCCCGACCACGGGCTTCGACCGTCACATCCAGATTGCCTTCAGCAACCTCCTGTGCCTTGGCTGTTGCGTCTCGCAACGGCCGAAGGATACTGCGCACTATCCCCACGGACAACGGCAGCACAATAAAGAAGAACACTATCCCTACGGTCACTCCAACCACAGTCAACGCGGATTGAAGAATAGCGCCGAGCTTCTCATTGATTCGAGTTCGCTCCGCCTCAATGGCATCGATGTAGATACCAGTAGCCACCCAAAAACTAGTCCCGGGTATCATTTTGGCAAAGGCCAGTTTCGGGCTCGGTTCAGGTTCACCCGGCTTATTGAACCAATAAGTCACAAACCCGCCCCCAGCCTGAGCCTTGTCATTCAACAGTTTGATATACTGATTGCCCTTCTTGTCCTTTTTCTCCATACCGGGCTGGTCGTTGAATTCAGGACGCAAAGGATGCGCCACGGTGTATCCTTTGGTATTGTAAATAAAGTAATACCCATCCCCATCGAAACGAACAGGCTTGATGGCCGCACGCAACGCTTCAACAGGATCTGCGCCAGCCTCATTGGCGACCTTCACGACCTCGCCAAATTCCGATGCAATGGTTTCGACGGAAAATTGAAGCGTTCGCTCATAACCCGCCAGCATAACCCCTTCCGTCTCAACAAGGGATTCATTCTGGACCTTGGTCATATAAATCGCCAGGGAACCTCCGACGGCCAAGGAAAACAGCACCATAAAAACCAGTAAAAAAACAATCCGCTGTGCAATCGTAAATTTTCTCAACATGACACACCTACTTCCCAGGATAATAACGATAATGATAGACTATAATATCATATCCTTGCAGAAAAATGCACCAAATAATCCCCAAGGGTATGGCGCCACCGGCATGTATTGAAAAAACTTGTTCATTAGAAAACAGTCGCTGGAAAATTCCTCTGATTTCCTGTATAAAGCTGAATAAATTCCACGAGATCAAAAAACCGCCTGTTTCAGGCGTCGGTTCATGGGGGGTCCATGCGTACAATCATCCTCGGCACTCTGGCCTTGTTCATTATAGCGTTGGCCTCCCCGGCCATCTCTGCGGAATGGGATAGCATCCCCAACACCCCGACCCTGAATCATGGCAAGAAGTGGCGCGTCGGCTATCTTGAAGGTGGCCCTTTCCGCAACTATCCCTTGGTTCTCAAATCCACGATCACCGGCTTAATGTCTCTGGGCTGGATAGAACCTCTTGAATTTCCCGAAATAGGCGACCCCGAAGATTCCACTCAGCTCTGGAAGTGGCTCTCAAAAAACGCCAAGAGCAACTACATCCAATTCGTGGAAGACGGGCATTGGACCTGTAACTGGGATCCGGGAGAGTACAAATCCGTTGGTGAAGCTTCGATCAAACGTCTCAGCCAAGGCAAGGACATCGACCTGATAATCGCCATGGGCACCCGTGCCGGGCAAATACTGGCCAATGATCAGCACAAGGTCCCCACCATCGTCCTGTCGTCCACCGACCCCCTGAGCGCAGGCATCGTAAAAAGCGTCGAAGACTCCGGCTATGACCATGTTCACGCCAGGCTTGACCCAGAACGCCACAAGCGCCAAATCCGTCTGTTCCACGACATGTTCGGCTTCAATCGGTTAGGCATCTCCTACGAAAACACCCTGGAGGGACGGAGCTATGCAGCCGTAGAAGATGTGGAAGCCGTTGCGGCCGAACGCGGTTTTGAAGTCATCCCTTGTTTTTCCCCCAACGATGTGCAGGAAAACGAAATCGCCTACAGGGGCCTGGCCCGCTGCATGGAAATGCTGGCTCCACGCGTGGATGCCGTATATCTGACCATTCACACCGGGATGGACATCATCAATCTGCCGAATGTCATGACTCCGCTGGACAGGCACAAGGTTCCCACCTTTTCCCAGGGGAGTTCCGAAGAGGTGGAAAATGGTGTACTTCTTTCCATTTCACAGGCCGGCTTCAAACACGTAGGCCGATTCCACGCCATGACCATGGCCAAGATATTCAACGGTGCCATGCCCCGCAGCCTGGACCAGGTGTTCGAAGACCCCATGCGTATCGCCATCAATCTGGCCGAAGCCCAAGCTATTGGCTATGACCCACCCATCGACATTCTCACAGCGGCTGACGCCATCTATCAGGACATCAAAAAGCCTGTAGCGGTGCCCGAACAGTGAGAATTGTCTGTTGCGTCAAGCGTGACCTTCTGGGCAACATTGCCCTGAACCGTCTGGCAAAGCACTTGGAAAGGCATGAACTGACGTTCCTGCTTTCGGACAAGGTCATGCCTGAGGAACGCACTCCGGGCCCACCTGCAGACCAGTTGTTCTTCGAGCGGGATCTGCCGATCGACCACATCTTCCCTGCCCTGGACGCCTGCCCCAAAAAAGATCTTCCACGCCGTCTGACCTTCGACGGGCTTGCCCGCAAGTACAGTGCAACCATGGAGACAATCGCTGATATCAATGCGCCCGAGACCATCCGTCGACTGCACGACCTGGAACCGGATATCATGCTCTCCAACAGGTTCGATCTGATCTTCCGAACCGAGGCCATCAACGTCCCGCGACTGGGACTGTTCAACCTGCATCCGGGGGCACTGCCGCAATACCGAGGTCTGTACGCCCCTTTCAGGGCTCTGGTAAACGGAGAATCCCGAATGGGATGCACCCTGCACGCCATTGATCCCGGCATCGACACCGGACCAGTCATGGACATCGCCTGGATCAATGCGGACCGCTCAAAATCAGTCTTCTGGCACTACGTGCAACTCTACATGGGTGGCGCGGATATCTTTGCAGAACTGATGACCAAGCTGGAAGACGGACAGGAGATCAAGGCCACCCCCCAGCAGGAAGCTGAGGCGACCTATTACAAATATCCAAGTAGTGAAGAACTGGAAGCATTCCGAAGGGCTGGAGGCAAGCTTTTCGATACACTGGAATACAGGGAAATACTTTCGACTTATCGCTAAGAAGTCACTCGTCCCAAAAAACGAGGTGTACCGCACAGGCGCATGCCGCCGTCACCCCAGCGAACAATATACCCACCATTGCCTGCTCCCTGGGGTTGCACTCTGACCATGTCACACTCCTCGCATGACAGTTCTTTCCAGGCGTAGGCAACAGCCAGCGCACCCGTACCACAAGCGCCTGTTTCGCGATTCACACCCCGCTCAAAACAGCGATACCGCACCCCGTCTTCCGGGGTCCCCCCCAGCACCAAATCAATATTGACACCCTTGGGGAAAAACACTCGATCGCCTAAATTCAGGTGTCTTCCCAAGGCATCCAGCCAGCGGCCCACAGCTGTTGGAGTCTCAGGAATCCAATCCTTCCATTCACTGGCCATCACGACCAGGTGTGGCTCCCCAGTCAACACCAGATATCCCGCCAGTTCGGCTGGGAACCTGAGGTCATCGATATCACCAGGGAAGATACCACTGAAACGATCCAGTGCCGAACAGACCGGAGTTCTGGAAGCAGGGTCAGCCAGTGAAGGAGGCACTCGTCGGGCAGTGCCGCTTCTCAACCAGGCACGTCCTGCACGGTCAGTCCCGACCTCCACGATCCACGGGCAGGGAGAGGGAAGACCTGTCAGCACATGAGCAGGAAGAGGCACCCCGCGCTCCAGCAACAATGATGCTGCACTGAGTAATCCATTTCCACACGAGAGCGATTCGGAGCCATCGGGTTCAAAAATGCGGACCATGGCATCAGGCACGGCAGACGGAAGTTTATCCCAATAGGACCACACATCATTGACCGCCTGAAGTGTCGCCCGGGAACAGGTCTGAAGCAGAATCAGGGAATCACTCCCGCTAGATGCCAAAGCGCGCTTGGCCAAGCCAGGCAGTATTGCTTCGGCGGGAGCAGGCTCGGTCAAGGCGTCCAGAAACAGGAGGTCGTTCCCGTATACGGACCATCGCTCCAACTCAATGCACTCCTCGCTCATGCCCGGACCCGCTTCACGACGAGGGGATACAATAGGGTCACCACGAGATACACACCACCTGCAATGGGCATGGCCACCTTGATATCAAATGCCGCAAGCCAGCCAAAGGCCACCGGACCAAGCACCTGCCCTACCCTGTAAGTAGATGCAACGACGGCTGTGGCACGCCCCTTCCCCAATTCCTCGGATTCATCCAGTCCGAGAACGTAAGCCCCAATAGCTGAAAGCGCGATGCAGGAAGAAAAACCAAGCAGCACAACGGCGACAGCAACGGCAAGCACCCCCTGGACTACACTGAAGCAGAGGAAGGCGGCCGCCCCCAGCAGGCCTGCCATGGCAACCCAGCCACGCTTGTCCTTGGATTTGTCGATTCGGCTCCCCGTCAACTGAGCCATCAGGATAATGGCGATGCTGTTGAGCATGAAGATACGGCCAATATCGCCTTGGGAAACTCCCTCACCACTCAGATAAATCGGTGTAAAATAGTTGAGCAGCCCGATCACGGCCAGTGCGGCGGGAATATTGGCCAGAAGCACGGTCAACAAGACCTTCGGCTTGAGCAAGAATCCACCATACCCCAAACGCATTCCGGCAGAGTCCAAGGCTGCCCCTGCGGTGTCTTCCCCGGACCCGATTCCTGCCATAGCCGTCAGGCCATAGAGCAATGCCAGCACGAGAATTACTGCTCCGAACAGGAACACCGGACCGTACCCGACCTGTTGAGCCACCAAGGCACCCGCGGCCACACCGCAGACGCTACCAGCGTAGACTCCGGCCCAGAACTGGGAAAAACCAGTAGCCCGGTGATTCTCGTCCGAATACTGGACGATGAACCCCTGCATGGCCATCAGGGCCAACCCATAGCCCATACCGACAAGCCCACGGGCAGCCACGAAAGCCCCTGGCCCACCTGCGGACCATGAGGCTATAAAACCAGCCACGCAAATCCCCAAACCGATCAACAGCGGCTGCCGCCAGCCCTTGCGATCAATCCATGAACCGGAGAGGGCGATCATCAGGCCAGCGCTGAACATTTCCACCGAAATGGGCAAGGCGATGAGCATCTCCTGTGGAATCCCCATGAACGATCCGTGCAGGGCCTTCATGTGCAATGGGATGAATGACAACGAACTGTCTGCCCCAAAAAGCAGCAGAAAACCGGCAGGACGAACAGCAGCATAGCTGCGGCGACCTGTGGAGCGCCCCGTAGTCCTTTCGAAGAACCCGAGCACCAGAATGGTCACTTCCATGGCAAACAGCAGAGCGATCACCAGAATCGTCAGTGAATCCAAGGCCACATTTCTGAGTTGAGTTCGAAAAATATCGGCTGGAACTATGGTCGCGATGGAGCCAGCAGATCTACCTGATTCATCAACAATGCTGACCCGTACTGGCATCCCACCATCGCGCTCCAGCGCTCCTGGGTCTCCAGCCTCGAACAGAATCTTCCCAGCTTTATCCGCCACGACCATGGCCTCGGCCTCCGTCACTGCCCCCAGCAGTTCGACCATGGCCTCCTCAACCCTCTTCAACCTCTCAAGTTGGACACCCTTGCCCAAGAGATACTGTAAATCATCGCGCAGAATGGAGCTAACTGCTGTGACCTTGCCACGAACGATTTCATGCAGAGTGTCGCGATACACACTGGCCGCATAGAGGGCGTACGTCACCTGACAGACCAGCACGGCGATCAGCATGGCCCGCATCAGAGATTTTCTGGGGAATGCAAAGGATTTGGGGCGAGGCTTAAGAAAATCCCAATTCAACGCCTTGGCCAATCGCATCCGCTCTCGAGGCAGAATCAAGAACAAAGAGAGCCAAAAAAGAATTGCCGCAGCCACGAAGACAACCCCACCCACAAGCAATTCGTCGTGGGCCATGGCCTTGAGTACACCAGAGACGGCATCCTTGCGGAAGGAGACCAGCACAGCCCCAACGGCATTTCCCCCCACATCGTGAATCGGCTCAGGAACAATACGCGAGATTTCTGTTTCAAAAGGCAACGAACTCGAGATATCCCCCACGCCCTCAACGCGTTTTCCCTGGCGCTCCTTTTCAGAGCTGTAAAGCACAAGGCCACCGGCATTGATCACATCAATCCGCCAGACGGCCTGATCGTCTTTTTCACTGCCAACCAGAGTCGCCCGTCTGCGTGGGTCCTGACGGACCAGATTATTCATGGCTTCGTCCAGCAGCGAATCCATGCCCACAAATTTATCAATTCGCTTCCCGTAGCGAACGGAGCGACCAATATTTGCCTGAAGGTCTGCCGCAACCACCCTGCCACCATCAGACAGGGTCTCGATCCACATCTTTTCCAGTGAAGATAAATGCAGAAGCAGATTGAAACCGGATGCCAGCACCAACACGATCAATGCGGCGGCAACAAGCCGTCCCCTGAGAATTCGGGATTTGCGACTACGTTTATTAGAGATCAAATCGTCGCTGGAATGCTGCATCAGGAATCCCCTCGGGTATCTTTGCTGGAATATTCGGACAACCGTACACCAAGGACGGTGATGTCATCAGATTGGGGCGCACCATCGGCATGCGCATGAACAGCCTGGACAATGCCGTCGACCATGCCCTTGGCATCCTCATCACGCAGCCTGGTGACAACCTCGAACAGTCCATCCTCGGTGAGCATTTCCTTTGATTCGTTCATGGCTTCGGTAACTCCATCGGTGTAGACCAACAGCATGTCACCCACATTCAACTTCGCGGACAATCCGACAAAGGACATGCCCGCCATGGCACCCACCATGGGGCCACTGACCTCACGCAGATAGGTAATCTCCCCTGAAGTGGGAATGATAAGTGGAGGATTGTGACCTCCGCTGGCAAAGGCCAAATCGCCACTGGCAACGTCCAGCAGGCCAACGAATGTGGTCACGAACATGGCACTGGGGTTATCCCTGCCCAAGTCATCGTTGACTCGCCGCAGGATCTCCTCCGGTGGTCGACCAAGCAGGGCTTCGTTCTTGATCAACGTCTTGGCAATGGTCATGAACAAGGCTGCAGGCACTCCCTTGTCGGACACATCGCCCACGACAACGCATACCGTGCCATCATCGACAAAGAAGAAATCATACAGATCGCCACCAACTTCGCGAGCCGGTTCAAGCACAGCATAGAGATCCAACTCATCACGCTCCGGGAAGGCGGGGAAAATCTTGGGCAGCAGCCCCATCTGAATATCGCGCGCCACGCCCAACTCGCTCTCAATGCGATGCTTTTCTGCCTCGGTCTTGATCAGTTCACGAATGTTGCGCCGAAGTTCGGAATCCATATAGACGAAGGCCTCGGCCAAGGCTCCCACCTCGTCGCTCCGCCTCTCGGCCATTTTCCCCAGCACCTCGATCTCACCCGCATTTTCCGTGGTCCAATCCCGCTCTGGGACATCTTTGACATGAGCAGTCAACGCCTTGATGGGGCGCACTATCCGCCGTGCCATGATCAGGGCCAGAGCAAGACCCAGCACCAAGGCACAGGCCAGGACCACTGAAAGCCGTTCCACCAGCAGGGCGGCCGGGGCACGAAGCTCAGCTTTGGGAGCGACTGCAGCGACGAACCAGTCCATAGGACGAAAATGTGAAACAAAGATTTGTGAGGGGGCATCCGGGCCAGAGTCGATGATCTGCGATCCTTCGTTCCCTTCGTCGGAAGCCCAGGAAGCCTTCTTGGCCAATTCGATCAGAAAGTCTTTCTCGTTACTCGCTTCCTTGCCCATAAGGTCCATGAGCGGACGCGACGGTTCCACCAGGAGTTCTCCGTCGCCGCTGAACAGAAAGACCGGTCCAGACCGTGCCACACGCACATCCGGGATCGTCTCGCGCAGGCCTTGCAGAATTTCTTCCTGTCGCTGCCGGACCTCTGTGGTCATACTGTCCAGACTTTCGCAAACCCCAACAATCCAACCAAGCCGGGGGTAATATGAAAACATTCCAAGATAACGCCCCGAGCGGGTTCTGGTCGCCTGTCCCCACCTGAAGGTGGTAAATGAATTACCGTAACGCATGGATTCGTCACGCATGGCGGTCATCACGGCACGGCCCTTGAAATCTTTCATCTGCAGCAAGTCAGCCTTGGCAAAATCGGCAATATTAACGCCAAGCATCTTCCCTTTCTTGTCATAGACAAAAACCAGGCGATCAGGATTGCGACTGACTCCCGTCAGCCAGAGAAGAGCTGATTTTACGGATTTCTTGGACTGCTTGGCACCAAGGATACGGTCCAACCCGGAAAGCAGAATCGTGCTCTCTTGTTCAAGCTGCTGCTTGCGGGAAGAAACCATGGAGACCTTCCACATGAGGTAGCTCTTAAAACGACCTTCAAGATTCAAATCCACCAGGCGCATAATGTTTTCTGCACCTTTGAGCTCGGAATCGAAGACCGTCCGCTCCACATCGCGACCGGCAAAAAAGAGTACAGCGGCAGCGACAAACAGAAGCGTACCACCGACAAGCACGGCCAATTTTTTGTATAACGTAAAGCGCACTCCACCCCCCTTCGACAAAACAACGCAAATGGTGTTGCTGGACTACTAGTGTTTTGGTAACAGTTTGTGTGTATGCTTTCAACTTATCATGCAATTTCCTAAAAACAATCCGTGGCGGGCCACCGCCCAAGCGTGCTGGAGAAACAATGAAACTCAATGTGGAAGCCATTCAAGGCAAAGTTGTCGCCAAGGTTGGCGGCAGCATGGACACCGTCGCAGCCCCCTCCTTTCAGAAAGAACTTGAGACCTGGATTGCCAAAGGAGACAAGGCTTTCGTGGTGGACGTCTCCGAGCTTGAGTACATCACCAGCGCAGGCCTACGCAGCATCCTTGCCGTCGCAAAGAAAATCAAGGCCGACCAGGGAACCATTTCGTTCTGTGGCTTGGACGGCATGGTCAAAGAAGTCTTCGAAATGTCCTTCTTCACCCAGATGTTCCCCATCCACGGGACTCTGGACGAGGCTCTGGGGAGCTAGATTCATGGATTCACTCCGGCTGCCGGCAACCCTTTCCAGCCTCCCCGGTTTTCGAGATCATGTGTGCAGCGCTGTCCTTGGACTGGCGCCGGACGTTGACACGGGGATGCTGGAAATGGCGTTAGAGGAACTGCTCGTCAACGTAGTGAACTACGCATATCCCGAAGGATCGGGCGATATTGAAGTGGAAACAGAAGCCCGGGGTGGAGCGCTACGCATCGCGATTATCGATGCAGGCCTTGCGTACGACCCCACAGAAACCACCCCGCCCGATCTTGAAGCCGGAATCGAGGATCGCCCCATTGGGGGCCTTGGAGTTTTCTTGGCAAAAAAAGTCTTCGCATCCATGATCTACAGACGTGACGAGGACAAAAACATTCTGGAGCTAAGCTACGCCCCGCCTCCATCCGCCCCCGGGTAGTCCATCAAAACCATTTATGACAACATTTGACGACCATCTCTTAATCTCAACGGGCACCTCTCCCCAAGAAAGGCTGTTCACAACATCGGAGTGGACATGACAGATGAAAGCTCCATTCACAGTGCTTTTTCCGAACTACTCGAGGCCGTAGCAGCCAAAGTTGCCGACAGTGCCGCCCAACGTTCTCGGGGAGAAATCACAGAAGAACAGCACGTCAACTTCGTGCTTCGGGCCATGCAAGCCATCGCTCCCAATGCCCCCGTCACCATGCAACCCGGTGAATTTTCTTCTCCCCAGCCCCTTGCCCGAAAACAGGACGAAAGCCCGACCACGAGCAAAGATATTGTTCCGTCAGCCGATCTCAGCAGCGTCCTTCGCGAGATGCCCCCGCTTCATTCACCGGATGAAGGCTCTGGGCATCTCGAGCCCGAAGTCCCGTCCAGCCTTCAGAGGAATTCGCACCCCGCTCCAACTCGGGGACCAGAAGAAGAACCTGCCGTCCCTTCCGAGGACATATCCCAGGATATTCCAATGCTCATCGACCAGGAGTGGGAGCCTTCCCCCGACGATGAATTCCCGGACTTGCCTTCCTATAACGATCCAAAAGCCGATTTCGCGCCTCAAACCGCCGTTCAAGAACAAGGCAACATGAGAATAATGGAAGATACTGATTTTCTCGATCCTCCAAACTTGCCTCCTCCAATAGAACCATCGACCAAAAGCATCCAAGACGCCCCCAAACCAAGCGCACAGCAAGTTCCAGACGAGCCTGTGATTTCGCAGCCCAAACCAGAAAGAATAAGACCTGCCGAAGTCGGCAGAGTGATCGTAAGCGGTAGTCTTCCGTGGGAGAATACAGAAAGCCTGCAACTCGAAGACGCCATGTTCAGATTGGGGGTCAGCGATGATATCGCGGAGCAAATCCTCACGCCGACAAACGACATGAAACAACGCGACCGGGACTTCATCACAAAAGAAGCACGAAAAACAATTGATGAATCGAAGAAAGACAAGAATCCGACAACGGCTTTTGTACTCTCGCTGCTCTTACCGGGGGTGGGAAATGTTTATGCAGGTGCAGTAGCTGCTGGGTTTGCCTTTATTATCCCCGCCATGATCTGCATCGTCGCTACAGTCCTTGGAGCCTTACCCATTTCAAAAACAGCGGCAGGGTATGCTGTGGGTGCTCTGGCCTCCGCCTTGTGCGCAGCAACCACTGCCACGGCAACCAACAATCGCCTGCGGCAACAACAAGAAGGCAAGCCGGAACGTCCTCGCGAGACAACCTTTGCCCCACTCAAAAAGTCAAACCACTAATGACTGTCCGCTGTCACCAATTCATCGATAAAGGGCTATCTCGTTGCCCGCTTGGATGAGCAATAGGCTCGGCACAATCCCCAGGCCTTATTGATCAAGGCTTCACAGCCATCAATGGGATGCAATTTCCGTTGATCGGATTTCACTTGGTCACAATGCTCAAAGCACTGCTCACGGTTCATGGTCTCCAGTTCACCTCCAATAAAATTGTCCGAACAGACTTCAGCTCTCTCCAGACAAAAATATCCCGGATCGTCCCCCACTCCCTGGGCGCCCCAAGTCATGCACTGAGCTCGCGCGTGTTCCTGAGTAATGCCCCGGGAACAACCTGTCGCAGCCAGAATCGATGCCAAACACATCAGACCAATCATCATGGATTTCATTGGATTCTCCTGTCTTCGCCCCATGCGATCTTGCATGACAAAACCTATCACACAACCCTTTTTGACTAAAGTGCCTGTACACAGCAGACTCGAGGGGACATCCATTTCAAGAGATACGGCTTGACAAGCACGTCCATGTCCGTGCACAAGAATCAACCGCAGGGAAACCGGGCGGCAGCAACGCCGCCAACCCCGCCAGGCCCGAAAGGGAGCAACGGTAACGGTCGTTACTGGGTGCCTGGTTTCCACTCAAAGGCGCCAGCCGCAAGGCTGGCGCTTTTCTTATTCCAATGAACAAGAGCTTAGGACTCCTCGGACTGATCCTCTTGGTCCACTGCGGAATCATCCCCCTCGTCAAAGGTATCCTGCTTTCTTTCCTGCTTACGCTGCATTTTCTCTTCTTTCTTCTTCTTTTTCGCCAGATCCTTTTGCCGCTTTTCGAACTTATAATTACGTTTGGGAGGCATGGTTATCTCCTCGTTTACTGATTATTCAAAGCCATTGGGCCAGAAAAAAAACACCCGTCTCCCGAAAAAGAGACGGGTGCCGAATAACGGACTAGAAATTCAAGTGGGAACCTACCAACGGGGGCGTTCCTCGCGAGGCTTGGCCTCGTTCACCTTGAGGTTACGACCGCCGAAATCCCTGCCGTCCAGATTTTCAATCGCCTCGATAGCGCCAGCGTCTTCCATTTCCACAAAGCCAAAACCACGGGGACGACCAGTCTCACGATCTTCGATCAGCTTGACGGAAGTCACTTCACCGTAGGCCTCAAAAGCCTCGCGCACATCAGATTCAGTAGCGGACCAAGGCAGGTTACCAACATAGAGCTTTTTAGACATTTCGATATTCTCCTAGAATAGATGATCATGCTAGAGCGCCCATGCGCCCAAAAAAAAGAGCAGCGTACAAAGATGCACACGCTGCTTCTCGATAGACCTGTTTCAATTCAAACCAGCGCTAGCCAACATCAAGGCCGCGCCTCCACGGGGGCCGCTGGTGTATATTTCTATTTAATACGCCAACGGCATGACTGAGGCAAGAATAATAATCAAAAATGAACGACAAAAACAAGGCAAATGCCACCCAAAAGCCCTGGGGGAATTTTGAAACACAAATAAAATATATGGAGTCACTTAAATTTATTGGCTTGACTTCACGGTCACACGCTTTTAAATATCGTATCGCATTATGTCGTATGATTTATAAAAACACCTACCGAGGAGGTTGTATGTTTCGTAATTTAGTGAAACCTATTTTCACCGCCGTCCTGTGCCTGACCCTCGCCACTCCTGCCCTGGCTCATTTTGGCATGACCATCCCGTCGCAGCCCGCGGCCACAATGACCCAGAAAAAAGCCGAAATCGATTTCTCTTTTTCGCACCCCTTTGCTGGCGTTGGAATGGAACTGGTCAAGCCCAAACAATGCGGCGTTGCCTACAACGGAACAACAACTGACCTCCTGCCTCAACTGAATAAGAAAAAGATCATGGACCACACCGGCTGGAACGTAAATTACACGTTCAAGCGCCCGGGAGTATACACTTTCTTCATGGAACCTGAACCCTACTGGGAACCCGCAGAAGATTGTTCCATCATTCATTATACCAAGGTTGCCGTACCTGCTTTTGGTGGCGACGAGGGCTGGGACGAGCCCGTTGGTTTGAAGACAGAAATAATCCCCATGCTGCGCCCGTTCGGCAACTATGCAGGCAATGCATTTACGGGTCTTGTGCTGCTGGACGGCAAGCCCGTACCGAATGCAGAGGTCGAAGTGGAGCTTTACAATCAGGGTCGCTTCACCATGCCCGGCGAATATCATGAGACCCAGCTCGTCAAGGCCGATGCCAACGGCATCTTCTCCTTTACCTGCCCACAGTCCGGCTGGTGGGGATTTGCAGCCTTGAATGAAGCCGATTTCACACTGCCCAACCCCGAGGGGAAACAAAAATCCGTCGAGATTGGAGCAGTGTTCTGGACCTACATGCACTCCTGGCAGTAGCCACCAAGGGGCATGCCCTCTCCCCCCCCTTGATGCCAAAAAGGCAGGCCGCCCCCAATAGCGGTCTGCCTTTTTCATTACAGCCAAGTGTTTATTTTCAAGAGGGTTTGTCACCATCATCAAGCTTGAGTAAGGCTTCACGCGACTTGCGAACTGCCTTATCCATGGCAACAGCCCTCCCTGCTTCATCCATGGAGTTCAAGGCCATCAAAAACACCAGCATTCCTAACAAGTCTCCCATGAATCCAGCAACAGAGGCCCCCAACGCTGCACCACCAATGGCCCACCAGTGCGTCTGTGTCCACATCCCCAGAATCATGGCCAGCACTCCACCCAGAAAAGCACCATAAGCAGACAGAATCAGGCTGGCCTCGGTATTGATCTCATATCCACCCGCCCCGGTCGGCTTACGCCGCAGCATCTTGCGCAGGAAAAGCCCGGTGAAACCACCGACTACATTCCCAAGCAACACCAGCAGAACCGCTGTCACAGGCCAAATGGCCCAACCTCCATCCTTTGCATAGGCCGCAACACACCCAGCAACGCCGCCAATGAGGCAAGTCCCCATAAACCCCTTGGTGCGCACTCGGGCTGTAGCCTCGCGCTCAGTCAGCATACCAGTCTCGAACAATCACAATACACTCAATATCCTTGAAGCACATGAAGAGGACACAACTGCGTGTCATCCTCGGAAAGCTCCGATAATTAAAAGAAAAACTGCACTTTGCATTTCATTACACATGAGCTAGAGTACGTCCTGAAAATTATCTCATGGACATCAGTCCACATGGTACAGAGTACACGTACAAGAATCGGAGGGAAAGATGCGTTTTCTGGTAGTGGAAGACGACTTCACGAGCCGCAAGCTCTTGCAACGGATCCTGTCTCCCTATGGGGATGTTGATGTTGCCGTCAACGGCAAGGAAGCAGTGGAGGCCTACGAGATCTCCCTCACCAACGAAGCACCCTATGACTTGGTCTGTATGGACATCATGATGCCGGAAATGGACGGCCAGGAAGCCCTCAAGAAGATCAGACAACTCGAAAAAAACAATGGAATCACCAGTTCCAATGAAAGCAAAGTCATCATGACGACGGCTCTCGACGACCCCAAGAATGTCGTTGAAGCCTACTACAAGGGGGGAGCAACCTCGTACGTTCCCAAACCCATCGACCGTCAACTCTTCCTGCAACTGCTGAAGAATATCGGCCTGATCAACTAATCCCTCCTCACAAAAATACTCAGGGCACGATCGGTGACTGGTCGTGCCCTGAAATTCATGATCTTGTAGACTTGCCCCGGCAAGATCGGGCAGGTATCGTTCATTATCCGGACAGGCCGGACCCCAGGCCCGACGGCAGTAGCCGAACAACCACGAGGAGTGCTGATGCGACTGACCCCATTTGATGTATTGATCATCGGAGTTCTGGTGTATCTCCTCATCCGGATGGCCTTGGGCTCCAAACGCAACGGGCAAAAAGGTCCAGGCGGGCAGGGGCCCGACACCCGAGATGGCAACCCGCCTCAGGATCAGGATACCGATCCTCGCCGGCAGGCCACAGAGGCCTACAAACGCGCCCAACAGGCTTGGGACATGCTGCGTTCCGACGAGCAAGGCCAAAAGCCGCAGATTCATTCAGAAGATTTTGAATTTGATGAAGTGGATTTCCTGGCAGGAGCCAAACTGATGTGCGCCCGCATCCGCGAATCCTGGGATGCACGTGACCTGGACGATCTGGTACAGTTCTGCACCCCGGGAGCCATGCAGGAATTCGAACGCAGAGCAGATTCTGAAACCCGCCCGCCCAGAGCCGAGACACTGCTCATCAATGCCGGTCTGGTGGAAGTTCATGCCCGTGAGGACGGCATGGAAGAAGCGACGGTTCTCTATGAAATCCTTGAGAAGGAACCGGGCAGCGGCGTCAACCGCGAATCACGCGAAATGTGGCGATTCCTCAGGCCGACGGGAGACAACTCGGCCACCTGGCTTTTGGACGGCATCCGCCCGGTGGACGATGCCGGAGCTATTACCCAATAGTTCTGTAGACCTTGCAAACAGCTTCGGCCATGGCAGTATTCGTGAAGCCCTGAAGGCGCTCCAGGCCTCCGCTGGACAAACGCTCACACAATTCCGGGTCATCCATCAATACGGTCAGTTGCCGGGCCAGCCCTGAGGCATCGTGGTTGGCAAAGGTCAATCCGCTCCGGCCAATCTGCACCAGTTCCAGATTGGCAACCAGATCCGAACAGAGCACGGGAACCTTTGCGGCCCACCCTTCCTTGATTGTACCGCTGGACCCCTCTCCGTCCACAGACGGAACAACGAGGATCGAAATTCTGGACAGTGCCTCACTGCTTTCCCGGTAACCGGTAAATTCGACCTTACCGGTCAATCCAAGGGCCTCGGTCGCGGCCTCCAATTCGGGGCGCAATTCACCATTCCCCACGACCATGGCACTCCAGTCATCACGCCGCGCAGCCAATTCCCCCAAGGCCTTCAGAAACACCGCATGCCCCTTTTGCGGTGACAAAGCGCCCACAACCCCAATCACCGTCGGAACCGGTTTGGGCGCGGCAGCAGCCTGTTCGTAGAGGGCAGGATCAATGCCGCTATGGATCACGTGCAAATTCTCACGCGGCACACCGCAACTGGCCATGACCTCACCAATCTCGGCACTTACGGCAATCACTGCATTGGCCACGCGGTACTTCAATTTGGAAAGATCGCCTTTCACAGGATAGGAAACCCGACGGGAATGAATCAGCCGCACTCCACAAGCCTTTTTCAGCATGGCCCCAAGCGAGGCACTGCGCGAGCAGTGGGTATGGACGATATCTACCCCATGGCTGGAGATCAATTTTCTGAGCTTCAAAATATTGCGGGGGTCCACTTCAAAACGACCAGCCAGCGAGACCGTCTCTAGCCCCAGCTGTCCGCATCGCACACCCAACGGGCTGTTGCCAGGAGAGGCCAACAGGGTCTCGAACCCATGCGTCACCTGCAGGTGACGCATCAGGTACAGCACCTGGCGTTGCCCGCCGCGCCATTCCCGGCCCATATCCAACTGAAGAATCTTCATGCCACGTCCTGAAAAAAAGCGGGACCGGTCATCCCGGTCCCACATCGCGTATTTATTAGAACGGCAGTCCGTTCTCTTCCATATCCTTGAGGATCAATTCCCGTGCACGCTGGCAGACCGGTCCGGGGCGAGCGTCATGGATGGGTTTTCCTTCATAACGAACGATGGGCAGGCAATCACCCGTGGTGCCGAAGACAAGGATCTCTCGTGCCGAGGCCAACTGGCCTTCGGAAATCTTGCGAAAGAAACTCTTACGTTCAGGGGCCAGCAATTCCAGGGCACGCAACAGGGTGGTTCCCGGCAGGGCATTGGAAAACTCGGGAACGACGATAGTTCCGTCACGGTCCACAATGCACATGTTTTCGGTGGCACCTTCGGCCAGGAAATCATGCTCGTCAAAACAGATGGGATAGTCGAAACCCTTTTCCATAGCCTCACGCTTCATGAGCACGTTGGGCAGGTAGTTCACGCTCTTGATCTGGGCAATCCAATCCTGTTTGGCCGGAATGGAGGTACGGAAGGCCGTTGCCCCCTTATCATACCAGTGCTGAGGCTTGGGCGTAAACTTGTAGGCCACCACGTACAGGCTGGCCATGGGGCACTCGTCCGGGGCAATGCCGAAGCCCCCGGGACCACGCCCCAGCAACACTCGCACCAGCCCATTATCTTCCTCGCCCGCCTTGGCGACCTTGATAATGATTTCCTTCAAGCGTTCCCAGGTGCACGGCGGGTCCAGATGGATGGCCTTTGCGCTCCGCTTCATGCGGTTGATGTGGGCATCAAGCTGATAGATCTTGCGCCCCAGGTACTTCATGGTCTCGAACACGCCATCGCCGCGGTGAACGATATGATCGTCCAACGGCAACAGCATCAGATTGGGATCCTGGCAGATACCACCCAGACGATGCTCGTAAAAGGCCAGAACATCCTTGCGCCCCGGGCGGCGGGTGGAAAGCATCTTCTTCAGATAATCTTCAGATTCCATGATCGGGATCATGTTCTCTCCCTGGTCGGACTTTTGAAACCCGGCCCAGTTGTGTCAGTTCCATTGTCTTCCAAAAGTATTCAAAAACCGTCAGATATGCGGAGCAAAATACATTCAGGATTGCCGCGTATTCATCATACGTAAAACTCTAAATGTATTGCAGCGACAAAGCAGATGTCTGCTTTTCAATACTTTTAGGGGACGCGAACGAGGTCCATTTCGATCAACTTCTCAGCAATCTGCACGGTGTTGGTTGCCGCACCCTTGCGGATGTTATCAGAAACGACCCAGATGTTCAGCCCATTGGCGATGGTTTCGTCCTCGCGGATGCGACCGACATACGTGGCATCCTGGCCCTGAGCCTCAATGGGCATGGGATAGATCTGTTCCGCCGGGTTATCGAGGACCTGCACGCCAGGAGCCTGTGTCAGCAAAGCGCGACATTCCTTGGCACTGAGCTTCAGCTCGGTCTCGATGTTAATGGATTCGCTGTGGCCGTAGAACACAGGAACGCGAACAGCAGTGGCCGTGACCTTGATGGACTCATCACCCATAATCTTGGTCGTCTCGTGCACCATCTTCATCTCTTCACGGGTGTAATCATTGTCCATGAAGATATCGATATGTGGCAGACAGTTGAAGGCGATGCGATGGGGATAAGCGCTGGGCTCGATATCCTCCACCTGACCATTGAACATCATGGTCACCTGACCAGCCAACTCGTCGATGGCTTTCTGTCCGGTTCCAGACACGGCCTGATAGGTGGACACCACCACACGTTTGATCTTTGCGGCATCATGGATGGGCTTCAGGGCGACCATCATCTGAATGGTCGAACAGTTGGGGTTAGCGATGATTCCCTTGTGCCACTCCAAATCATGAGGGTTCACCTCAGGCACCACCAGCGGGCACTCGGGGTCCATGCGCCAGGCGCTGGAGTTGTCCACCACCACGCATCCGGCCTTGGCGGCCAGAGGGGCAAAGGTCTTGGAAGTGCTGCCTCCAGCAGAGAACAGGGCCAGATCCACGCCCTCGAAGGAATACTCATTGAGCACTTCAACGGTGAGCTCGCCACCCTTGAAAGGCACTTTTTTACCAGCACTGCGCTCGGACGCCAAAGCGATTACCTTGCTGGCAGGAAAATCACGTTGTTCAAGCACTTCCAGCATCGTACGTCCCACCGCACCGGTGGCACCACAGACTGCGACGACATATCCTTCCTTGGCCATGATCTGTTCTCCTTTCATTCTCAGCCACACAGCGCGCGGCAAATCGTTCAAATCTATCTGCCGCCGGGGTTGGACCGGCGGCATGCAAAAACTCTATTCTCTGATCAACGGCCCAGCAGCGCGGGGTCCAGCGACTCGACCAGTTCCAAGCAGGCTTCAGCCCTGTTCAAGGTGTACAAGTGCACACCGGGAGCACCACCTTCCAGCAAACCACGCACCTGGCTTTTAGCCCAGTCCATGCCCACCTTGTAGGCTGCCTTGGCCCCGCCTTCGGCGTCGGCGGCTTCCAGATCAAGCAGCAGCTTGCCCGGGATATTTGCCCCGCAGAATGACAGAATGCGCTTGGCCGACTGCAG
Organism: Desulfovibrio ferrophilus; assembly: GCF_003966735.1. Lineage (NCBI taxonomy): Bacteria > Pseudomonadati > Thermodesulfobacteriota > Desulfovibrionia > Desulfovibrionales > Desulfovibrionaceae > Desulfovibrio > Desulfovibrio ferrophilus. Next base: position 1,664,910 of record NZ_AP017378.1, read on the forward strand.
GCTCATGATGGGCAGCACACCCGGGATAACGGGTTTGTTCACGCCCATGCTGGAGAGTCGCTCCAAAAAATTCCAATAGAACCGATTGTCGAAGAACAACTGGGTGATGGCGAAATCCGCCCCTGCATCCAGCTTGAACTTCAAGAACTCGAAGTCCTCGCGGAAGGTCGAGCATTCCGGGTGCCCCTCGGGGTATCCGGCAACTCCCACTCCCATATCCGGGTAATGCCTGCCTATAAAATCAACCAGATCCGAGGCGTGGCGGAACTCCTCGGAATCGGGTTCCCAGCATTCCTGACCCTGTGGCGGATCACCACGCAGGGCAAGCACATTTTCCACACCCGCTTCTTCCAACGCGCCCAGGAAGCCATGCAGCTTCTCCGCAGACGCCCCAACGCAGGTCAGATGCGCCATGGGGGTCAGCCCCTGCTCGTGTCTCAGCTTTCGAACGATCTCCAGGGTATTATCCTGAGTGCCGCCGCCCGCTCCATAGGTCACGGATACGAACAGCGGATCGACGGCCTTCAACGCGGCCACTGTTTCAAAAAAAGCTGGCCAATCCTTGGGATCCTTAGGCGGGAAAAATTCCAGGGAAATAAACTTCCCGCTCTGTTGCATCAGGTCACGGATGCGCACTATATTGCTCCTTCGGAAGCTGGCCCGTCGATCAGGGCCGCCACGATTTCGGTATCAGCTTCCAGAAACGGGTACTGCCCGGCTTCTTCGGCATTCAGCCAGGCCAGCCCCTGCTCTTCCCTGGCAGTGGCGCGGCCTGCAAACTGATAAACATGATAAAAATGCAACCGGACCCGAATGTGCTCATAGGTGTGGTATTTCTCACGCCAATAGGCCCAGGTCGTGGGGGTCAGCCCCAGTTCTTCATTTAGTTCTCGCGCCAGGGCATCCTCTCGAGATTCGCCAGGCTCGACCTTGCCTCCGGGAAATTCCCAGAAACCGGCCTGCGGCTTGCCTTCCGGACGGCAGACAGCCAGGAATTTCCGGCCCCGCCAGATCACGGCGGCCACGACATCGACCTCAGGCAATTGCCCGTTCAGTGGTGGCACTGCTCCCCCGTATCCAGCTATATGACTCTGTTCCACGACAATGACCGGAAACATTATGCTCGAAGCCTAGCGAAATCAAGCCCGGGATTCGCTGCCAACAGCGATCCCTTACCTAGCCAAGGGTTGACAGTTGAACCACGAATCAATCAGATTGTGTCATTGGACCAATCTTCATAACAACAGTTGCAAACATGACCTCAACCCGCATCGCCATCATCCTGCTCGCATTCGCACTGCTCAGCTCGAACCTGCTCCTGCTGAATCAACAGGCTCGGGCAGAGCCAGGCGCCTCCCTTCAGGATCCCATCATCATGGGCTGCCCGGACAAGGGCTGGCCACCCTACCACTTCCCCAAGGGAAAAGACCAACCCCTTGGCATCATGCCCGAAATATTCGTAGAGGCGACTTCAACGCTGGACTACAGTGTCGAGTTGGTATGGCTCCCCGAAAAGCGCGCCATGCAACGCCTGAAGCAGGGAGACATCGACGTCTACACCAAGGCCAAGGAATGGGTGGCCCAGCCTTCACGCTACCTGTGGTCCCAACCAGTCGTTGATTCCACCGATGTCCTGGCTTTTCGCACCGGGGAAGAATGGGCTTTCAACGGCCCTACGGACTTGGATAACAAAGTCGTAGGCACAGTACTGGGATACCGCTACCCCACGCTGGAGCCGCTCTTTTTATCCGGCAACGCCACCCGCATGGACGCCACCAATACCCACATTCAATTGAAAATGCTCCTCAGCAGGAGAACAGATGCCGCAGTAATCAACCAGCACGTGGCCCAGTGGCTGATTCGGGAAACCCCATTTCTCACTCCGCAGCAACTCAGATTCTCAAAGAAACCGTTGGCTTCAGCCAGCTACCGCTACGTATTCAGCACGCACCGTGACTGGGGAGACTTTATCCAGAAGCTGGACCAGGAAATGGAGCGAATGCGAACCGACGGCCGTATGGACGCCATTCTGGACAAATACCGCTAGCACCCTGTCAGCGCTTCGCGCTCGGCTTCCAGAGTCGCGAGTTCCTCTTCCAGTGCCCCCATGCGTTCCATGAGTTTTTCGACCTGCTCATTCAGCTCGGAAAAGCGCTTCATGAGTTCTGTAGATCGAGGCACATCAGCGTAGACATCAGGGTCAGCCAGGCTCTGTTCCACCTCGGACTGTTCGCCAAGTAGCGTCTCCAATCGGGCTTCCAGCTTCTCGTACTCCGCCCTCAACGGCTTGATCTTCTTGTACAGTGCGTTGCGAGTCTCGGCCTGCACGCGCTTCATTTCCTTGGCCTCTGCGCGGGAAACCTTGCGCACGGCATCTGCCTTGGGGCTGCATGCGGATTCTTCCAGAAAAGCCCGACGGGCGCGGTCATAACCCGAAAAGCCGTCCATGAAGATTTCGATGCCGTCGTGCTTCAGCCACCAGACTTCCTTGGCCACCTCGGTCATCAGATGGCGGTCGTGGGCCACCATCAGGATGGTGCCGGGGTAATCGCGCAGGGCACTGATCAAAGAGTCCCGGCTTTCCAGGTCCAGATGGTTGGTGGGTTCGTCCAGCACCAGGAAGTTGGCACGCTTCAGGAACAGCGTTGCCAACACCAGACGATTTTTCTCGCCACCGGACAGCTCGCGTACCTTGCGCTCCCAATAGCTCTCGCCCAGCATGAAGAGCCCCAACACACTCCGTAGCTCCTCTTCGGAAATACGTGGATCAGACAGACGGCGAATCTCTGCCAGCGCCGGCTTGTTCAAATCCAGCAGATCGGCCTGATGCTGGCTGAAATAGCCCACGGTAATCTTGTTGCCCACTTCCACGGTACCCGCCGAGGGCTTCAGATCGCCCATCAAGGCCTTGAGCAGGGTGGTCTTGCCGCAACCGTTGGGACCAGCCAGGGCAACCTTCTGCCCGGCGTACAAATTGAAATCCAAGGGCTGCCACAGGGCAGGACTGTCAGGATAGGCGTACTGCACGCCAACACTGGAGAGTACGGTCCGGTTGCCACGCGCAGGTTCGGGCCACTTGAAGGCCAACTCTCTGGACTTGGCCTCGGGCTTCAAGCCCTCCAGCTCTCTCTCCAGCTTGGCTACCTGCTTCTTCATGCTATTGGCTTGGCGGGCCTTGGTGGCCTTGGATTGAAAGCGGCGCACGAAATCAGCCTTCTTGCTGATATCGTCCTGAACCTTCTGTTCGGCCCGACGGCGTTGCTCCTCGGTCTCGACCATCCAGGCCAGAAATTCGGTGAAGGTCCCTTTTCGGACCACGGGCTTGACCCCACCAAGAAACAGGACATGTGTCGCCACACGGTCCAGAAGCACACGATCGTGAGCAACAAAAATGAGCGGACCTTCGAAGGAAATGAGGTAATCCTCCAACCACTCCACGGCTTCCAGATCCAGGTGGTTGGTGGGTTCGTCCAGCATCAATGCGCCTGCCCCCTCGACGAGGATACGCGCCAGCTTGGCACGTTCGCGCCACCCACCGGACAACTCCCGTAAGGGTTGATTCAATTGCTGCTCTTCAAACCCCAGGCCCGTCAGCACGGCCTTGGCCTTGTGCTCCGGGTTGTATCCGAAAAGATGCTCCAGGTGCGCCTGCTCCTGGGTCAGCTTGTTGAGAGCGATCTCGTCATGCGTTTCGGTAGCCTGCTCCCATTTCTCCCAGAATTCGCTCCAGGACGGCAACGCGGCCATAACCCAGGCCAGAGCGGGCGTCATGAGATCAGACTCGTTCAACTCCTGCTTGGAAAAACCCAGAAGTGTATCCTTGGGGATCATGACCTGACCAAAATCAGGAACTTCCTCATTGGCCAGAATCCGCAGCAACGTTGATTTACCGCAGCCGTTGGGGCCGATCACGGCCAAGCGCATCCCGCCGGTAATCTCCAGGGAGAAAGACTCGAACAGGTCGTGTCCACCAAAGGACTTGGAAAGGGACTGAATGGATATACGAGACATACTATCGATTGGTTAAAAGGGTACCCGAAAAACCATGCGGTTCTCCGGGTACCCCATTCACGCAGGAAGTCAAGTGAACAGGAACTGGTCGCCCTGCTCGCCCGGTGCTCAAATTGCTTCTACCACCAGCTGCCCCATTTTTTGACAGCCGATCAACTCACACCCTTCTTCACGGATGTCGCCGGTGCGATAGCCCTGGTCCAGGACCTTGGACACTGCGGCCTCGATGGCCTCGGCCTCGGCAGTAAGATTGAAGGAATGACGAAGCATCATGGCAACGGAAAGGATGGTCGCCAAGGGGTTGGCCTTGTCTTGACCGGCAATATCCGGGGCCGAGCCATGAATGGGCTCGTACAGGCCGGGGCCGTCCGTTCCCAAAGAAGCCGAAGGCAGCATGCCGATGGAACCGGTGATGCAACCCGCCTCATCAGACAGGATGTCACCAAACAGGTTGCCGGTGACGATGACGTCGAATTGCGAAGGGTTACGCACCAGCTGCATGGCTGCGTTGTCGACATACATGTGGGTCAACTCCACATCCGGGTAGTCGGCATGGGTACGGATGACGACCTCACGCCACAGGCGGGAGACATCCAGCACGTTGGCCTTGTCCACAGAGCAGAGACGCTTGTCGCGTTTACGTGCAGCCTCGAAGGCCACCCGGGCGATGCGCTCAACCTCATGCTCGTAGTAGACCATGGTGTTGTAGCCCATCTTTTCGCCGTCCTTCTCCTCGATGCCCTTGGGCTCGCCGAAGTAGATACCGCCAGTCAGCTCGCGAATGACCATCACATCCAGGCCATTTTCAACGAGGTCCGGACGCAGGAAGCAGGCGTGCTTGAGCTGCGGGAACAACTGGGCCGGGCGCAGGTTGGCAAACAGCCCCATCTCCTTGCGAATGGCCAACAACCCACGCTCGGGACGGATGGCGGGGTCGATTTCGTCCCATTTAGGCCCACCAACGGCACCCAGCAGTACCGCGTCCGCGGCCTTGCATGCGTCGATGGTTTCCTGAGGCAGGGGCACGCCGTCGGCATCAATGGCCACACCGCCGATACGCGCGCTGGAGGCGGTCAGGGTATGACCGAATTTTTCAGCCACGGCCTCGAGCACCGTGCCTGCCTGCTCCATGATCTCGGGGCCAATGCCGTCACCAGGGAGAAAACAGATTTTGAGTTCCATATCCAGTTCCTCCCTTACGCCGACTGAGCCAGACGATTTTTAACATAGCCCACAAGACCACCCGCATTCAGAATCTCGTTCATGAACGGAGGTACAGGCTGGCAGGTCACTTCCACACCAGTGGTCAGGTTTCGCACCACACCGGCTTCGGGGTCGGCCTCGATCTGATCCCCATCGGAGAACTTCGCGAAGTCATCGCCCACTTCCAACAGAATCAGCCCCATGTTGAAGCCATTACGATAGAAGATACGGGCAAAACTGTGAGCCACGACCACGGGCATGCCTGCGCCTTTGATGGCGATGGGAGCATGCTCACGCGAGGAGCCACAGCCGAAGTTGGGACCGGCGACCATGATGTCGCCCGGCGAAACACGCTTGACCCAGCCTTCTTCCTGGCCTTCCATGCAATTGGCGCCAAGCTCGGCTTCGTCGGTGGTCACCAGGAACCGGGCCGGGATGATGGCATCGGTATCGATATTCGCGCCCACGACGTGGGCTTTTCCTTTATATTTCATGACCGGACTCTCCTAGATATCTTTCGGATGAGTGATGATTCCAGTAACGGCGGAAGCCGCAGCAACAGCTGGATTGGCCAAAAAGACCTCGGCCTGCAGGCTGCCCATACGCCCCTTGAAGTTGCGGTTGGTGGTGGCAATACAGCGCTCACCGCCCGCCAGTATCCCCATGTGACCGCCCAGGCAGGGACCGCAGGTCGGGGGTCCAATCACTGCTCCGGCATCCATGAAGATGGCAAACAACCCTTCGTCCATGCATTGGCGCCAGATCTTGGGCGTTGCGGGCAGCACGATGCAACGCACGCTAGAGGAAACCTTGCGGCCCTTCAGGATGGCTGCGGCTTCGCGCATGTCCTCGATACGACCGTTGGTGCAGGAGCCGATGACGGCCTGATGGATCTCCACATCCTTGACCTCGGACACCGGCTTGACGTTGTCGGGCAGATGCGGGCAGGCAATCTGCGGCTCCATACCGGTGACGTCGATGTCCACCACGCGCTCATAAATGGCGCCAGAATCGGCGGACAGAGTTTCGTCACCCTTGCGACCTGCAGCCTTGGTGTATTTCAGGGTCTTGGCATCAGAGGCAAACAGGCCGACCTTGCCACCGGCTTCGATGGCCATGTTGGCCATGGTCATGCGGCCCTCGATGGACAAGCCGTCCACCACGCCGCCGCCAAATTCCAGAGCCTTGTACAGGGCTCCGGCAACACCGATCTTGCCGATAAGGTTCAGGATGTAGTCCTTGGCACCGACATGTTTTTCCGGGGTTCCGGTTATTTCCACACGAATGGTCGGGGGGACCTTGAACCAGGTTTCCCCCAGGGCCATGGCCCCGGCGATATCCGTGGAGCCCATGCCTGTGGCAAACGCGCCAAGACCACCGTAGGTGCAGGTGTGGCTATCGGCTCCGACCACGATGTCCCCAGGACCCACAAGCCCCAGTTCAGGCAGCAGCGCGTGCTCGACGCCCACGTTTCCACCCTCGTAGTAATGGGTAATGCCCTTCTCCTTGGCAAACTCGCGCACCACCTTGACCTGCTCGGCGGAGTCGATGTCCTTGTTGGGCGTAAAGTGGTCACAAACCAGGGCTACCTTGTCCTTGTCAAAGACATCGGCAGCGCCCATGGCTCTGAATGACTTGATAGCCAAGGGGGCGGTGATGTCGTTGGCCAGCACCATGGACACACGGCAGCGGACGATCTGGCCCGCCTCGCCGACGGTGTCATCGCTGTGCTGCTGCAAGATTTTCTGAGCTACAGTACGGGGCATTCTGCTTCCTCCACGGATTTTGCGAGTCGATTCATTGCATTCAGGAAGGCCTTGGCACTAGCGAAGATGATATCCGGGTCAGAGCCACGGCCCACGGCCGTACGCTCACCCGCGCGGATCTTCACCGTCACTTCACCCTGGGCATCAGTGCCGCCGGTGATGGCGTTGACCAGATATTGTTCCAGGACAGGTTTTTGGCCGATAATTTCCGAAATGGTGTTGAACACGGCGTCAACCGGACCAACACCAAAGGTGGTCATCTTGTGTTCCTCACCGTCCACATCCATCACAACAGCCGCGGTAGGCGGAATGTCCATGTTGCCGGACTGGATGTGCAGGTGCTTCAAGCGATACTTGTCCGGGATGCGGAACACCTCTTCCAGGACAATGGCTTCAAGGTCTTCGTCATAAATATTTTTCTTGATATCCGCCAGCCTTTTAACTGCGTTCGCAACGAGTTCCACGTCCCCATCGGAGAGGCGATACCCCATCTCGGCCACTTTCTGCCCGATGGCATGACGACCGGAGTGCTTACCCAAAACCATATCATTACCAGCACGCCCCACGCTCTCGGGAGTCATGATCTCATAAGTTTGGCGATGCTTGAGTACGCCATCCTGATGGATACCAGACTCATGGGCAAAGGCATTGTCACCGGTAATGGCCTTGGTCGGCGGAATGGGACGGCCGATAATTCGCGCCAACAGCCGGTTGGCCGGGTACAACTGCTCCGTCGCGATATTCGTCTCAAAGGGATAATGCTGAGGCCGGGTGCGGATGTTCATGACGACCTCTTCCAGAGCGGCGTTCCCCGCACGCTCGCCAATGCCGGACAGGGTCACTTCGGCCTGGCGCGCACCCGCACGCAAAGCGGCCATGGTGCTGGCAACGGCCATACCCAGGTCATTGTGACAATGGACCGAGAAGATGGCCTTGTCCTGATTGGAAACATTCTTGATGAGATAGGCAATCAACTCCGCGTACTCATCGGGCTGGGCATACCCCACGGTATCCGGGATGTTGACGACCTTGGCACCGCAGTCGATGACCCGTTCACAGACCTTGACCAGGAAGTTCCAATCCGAACGGGAGGCATCCTCAGCGGAAAACTCGACGTTATCCGTATACTGGGCGGCATGGCGCACAGCAGCCTCGGCCATCTTCAAAACCTGGTCCGGTTCCTTGCCAAGCTTGTGCTTCATGTGCAGCGGACTGGTGGCGATGAACGTATGAATCCGAGGGTGCTTGGCATCCTTGACCGCATTCCAGGCCCGATCGATATCGGCAGGCATGGCACGACACAGGCCGGCAACCTGGGCGTTCTCCACGGCCTCGGCTATGGCCCGCACGGCCTCAAAATCTCCTTCACTGGCAGCCGGAAAGCCAGCCTCGATAATGTCAACACCAAGGGAATCAAGTTGGCGCGCCAAGCGGACTTTCTCGCGCAGGTTCATGGTGCAACCGGGGGACTGCTCGCCATCACGAAGGGTCGTATCAAAAATATACACGCGATCTGACATGGGACTTCTCCTTGTCTGAATAGAGCCAACCACACAATAGGCTTGTGCAGTGACAAATGGAAACGTTGTTCTGGGGGTGTTTCACCACATCGCAAAACGGTGTGGGAAAGACTGCCACGTGCCGGGGATGAACCCCATCCGCACGGGACGGGGGAGCTTTACGTAATCTTCTGGGAAGCGTTACGTAGCGCGCTGGGGCGGCGTAGCAATAGATAGTAGGTATAAATGGGACCGGAGAGCATGTAACCGAAGAGGATCAGGAATCCGAGAACCTTCGGCTGAGAGGCCACCATGACAAAAAGAAGAATCACGGTAACCATACTGGAGAACGGATGCGCCTTGACGAATCCATACTCCTTGAAAGAGGCATAGCGCACGCGGCTGACCATGAGGAACGAGCACACGTAAGCCATCGCCAACAAGCCCATGGGCTCGTAGGGGACCAGAGATTCCGGCAAGAACGGCACAAACAGGACGAAGGACGCCATGATACAGGCCTGAGCCGGAATGGGCAAACCGATGAAGAATTTCTTGGAGCTGGTGGATGAAGCCACGTTGAAACGTGCCAAACGGAGTGCTCCGCAAATCACGATCAGGAATGAGGCCATGAGCCCCAGCCGCCCGAAGGCATGCAGCTTCCAGAGATAGAGCATCACTCCCGGCGTCACACCGAAGGCCACCAGGTCGGCCAGAGAATCGAACTGCACGCCAAATTCACTGGCAGTGCCTGTCAGACGAGCGACTTTGCCGTCCAGCCCATCGAGCACCGCACTGACCAGAATAGCCAAGGCACAGGCTTCAAAGCGCCCGTCAATAGCCCACATGATGCCCAGGAACCCCGAAAACAGGCTTCCCGTGGTCAGCAAATTAGGGAGGATGTAGACTCCCTTATGGATGGGGCGTGGCTTTTCTTGGCTCATGATGGTGTCGTTCGTTCCTACTTTCTGCGGGCAAGGACAGTCTGTCCTGCAAATACTTGTTCGCCCACATGGACAGATACGTCATAGGCATCCGGCAAGTAAAGGTCAACCCTGGAGCCAAACTTGATCAGGCCGAATCGCTGGCCGCGCGCCAACTGATCGCCTTCCTCAGCCCAGCAAACGATGCGCCGGGCAATGAGGCCAGCGATCTGCACCACAGTCCAATCACCGCCTTCGATGCCACGGATGGACATGGCCAAGCGCTCGTTATCCTCGGAGGCCTTGTCCAGGGAGGCATTGAGGAATTTGCCCGGAAAATATTTGATGACTTCAACTTCGCCGTCAACCGGTGCGCGGTTCACGTGCACGCTGAAGACATTCATGAACACGCACACAACCTTGCGCTGCTTGCCGGTAATGGGGTCCTTGGCCATGCCGACCTTGCAGACCTTTCCATCCGCCGGACTAATGGCCATGCCCGGTCCCTTGGGTGCCACGCGCTCGGGGTCGCGGAAAAAATGCACCACAAAAAAAGTAAGCACGAACATCACTGCTGTTCCCGTGGCGCATTCCAGGAAGGCCAGGCTCAGGGTCAGCAGGGCGCACAGGGCGGCAAAGGGAACCCCTTCACGGGAGAATCCAAAGGATGGGCTTTTCATTATCGTTCTCCAACCCCGCTACAGCGGGCAGATTTCGTTGATGCGGCGCTCAAAATCTTCGCGGCCGACATAGTGGATGGCCTTCATGCCCCGGGCCTCGGCCCGGCGGATGTGCCCGCCGTGATCGTCGACAAACAGAGCGCGTTCCGGGGCAACCCCCAGAGCCAGGGTAAAATCATCAAACAAGGCAGGTTCCTTCTTGGTTCTGCCCGTGCGGTAGCTATTCCAGACCAGATCAAAATGTTGCAGCATGCCATGCTTGGCATCCAGTTCTTCCAACCAGTTGGTCTGATCACTCAGGACCGCAACCTTGTACCCGGCGGCTCTCAGCTTGTCCACATACTCGAACATCCAGGGGCGCAGGATGAATCGGGATAACAATTCATGGCGTAACTCGGCATCAGTTCCTTCAAGCCCGGTCTGAGTCCTGAGCCGTACCCAGAATTCCTGTTCGTCGATGCGTCCCTCGGCGTAACCGCCTTCTCGTGCCAAATCCACCGCGGTTTCAGAGAGCAAGGTAAAATCGATGTTCTGAGCCTCGGACAAGGCCCGAAATCCATCAAAAAAGCCCTCTTCTGCCAAAACTCCACCAAAATCGAATATCACGGCATCCACTTGTCGCGCACCGGGATCATTGTGTTTCTTTTCCATCTCTCCATCTTACCCCGGCCCAAGGGCAACGTCCAGAACTCAGGCAAACAATCTGATTATTCCAGTGATTAAAACAATCTCAGTGAACTATACATGGTCTTGGGCAGATATCCGCACCTCCACCATCAACGCTTCAGAACAATAGAATCACTGCCGAAGACCACCACAGGTTGCTGTTGCCAAATCCCTGGGGTACATAACCAATATGGATCCCATTACACATATAGCCTCTGGCGCATTAGCCGGTCGCCTACTCCACAGCCGGTTCGGCACCCGACTGGCGTATGCCCTGTGCATTCTGGCGGCATGGCTCCCCGACATCGACAACTTCGTGGGTCTAAGCCCTGAAGACTATCTGCTCCACCACCGGGGTATCACTCATTCTCTGGTAGGCATCTCAGCCCAGGCCCTGATCCTGACAGCACTCTTCTGGTTATTGCACAAAGCCTTCAAACCAATGAAGACGTTCATCGTCTCCCTCTCGCTGCTTGCCCTCCACCTCTGGCTCGATGTGGTCACCACCTACGGCACCCAGTTGATGGCCCCTTTTTCCAAAGTCCGCTACGATTGGGGCGCTGTTTTCATTATCGATCCCTTCCTGACCCTGACGGCGCTGGGGCTGTTCGTCTGGTCCTTGCGCTCGCGCGAACACGGTAGGCGCATTGCCACCCTTGGCCTGGCCTTCATGCTGCTTTATCCCGTCGCCACTCACAGCGTACGTGGGCTGGTGGAGGATTCAATGCCGCAGGTCCTGGCCGAAAACGGTATCCAGGCCGAATCGATCACCGTCAGCACGGACCTGCTGTCCCCCATTTTCTGGAAAATCATTGTGGAAGACGGAGATCGCCTGCGCATCGGCTCGGTCAGTGCCATTCCGGCCCTGCACTCGAGCATAGAATTTGCCGAATTCACCAAAGCCGACCCGACGCTCCTGTCCAGACTGGGACAGGAAGCCTCGTTCTTCGCCACATGGGACTGGTTCGCCAAATGGCCTACCATGAAAATCACTCTCCGCCCCGACGGTGGACGTGATGTGGAATTCCTGGACGCCCGATTCTATAGCCACGGCCCCATTGCCCGTCGTTACATGGACATCAGCCAGGTGCCTTTTACTCTGACAGCCGTCCTCGGTACCGACGAGACCCTGACCCGATTCCGCTACAACCACCACGGCCAGGTCATCGCCTACGCCGTCACGAACTAAACCATCATGCTCTGGTTCAGCCTTGCGTTCCTGACCGCACTTTTCTCGGCCACGGAAGCGGCCTATCTCAAGCGCTCGTTCCCCGATCTCAACCCGTTCGAGGCAGCACTATTGCCCTCGGTCTACTCCATTCCGCTGTTCGCAACCCTGCTCATCTTCATCGAAATTCCCGACCTCTCCCCAGAGTTCTGGCCCACCTTTAGCCTGCTGTTGCCCATCAACATCGCCGGAGTGCTGTTGTACTTCCGGGGCATCAACCTCTCGCCCCTGTCCCTGACACTGCCGTACTTGGCCTTCACGCCTGCTTTTGCCCTGGTCACAGGCTATTTCATCCTGGGAGAAGTACCGAATGCATGGGGTGCTTCCGGAGTGCTTTTCATCGTTCTCGGCAGCTATGTTCTAAATCTGGAGGCCAAACAGATTGGTGGCTGGCTGGCCCCCTTCAAGGCCATCACAGCCGAACCGGGAACGCGTGCCATGCTGGGGGCGGCTCTGGTCTATGCCTTCAGTGCCGTTCTCGGAAAAAAGGGCATCATCGAATCCGACCCCCTGTTCTTTGGCTGCACCTTTTTCATTGCCCAAGGACTGATCATGCTCATTACTCTGCCGTTGTTGGGCAAAGCACGACTCTCGGCTCTCCGCATAGCTCCAGCCAAGGGCATGATTCTAGGCATTCTGGTTTTCATTCACATCATCTGCCACTGTCTGGCCATGTCCATGGTCAAAGCCGCCTATATGATCGCCATCAAACGGCTCAACGCCGTGTTCGGAGTGCTGCTGGGTGGGCTGTGGCTCAAGGAAACGGGCATGGGCGCCAAACTCGCCGGAGCCTCCATGATGTTCGCAGGAGCCACAGTTATTGGCCTTTTAGGAAAGTAGCCTTCCTCCTTTCTGAAACAAAAATTCAAACAATGTTTTATCTCCTTGACAACCCCCACTTCGAGGCATAGTTAGTCACAAAAAGATAGCAAGCTAATAGATAGGCTGGCATCTTTGTTTAAAACAAGGGGTTTCAAACAATGCACAATGGACTGAAATTACTAATTATCTTCCTCATCATCCCACTCTTTGCGGCTGGTTGTACCGACAAGGACGCCAAAGGGCATGCGGGAACAGCACCGCCGCCCCCGCTGGTCAAAGCTATTACGGTCACCAAAGCCGATGTGCCTCTGGACGTCGAATATGCAGCCCAGGTGGACGGTTCCCGCGAGGTCGAAGTCCGCGCTCAGGTCAGCGGCATCCTGCTGGAACGCACCTATCGCGAAGGATCCTTTGTTCAGGAAGGCGACATCCTGTTCCGCATTGATCCGAACACGTATCACGCGGCTCTGGAGCAGGCTCGAGGTGCACTGCAACAGCAGGAAGCAAACCTGGAACTGGCACGTCTGTATCGGGACAGGACCCTGTCCATCTATAAGCAAGGCGCTGTCAGCACCCACGAACGCGACGACGCCGAGGCAAAATATGAAGCCGCTCTGGCAACGGTCCGCACCGCACGCGGCAGCGTGGAAACAGCGGAGCTCAACTTGGGCTATACCGAAGTTCGTGCTCCCATCTCGGGAATCACCAGCAGGGAAACCCGCTCCGAAGGCAGTTTGATCACTCTGGACGCCTCCGGCAGTCTCCTGACCACCGTCACAAGGTTGGACCCGGTATACGTCAATTTCTCCGTACCCGGCACCGAAGTACTGAAACGCAAACGTCAGCTCGCCGATGGCCAGATCAGTGCGCCCAAGGACGGACCTGTCGTTCGCCTGCGGCTGTCCGATGGCAATCTCTATAAGCAAATCGGACACATCAACTTTATGGATCGCCATGAAGACCCGCAAACCGGAGCCGTACGCGTACGTGCCGAGGTGCCCAACCCCGACGGAATGATCCTGCCTGGCAGTTTTGCACGCGCGGTCATGCAGGGCATGACCCTCAAGGATGCTGTGGTCATTCCTCAGCGCGCGGTACTTTTCACCAAAAACGCTACTATCGTATATATTCTGGATGAAACCAACGTCGCCCAGCCTCGTCATGTGGTTATCGGCGAGACCATCGGCGACGGCTTCCAGATTCTCAGTGGATTGTCTGGTGGCGAGCGCATCATTTCCGATGGCGTAATCAAGGTCCGTCCCGGCGTCACAGTGACCGTGTCCAAGACCGAAGTCGCTGAAGCTGGCCAGGGGAGCGCCCAGTAATGATCTCAAGATTCTTCATTCACAGGCCCATCTTCGCCACGGTCATCTCGCTGCTGATCTCACTGGCGGGAATCATGGCGATGACCACGCTGCCTATTGCCGAATTTCCGGAAATCGTTCCACCCGAAGTCGAAGTCAAAGCGTATTATCCCGGAGCCAGCGCCGAGGTTATTTCCCAGAACGTCGCCGCACCTCTGGAACAGGAGATCAACGGCGTCGACAACATGCTGTACATGCGCTCCACAAGCGCCAGTGACGGCACCCTAAAAGTCACCGTCACCTTTGCCGTGGGCACGGACCCGGACCAGAACACCATCAACGTCAATAACCGGGTTCAAGCCGCCACCAGCTCTCTGCCCACCGAGGTGACTCGCCAAGGCGTCACCGTCACCAAAAAGTCATCAAGCATGCTTCAGGTTGTGGGCCTTCGTAGCGACGACGAACGCTACGACACCATTTACATGAGCAACTATGCCTCCGTAAACGTGGTTGATGAAATCAAACGTCTGCCCGGTGTTGGTGACGCCGAAGTACTAGGGGCCAAGGATTATTCCATGCGTGTCTGGCTCAAGCCCGACAAGCTGGCCCAGCTGAAAATGACCCCCGCGGACATCGCTGCCGCCATCAATGAGCAAAACGCCCAATTTGCCGCAGGTGCCATTGGCAACCTCCCCCAGGCCAACCCTGTGGAGACATCCTATACGGTCACCACCAAGGGCCGCCTGGCCACCCCCGAAGAATTCGGGAATATCATCTTGCGCGCCAATGAAGACGGTTCATACCTGCGTCTGAGAGATGTGGCGCGCCTGGAGTTGGGGTCCAAGAACTACAACATGGTCACCCTGCGCAAGGGTAAACCTTCGGTAAATATTGCCATCTACCTCTCACCGGGTGCCAATGCACTCCAGACAGCCGACTCGGTCATCGCTGCCATGGACAGACTCGCCCCTTCATTCCCTGATGGCCTGACCTGGTCCATGGACTACGACATCACCGACTTCGTGCGCATCTCCGTGGAAGAAGTTCGGCAAACGCTGTTCGAAGCCTTCATCCTTGTGGCTTTGATCATCTTCCTGTTCTTGCAAAACTGGCGACCAACGGTCATCCCGCTATTGGCTGTGCCCGTGTCCATCATCGGCACATTTGCAGGGATGTATGCCCTTGGTTTTTCCATCAACACCCTGACCCTATTTGGGCTGGTGCTGGCCATCGGCATTGTGGTGGATGACGCCATCGTGGTGATCGAAAACGTCGAACGTGTCATGACCACCGAAGGCCTTGGCCCCAAGGAAGCCACCATCAAAGCCATGGAAGAAGTGGCAGGTGCGGTCATCGCCATTGTGCTCGTGCTCTGCTCCGTGTTTGTACCCGTGGCCTTCATGGGCGGACTGGCCGGTGAGATGTACAAGCAATTCGCGGTGACGATCGCTGTGTCCGTTGTCATTTCGGGCATCGTGGCCCTGACACTGACCCCGGCTCTGTGTGCCATTCTGCTCAAGCCCGGACATCAGGAACCTATCGCTCCATTGCGCTGGTTCAACCGCTTCTTCGAGCGCATCACCAACGGCTACACCACAGGTGTCCGCCTGCTGCTGAAACGCGGCGTACTGGCAGTTGTTCTTCTGTTGGGCCTGTGCGGTGTAACCTGGCATCTGTTTCAGATCGTGCCTAGCGCCCTGGTTCCAGAAGAGGACAAGGGCTACGCCATTGCAGTGGCCATCCTGCCGCCTGGCGCGTCCATTTCGCGTACCGAGCAATTAATGCGCGAGTTGGAAACCCAGATCGGACAACTCCCAGAAGTGGACACCAGCATCAACCTGATCGGATTCAACCTGCTGTCTGTCACAGCCAACAGCAACTTCGGCACCATGTTCATCAAGCTCAAGCCCTGGGACGAACGAGGTCCAGGCCAATCCTCGCACGATGTGGTCAAAAAGATCTTCGGCATGGGAGCAGCAATGGAGGAAGGAATTGTCCTGGCCTTCATGCCCCCGCCCATCAATGGCATGAGTAACACTGGCGGATTCGAAGGCTATATCCAGTCCCGTACGGGTGCCAGCGCATTTGAACTTGCCGACACACTGGCAAAGCTACAGCAGGCAGCAGCCAAACGCCCTGAACTGGCTTATGTGCAAAGCACTTTCAACGTAAACTCGCCGCAACTGCACGTGGAATTGGACCGTGAAAAGGCCCGGGCCATGGGCGTGCCGGTCAATGACGTTTTCAGTGTGATGCAGGCCACCTTCGGTAGTTATTACGTCAACGACTTCAACAAGCTGGGCCGAACCTTCCAGGTCAACCTGCAGTCTGAGGGCGACTACCGCCGCAGCCCTGAGGATCTTGGCCGTGTCTATGTCCGCTCCAGTTCCGGAGACATGGTGCCCCTGACCGCTCTGGTCAAAGTGGAGCGCACCACCGGCCCCGAGGTCATGGAGCGTTACAATGTATTCCCGGCAGCAAAGATCATGGGTGCCCCGGCCCCTGGCTACAGCTCTGGGCAGGCCTTGGCAGCTCTGGAAGAAGTTGCCGCCGAGACCCTGACCGATGGCTACACCCTGGCCTGGACCGGATCGGCCTATCAGGAACGACTTTCGGGCGGTAGTTCCTATTCCGTCTTCGTGCTCGGCCTGTTGATGGTCTTCCTGATCCTGGCGGCACAGTACGAAAAATGGAATCTGCCCCTGGCAGTCCTCATGGTGGTTCCGTTCGCCCTGTTCGGCGCCATCGCGGCCAACTGGATGCGCGGACTGTCCAACGATGTCTACTTCCAGATCGCACTGATCACCCTGATCGGCCTGTCTGCCAAGAATGCCATCCTTATCGTGGAATTCGCAGTGCAGAAACGCGCCGAGGGCATGTCCGTGCATGACGCCGCACTTGAGGCGGCACGACTGCGCTTCAGACCCATTGTCATGACTTCGCTGGCCTTTGTCCTGGGTTGTGTACCGCTGGCCATTTCCAGTGGCGCTGGTGCAGCCAGCCGCCACTCCATTGGAACCGGCGTAATCGGCGGAATGCTGGCGGCGACGTTTATCGCAACCTTCTTCATTCCCGCCTTCTACAAAGGGATCACCCGTTTCACGGACCTCTTCCATCCTCCGAAGAAACGAATACCCTAAAAGTGATCCCTCTTTGGTGCCCCCGCCCACCCCCTCCCCCCCAGGGCGGGGGCACCATCAATGACATTGCATAGGAGATAGGCTATCGAACTCCCTAAGGAGCACTCCATGAATAACAACTCCTGGCACCACATCAGCCATGATTTTGTCGTCAGTCTGGACAATACAGCCCGGGATTTGCGCAATCTAGCAGACGAGCTCGCCAGACCCTTTGGCCTCTCCAACTCACGCTGGCTGGTGCTGTATATTCTTGAAGAACATGGCAGCGCGTTATCGCAAAAGGATCTGGCTGCGGAAATCGGTATTGAAGGACCGACCATGGTACGCATTCTGGACGGCATGGAACGTGACGGATGGGTCCGCCGACGGGTCTCGGATAAAGATCGAAGGGTCAAACTGATCGACGTGGAAGAAAAGACTTGGGGAGTCATGAGGGAGTTAAGCGAAAAACTCGACGCTGCCAAAGAAGTCATGCTCAAGGGCATTTCCAATGAGGAAATGATCGAAGGCACTGAACTGCTTGAGCGTATTCGCCAACAAATCCTGCAGCTCTCGGGGCGTAAAACCTCACACAACCCTTGCCCCAAGTCCAAATAGTCAGCTTGCAGGCCAGCTAATCCTCACCTCACAAAAACAAGCAAAATACAGCTTTAGGCCGGGGTGATGCCTCCATCCCCTCCCGGATTGCGCCTCCTCCCTCTGCTTCCCTAGAACAATCCGTGCCGGACCATGAGCTTATCCACGAGTTTTCGATCAGGCTCATGCGAAACGGTGAGGGCCGGACGCTCTTCCTGCCGATTTCCATCGGCAAAGGGGGTCTCATCCAGCAACGTGTTGTAGGCATGGACCATGAGCGACTCCAGGCTGATCACATCAGCCGCGTTGTAGGCCAGTAATGTCTCCAGCGCAGCTGGATTGCCCGTATTCTGGTACTCGTGCCACAGAATAACCGCAAAATACCCATCCACCCCTTCAAGGTCATCACGGCCAATCCCCATCTGTTTTTCAATGCTTTTCAAGCCACCTGAAAAACCGATCTTCTTGAGCACGTATCTGAGGTCGATGTGTCCCATGTCCAGGCGAATGCCAAAGGAACGTTCGATGAACGGGACATCGAAGCACTTGCCATTGTAGGTGGAAATGACGTCAAAAGCCCTGATGTCATCCTGGAATTCATCCAGATTGTCGCCATACACATAGGTTTTGACCTCACCCGCTCCAGACAGGGCAATGGTGGTGATATGGTCCTCGCCGTAGGTCAGCCCCGTGGTTTCGATATCCACATAGGCCACACGGTCGCGGAACTCACCAAACAAACGCCAGCTCTCTCCGCTGGGCAGCCTGGAATCGAACCAGTGGGCGTCGCCAGTTTCCAAACGCTCGTGGGATTCATCCAGATGTTGTCGCACCCAGGCCGTTTTACCGCCCAGAGCGGCCTCGCCGATACTGCTCGCTGCAATATCCCAATGCTTGAGCCCTTTGTCCCAGTATCGTTGTTCCGTGGTCGCGCCAATGCGCGGGATATGGCAGAATGTGTGTTTGAGCATGGCATCCTTGCGGCTGCCGGAGCCTGCATACAGAGGCAAGACCGGCATGGAATCGAGGTTGATGATTGTTGCCGGGAGACGCTACGCGGGGGGCCGCAGAGAGGTCAAGCGGACTTGACGAAATCCCCCTTAACCACCATCTTTATCGTATGTGCGGACGTTTCGGCCTCGACACCCCCAAAAAGCACTTGGCAGAGCAGTTTGATCTGACCAAGGAGCCCAGCTATGCCCCGCGCTACAATATTGCCCCTACGCAGATGATCGGGGCCATACTGGCGCATCCGGAATCCGGCTCACCTGCTTTCCGAATGCTCAAATGGGGCCTTGTCCCATCCTGGGCCAAAGACACGAATGTCGGCACCCGCCTGATCAATGCCAGAGCCGAGACCGTGGACCAAAAGCCCTCATTCCGCACGGCCTTCCGTCAACGGCGTTGCCTCATCCCGGCTTCACACTTCTTCGAATGGCAGCGCCTGCCGGACGGAACCACTCAACCGCACTGCATCCGCCTGAAGGATGATACGACCATGGGATTTGCAGGAATCTGGGAGCACTGGAGCACGCCAGAATCAAATGGCTCGCCCCCCACGTCCATATTCAGCTGCTCCATTCTAACCACCACGGCCAACGAGCTTATGGCTCCCATTCATGGACGTATGCCAGTCATTATTCCCGTTGAATCCTATTCAATCTGGCTCAAGGGAGACGCGGTCCAAGTTCTGCCGCTGCTGGAGCCCTGCCCCGCCGAGTCTCTGGAAGCCTGGCCCATCCCTCACAGGGTCAATTCGGCAAAAAATGACGATCATTCCATCATGGTGAGACAGGAGGAGAATCCTTGAGTCAACACCTATTGCTATGCCCCAAGGTGTTGATCTTTAACTAACATATCAGAGCCTTGCTTTCTGTGTATATCTTGTTATTATTATCGGCTTTACACTCCTAAGCCACCCCTCTTTAATCGTATAAAAAGACTGACCGGGCCCATGCAGCAACTCCAAGAAATCATCACCGCCAGCGAAACATGGCTGGTCGAACGCATCCTGTTCTACGCCAAGGAGCATGGATACTCGCAGTATAATTCCACCAAGATCGAAGACTGGCGCGCATCCATCGCTGGTATTTCGTTGTCCCTGCTCACTGCCGTTGAGCAATTCGACAACGCCCCCCCGGAGTTCAACCCTGATGTGGACTATTCGACGCACCCGGTCGCAGCCTTTGGCATTGAGCAGGCACGGACACACCGCAGGCGCGGTATCTCCATGACCATGTTTCTTGGCCTGCTCAAATACTACCGCCAATCTTATATCGATCTGCTCAACAAACACATCAAAACAGGAGAGGAACGCCGCCGTTGTCGCAAGTTCATCGCCCGCTGCTTTGATCTGTTTGAAATCACGTTGTGCTCGGAATGGATCTCTCTTGAAAAAGACCAGCGCATCCAGGAATTACAGGACGCCAACCGCCGCCAAACAAATGAAAAGAATAAATATCTCACCCTATTCGAAAGCATCTCGGATCCGATATTCCTGGTAGATCACGCAGGTATCGTGGAAAATCTGAATGTCTCCGCAGCCTCCTTCATGGGCATCGGCGTCACCCCTGAAGAACTCTCCCCTTTGACCAATGACGAGAAAGCCTGCGGAATCGACATCCCAGGCATCAAGACTCGCAAGTCCGTGGTTGGCCGCAGACTCTCCGAGTCCTTGCCCTGGCTGGCTGTCGAAATTCGAAACTTCCTTGCTCAGGACCGCCGGGTGCTGCGCGTTGAAAAAAAGGCTCGCTGTTATGGCGAAGATCGCTACTTCAAGATCACGCTCTCCAGCATGCTGGACATTTCCGGGAAATTTTCAGGGGCCGTGGTCGTGCTCGCGGACATCACCAAACAAACCATAACGGAGATGGAACTGGTCCGCAGTCGTGACATGATGCAAGCGGTCATGGATGGCACTCCGGCACTCATTGCCTACCTGAATAAAGACCTGCAGTACCAATTCGCCAATAACTACTACGAAGAAATCTTCGAAACCCCGGTGAAATCCATCTTGGGCAAACATGTCTCAACACTGGTCGGGGACAAATTGTATGCCAAGGTCGCCCCCATGTACGAACGGGCCTTGAAAGGAGAACGGCAAAACTTCGAATTGACCTTCCAGTCGCCCAAGAAGGGTACCCGCAACTTCGAAATCACCTACCTGCCTCATACGTTTGGCGATTCTGTCGAGGGAATCATCATTCTGATCCTGGATTTGACGGATCGGAAAATGGCAGAGATTGAGCGCGAAAAATTCTTCAAACTCACACCAGGCATGATGTGCATTGCCGGATTCGATGGATTTTTCAAACAGATCAACCCCGCCTGGACCAAGAAGCTGGGCTGGTCTGAGGAAGAACTGCTCAGCCGTCCCTTCATTGACTTCGTTCTGCCCGACGACGTCAACAGCACGGTAGATGCCAACCTGATACTGGCCAGGGGTAAAGAACTTATTGGATTCGAAAACCGCTACCGCTGCAAAGACGGCAGTTTCCGATGGATAACGTGGAATGCCACCCCTTCACTTGAGGACAAAGTGGTGTACGCCGTCGCCCATGACACGACCAAGCGCCGTAAGATGGAAGAAACCCTGCGCAAACTGGCCGCCAAAGACTCACTGACCGGCACCAATAACCGGCGCCATTTCTTTGAGCTTGGCGCACGGGCATTTGCCGGTGCCAAACGCTACGACCGTGCCCTGTCCACCTTCATGCTGGACATCGACCACTTCAAGCGCATCAATGATACGCATGGACATGCCGCGGGTGACGAGGTTCTCAAAATCCTGGTCCAAACATGCCAGGACACCCTGCGGGATTCAGATATCATGGGCAGAATGGGAGGAGAGGAGTTTGCCGTCGTCCTGCCGGAGACCAACGCTTCACGGGCCTTCGCCACAGCAGAACGCCTGCGGGAGAAATTGGACAAGGTACTGGTGAACACTCAAGAGCATGAGATCGGCTTTACGGTGAGTATCGGTGTCGCCACGCTTGAATCCAAGAAAGATAGCCTGGAAGACCTGCTCAAACGTGCCGACGACGCCCTCTATGAAGCCAAACGACACGGGCGAAACCGTGTATTCAGCGCCTAGCCCTGCATAAACCTCAGCCAGACCGGAGCCCTCCACCTCGGCACACGCTCGGCTGGTTACTCATCCGGGAAAAATGAAGGACGAGGTCGCATGGCATTAATGACTTCCGAGTACGTCAATTCTGACAGTCTGAAATCCGGGGCCTTGCGGTCCACACGGGCATAGTAACGCATCAATTCAAGATACTTTTCAACCACATGTGGCAACAGGAAATTGCGCCGCACGTGCTCGTGGGCAGCCTCGCACATCCCTGAGCAGACATTATCATCCTCAATCAGACGAACCATGGCCTTGGCAATGGCTTCAGTGTCATCCGGGTCCACCAGAAAGCCGGTTTTGCCGTCGATCACCTGAGTACGGATGCCTCCCCGGTTGGATCCGATCACCGGCGCACGCTGCCAGAGGGCCTCGGTCACCACCAGTCCGAACCCTTCACGCGTAGCCGCATGAACAACCCCGCGCGCCACGTTCAAGAGCGCCCCCACCACGGCGTCATTATCATCCACGTTCACGAGAAAATGGATATCCGGATCGCCCTCGGCCAGTTCACGCAACTGAGCCAGCATCTGCTCAGCCTCGGGATCATCCGAAGTGTTGCCCAGGAAGACCATCTGCGGGGCAGGGTCCATTGAGATCTTGGACCGCATCTTGCGAAACGCCTTGACCACCGCAGTCTGATTCTTGTGTCGATCATAACGCGACACTGTCGCCAGAATCGGTCGGTCAGGATCAATGTTGTGCTCATTGAGCAACGGCGAAAGGATGCCCAAGGCATCGGCTCGAGTCCGCAGCAGGTTCTTCTCGGACAGGGGGTCAATCCCCGGCATGATCTGATATACCGGAATCTGCAAACCAGGCCCCACAAACTCGGGCATGGTGAAAATCGCCCCGGCGCAGTGGTTGATATAGGGAAGCAGGAACCGCCAGATGGTCATGTCCGGCGAAGTGGTATCGATGTGACAACGCCACAGCACATTGCCATAGATGACTCCGTTCATGACCATGGCTGCTGGCTGAGGATCATGCACCACCACCAGGTCCGAGGTAATGAATGTCTCTCGAGTGTTCTGATCGATGGTGTCCAGGTAGGCATGGAAAATCTCGTCCAATGAAATTTCCTGTTCCATGCCCTGCAGCAGATTATGAAATTTTTTGGTCACCGAAAAGAATTCGTCACTGCCCTCCAGCACATGCCAGTGGGCATCGATGCCCAGGCCCCGAGCCAGGGGCAGAGTCCCCTTGATCATCTCGGCGACGCCCCCCCCCACCAACGTGGAATTCACATTCGCCCAGCCCTTGCCCTCCAGAGGAGCAGCCAACTGCTTCAGCCGCTCGACCCGATCCGGCCCGACGAATTCCAGGTACTCCTCGGGGCTCGTGGGAGATGTGGGGATATACTCGTTGAGGGGGCTTTTCCTGCTCTGCATGACCGTTCCTTCTCACGGGTTGGGCTTATGGTCGCAAATCTAGTGCGCCATTAACCTAACACATTCCCATTGTGCACAAAAGCTTCAGGACAAGAGATCAGGAATTAAACGTGTCACGCAGTTGCTTGAAGAAGCCAAGCAGAAAATTATCAGGCACCTCGTTGCCGTCGACAATCAGATGAGCCAGCCGAGCCACGAGGTTTCGATTGGGGGTTCTGACTTCATGGAGCATAAACACCAGTGCCTGCTCACATCCCGTCTCCGGGGCAGTGGTCAGCACCTTGAGAATCCAATGGTCGCGATCACGGTCCCAGTCCATATCCACGGAGCGGGAGGCACTTGCGCTTTTCTGAATCAGACCGACCAGCCCCTTGGGGGTAAAAGCGCCTTTCGTCGGAGCGGCCACGCCCAGATATTCGTCATGCTCGGAACGGATGACCAACGGTAATCCGAGAAAGGCTTCAGAGGGTTTGGAATGCAGGGGATTGCCACGGCGGATATGCGTTTCGACATAGTGCGACAGGCGCTTGTTCTCCTCTCGCAGGAAAGTCAGTTCCGCCTCCATATCCCGTACCGCCCGCTCATGCGCGGCTTCCCGCTCGGCAAGACCGCTCTTGAGCACGGAAACTTCCTCGCGCAGGGAACCAATCTCGCGGCGATACAACGTCTGATCATCCAGCAGACCGGAGACTCGCTCAAGCAAAAGCGACACGGAGTCCGGCTGTGCTTCCACCCTCCGCTGCGGGGGGGCGGTTTTACGGAATCTCGCTTCGAGATCGCGCTCAATTTCGGCTGCAGTACTGCTCATATTATACATTTCCCTGATTCTGACGAAGACATCGAGAACCGATGGGCAATACCGCTGGCGGCGCCCCACTCCCGCTGAAGGGAGAATGAACCGCCGATAGCGATCCTTGTAGTAAGCGACAGTGGATGAAGGCAGTCCCAGCCGCCGGGCTATTTCCCGCAGGCTGATCAACCCACTAGAGTCTGCGCCACACGCCTTGCCCCTGGTTGTCATTTCTTCATTAGCCCCTGCTCGTTACTCTGTCTAGATTTTTTCAAGACTCTTTCATGACTCCACAGCATCACCTCATATTGTACAACTGTCCAACGCACGGCAACCCCAATCACAATTCTGCGTTCTTCGTCCTGCAGAGGAATAGAGGACTGACGCTCCTCGCCCTACATGCTACAGTATATGCAAACCCAAAATCAGGAAGGTTTCAATTATGCGCCAACATGCTGTTTATGCGGTGCTTGTAGTTTTGGCAGTGTTCATCGCAAGCCCACAGGCCCTTGCAAAAGATGTTGAACGGATCGAAATCACCGAATTACGGGACAAGCTCGGAGCTTCGAACCTCTTTGTGGTGGACGTCCGCACCCCATCCAGCTGGAAACAAAGCAATCACAAAATTCCTGGATCAATCCGCGCAAACCACAAAGACATCACATCCCTCGACCAGATGATCCCGCCGGGCAGTGAGGTCGTTCTCTACTGCGCCTGACCCAACGAATACACTAGCGCCCGGGTGGCGCAGAAGTTGATGGCGTTGGGCCACAAAAACGTCAAAGCTCTGGAAGGTGGATGGAATGCCTGGGAGGATTCCGGATTCCCGGTGGAGCCCAAATAGGTTTTATTCCGATCTTTTGATGTAAACTCCACGTCCCAACAGCTTGCTCTCCAGACAAAGCCCACGCAATGTCTTGCAGAGCAAGACAACAGAACAACGCTGATTGCACCACGATTTCCCCTTTCATGCGTGCGTGTTACCTGAATGAACTGATAAGTCTTGTACGATAAGATAAATCTTGTCGTACGAGACGCTTTTCGGGGGTATTCCCCTGCCCTATCCCCCCTCAAGAGACCATACGCCCTGTCATCCTCCTGCAATTTCATGCAAATCGTAGCGCTGGCATCCTTTATGTTTATCTTCATGGAAGGTGAGACACGGCTCATACGTGGCCGTGAGAGAGACATGCTAACGAACCACCCGGAGCACTGGAGGACGTATGGAGGCCGCACTGATACCGAGGGAGCTTCCCTCAGAGATCAAGGCACACTTGGGGAAATTCGACTTCAATGCCTGCATGGCCTGTGGCACTTGTTCCAACGGTTGCCCTGTTTCAGGCACCGAAGGTCAGGGTGGCCTCAGTACGCGTCAGGTCCTGCGCATGATATCGCTGGGCATGATTGACGAAGTCGTGGCATCCGACTTTCCATGGATTTGTACCGGTTGCGGTCGCTGCGCCTTCGCCTGCCCCATGGGCATCGATATCCCGGCAGTCATGGCCCACATGAAGCACCTACGCGACCGCGACAAGGTCCCCGGCACCCTGCACAAGGGCATGCAGAACAACGTGGACTCCGGCAACAACCTCGCCATCGCCATGGATGACTACCTGATGGGCATGGCCGAACTCGGCCAAGAAATGTCCGATGACGACTGCCCCGGGTTCTATGTCCCCGTGGACAAGGACAAGGCCAAGATCCTGTTCTTCCCCAATTCAAAAGAAGTCTACGGCGACTACGAAGATCAGTTCTGGTGGTGGCGCATCTTCTATGCGGCACGCGAGGATTGGACCGTCCCCAGCGAAGGTTGGGAAGCCGTGGACTGGGCGTTGTTCACAGGAAACTACGAATCCAACAAATTCCTGGCCCAGCGCAAGATCAACTACATGCACAAGCATGAAATCGAACGCATGATCATGCCCGACTGTGGGGGTGGCTCCTACGGTTGCCGAACAGGCATGGAGAAATGCAAGATTGAGGACCCCACCAACACGGCGGGATACACCTATCTCTATGACTATCTTGTTGAAATCATTCGCCAGGGGCGCATCAAGCTCGACCCCAGCGTGAATGCAGGCAAGATCTTCACGTGGCACGACTCCTGTAAACACGGCCGCGAACTGCAGCGCCACTTCGGGCGAGGATTCTTCGAGGAGCCCCGCTGGGTCATGCGACGCTGCGTGGACAACTATGTGGAAATGACTCCCAACCGGGAATTGAACTACTGCTGTGGTGCGGGTGGCGGTATGTGGCCCATGCCGTTTGAGAACGAATCCGCCCACCACGCCAGACACAAATACAACCAGATCAAACGCACCGGAGCCAACGTCGTGGTGGTGGGCTGCTCCAACTGTCGTGACCAGATCATGAAACGCATTCCCAAATTCTATGACTGCGACTACGAGGTGAAATATCTCTGGCAACTGGTCGCCGAGACTCTGGTCCTTGAACCCTGGCAGGAAGAACGCATCAAGCAGGCAGAAGCCGAAGCCAAGGCCCAGTGGGACAAGTTCGGCATCGATATCGACTCTGCCGAGTACTGATAAATCAAGACAACCTCACCCGGCGGGTAAGCCATGCCCGTCCTTTGAGTGGGCCATGTCAGGAGACGTGGCCCTTTTCATTGCCGGAAGTCCATGCCAGACTGCTGACCAAAACCTCCACAGGAGCATCGTCTCATGCTGATAACCATTGCCGGCTGCGGAGCCCTTGGCTGCTCTCTGGGCGCACGGATGATCGCCTCCGGGTTGGACGTGCAGGCCTACGGACGCCCGGGGTCTCATCTCGAAGCCCTTGCCAAGGACGGCATCATCCTGGCTCCGGACTGGCAGGGAAAACGCCAGACCTTTCCCCTTCTGGCGGCATCCAACTCTCCCTCAAAACTCCAGCCGACCGAGCTAATTATCGTGCTGGTCAAGGCGCACCAGACTGCGGCCATCGCTCCCATCCGCGAAATCCTGAAGCCAGACGGTGTCTGCCTGACCCTGCAAAACGGTCTGGGCAATGCTGAAACCCTGGCCCCATTGTTCGGGCAGGAAAACCTCGCAGCTGGAATCGCCACCTATGGCTCCACGCGCAAGGCACCGGGCGTGGTGGACGGTTCCAGCCAGGGATTTATCATTGCAGGCCCGTGGCTGCCTGGTAATGCCATGAACTGGGTGGGGGAGTTGCTGGCGGATTCGGGCCTGAATTCCACCTGGGTGAAGGACCCGCGCCCGGCCATCTGGAACAAGCTCTGCCTGAATGCCATGATGAACCCCGTTGCCGCATTGACCGGGCAACCCAATGGAAAGCTGCTGGAGAATGATCACTGCATGACATTGATGCGTGCCCTGTTCGACGAGGCCGCTACGGCAGCAGACCGGGCTGGTGTGATGATCGACAGGCAGGCAGCCTGGGACAAAGGCATCGACACCATCAAGAAAACAGCCAAGGTCAGGCCGTCCATGCTTCAGGATCTGGATCATGGGGCGCGCACGGAAACCGATGCCATCTCAGGTGGCGTTCTTGCTCAGGCGCAATCAGAATCCGATTTCCCGCAGACCCGTGCTGTGCATGCCCAGGTGAAGGCCATCGACGCTCGCAACGGACACGCGGACTCATCCGAATAATCCCCTGAATTTCAAGGATTCCACTAGACAAGACAAAAAAAGCCGCCTCCTTGCGGAGGCGGCGTATATGCGGTGGTGGGCCACCAGGGACTCGAACCCCGAACCAATTGATTAAGAGTCAACTGCTCTGCCAATTGAGCCAGTGGCCCACGTTTCCCGTTTGGGAGGGGTTTTACTATTCTTCTTCGCTTCGGCTGTCAACACCCGTCGACACATTTCTAAAAACCTGTTGGTCAAAAGAAAGCCGCCTCCTTGCGGAGGCGGCGGATATGCGGTGGTGGGCCACCAGGGACTCGAACCCCGAACCAATTGATTAAGAGTCAACTGCTCTGCCAATTGAGCCAGTGGCCCACGTTTCCCGTTTGGGAGGGCCACTTTTATGCCTTCACCCCTCTCCATGTCAACCACAAACTTTCGGCTTTATGAAAAATCTTCTCCGTGGCATGCTGGGCACCTATGAAACCCTTATGCATCCGCTTTGCGGCATTCATGCTTCTTTTCCTGCTGGCCCCAGCCTGCGTTTTTGCCAGCCCCGGGGCCCAGCCCGATTTCTACTCCCTCAGATGGGAACTGTTTCGCGTGGGCGACGCAACCCCGGACACGGAGCTGCTGGCCGTGCTCTGGCTGGAACTGGATGAAGGCTACCACGCCTATGCCAATCCCCCGGGTGAAACCGGAATGCCCACCCATTTATCCATTTCATTGGATGGCGGATCACCGCTCAAGGTCATCTATCCCGAGGGCGAAGAAGAACCCGACGTGTTCGACCCTTCACTCATGGTTCATACTTATTATGGAAGCACCCCCCTGTTCGTTCCCTTGGGGCAACTTCCCACCAGCGCCATCTCGCTCACCGGAAGCCTCTCCTTTGCCGCTTGCTCCGCCACCAATTGTTGGCCACTGCGTACAGAGGTTTCATTACCGCTGACAGGCATCAATCTAGCATCCCTGCCCGATGCCACAGATTTCTTCTGGTACGAATTCTATCTGAATAAAGAATTCTCCGAAGTCGTGGACACCAACAAGCAAAACACCCTGTCCCCCTCGACATCGGAATCCACCACCGAGGCACCCGCCACTTCGCCTCCTTCCTCCGTTACAGAATGGAGCTTCAGTCCCACATATTTCCATCCGGAACTGGAAGTCACGGACATCGAGCTGGCGCTACTTTTCGCCTTTATTGCCGGCCTGCTCCTGAACTTCATGCCCTGTGTGCTGCCGGTTCTGAGCCTCAAACTCTCAGCGCTCATGGCGGGTTCCGAAGAGCAGACCGAAGCCGACCGCATCCGGGCCTTTCGTGAACACAACCTGTTCTTCTCGGCCGGAGTAATGCTCTATTTCCTCTTCCTTGGAGCACTGCTCTCTGCCCTGGGTCTGGCCTGGGGACAACTCTTTCAGACTCCGGGACTCATCCTTGGGCTGGCCACTGTTGTTTTTGCTCTGGGGCTCTCCCTGTTCGGCCTGTGGGATCTGCCTGTGGTGGACCTCAAAGCCGACCGTTCCTCCGGCAGCCCCAAAGTCTGCGCCCTGTTCACGGGAGTTTTGGCGACATTGCTGGCAACTCCATGCAGCGGCCCGTTCCTGGGGGGCGTGCTGGGCTGGGTGCTGCTGCAATCACCGGAAACCATCATGGCGGTGTTCCTGACCATCGGCCTGGGCATGGCCTCGCCATTCCTGTTGATGACCGCTCGGCCTGGTTTGGTCCGGCTGTTCCCAAAACCTGGCAACTGGATGATCTATCTGGAGGCCGGGGTGGGATTCTTCCTGATGGGCACGGTGCTCTACCTGCTGACCATCCTGCCCACCACCATGCTCTTACCGGCTCTGGGGCTGCTCCTGGCTGTTGCCTTCGCTGCCTGGATGTGGGGCAAATGGACGAACCTATCACAACCCAAAGGCAAACGATGGGCCATACGTCTGGCCGCAGCCGCGCTGGTGGCACTGGCAGCGCTCATGCTCTTCGCTCCCAAGGCAACGCCCATCAAGTGGCAATCCTTCGAGCCGCAGGCCTTTCGCTCCATGCTGGGTAAACGCCCCATCGTTGTCGACTTCACGGCGGACTGGTGCCCCAACTGCAAAGTTCTGGAGCACACCACCCTCAAGACGGACAACCTCACCAAATGGCAAGAGCACTTTGACCTGACCTATGTGCAGGTGGACATGACCCAGGACAACCCCGAAGGTCTGGCCCTGCTGCGGGCCTTGGGCAGTCAATCCATCCCTGTTGTCGCCATTTTCCCGCCCGGTCCGGGTCACAAGTCCCCGCTTGTGCTACGCGACCTGTTCAGTGCCTCGCAGATGGACGACGCCCTCAAGACCACGCTGGGCGACTAGCCACCGCCAAAGGATCATCATGAACGACCGCTCACTCACCGGCCTTGCCTTTCGTCACGTGGATGTTTTCTCGCGCAGCCCCCTGTCCGGCAACAGCCTGACGGTCTTCCCCGATGCTTCGGCGCTTGATGGCCCGACCATGCAGGCACTGACCCAGGAGATGCGCCATTTCGAATCCATCTTCCTGAGTCCCACGGAGCATGCCGGAACCTTTGAGGCCCGCATCTTCACCATGGAAGAAGAACTGGATTTTGCCGGGCACCCCATCCTCGGGGCCGCAGCCGTACTGCATGAATTATTCGGAGACAACGACGGGGCCCAATTCAAACTGCGCCTGAAGGCCAAGACTGTTCAATTGGACTGCCTTCGCCGGGACGGCTGGTACGAGGCATCCATGGACCAAGGAAAACCTGTGCTGGGCGAGCCCATCGAAGGCGAAGCCGCTAACCAGTTCCTGGCCGCCCTGAACCTGCGCCCCGAGCACAAGGCGCAGGACCTGCCACTGCAAATGGTCAGCACCGGATTGCCGTATCTGATCCTGCCGCTGACTTCAGGCCTGGAACAGGTGCGGGTGTCCACACCGGACTTCGAACAGCTCCTGCAATCCGTGGGCGCGAAGTTTTCCTACGCACTGGACGTGACCGCTCGCGAAGGCCGCAGTTGGGACAATCTGGGAATGGTGGAGGATATCGCCACGGGTAGCGCCGCCGGTCCGGCAGGAGCGTATCTGGTCCGCCACGGGCTGGCTGAGATCGATGAGCACATCATCATCCGTCAGGGCCGTTTCTGTGGCCGCGACAGCGGGATTCACGTCAGGATCAACGGCAACGCCACAAGCCCGTCCCGCGCCGTGGTGGGCGGGGACGTCGTCATGGTTGCCAAAGGAACGTTCGATTAGCGAGGCAGCTTGGGGTCCTTGTCCAGGCCCTTCATCAGGTACTCATAGAACCCGGGGCGGCCCTCACTGGCCTTGCAACGCTTGTAGAAGATATTGATGGCCCCTTCCCAGGTCCGTTTGGGCAAGCCGTTTCTGGTCTGCCACAAGAACACTGCCAGAAAGAATGCCAGAATCAGGTACAGGAAGCCCCCCGCGCTTGCGGTGAGTTCCCATTCGTCGGGATCCCGGGCCAATGCCGGGGCAACAGTCATCAGAATGGTCAGCGCCGCGATCGCAGCAGTGGAAAGCCTACGCACAAACTACCCGCCTTGTTGAGGTCTCGGGAACAGGTGGTCAGCCTTGCCCCTTGCGTAGCACAGCCACGGCAAAAGGGGAAGGATTCCATTTATTTCCGAGTAATCAGGCAGGAGTCCCGCGTATTCACAGGCAGCGCAGGGCTATGCGCCGCCAAGCCATGAGTTGATCACCGAGAACCGCTCGCGCGAGGTACAATCGAGACTGAGCGGAGTCACGGAAACGACCTTGTCCACGGCCAGAGCATGGACGTCCGTATCCTTGGGTTCGCCTTCGGCCACGGCCTTGGTGATGCGATAATCCCCCAACTGACTGCTCAGGGATGGCTTCGGCAACTCGATGCCGTAATAGGAATCCGGGGACAGGCGGGTCAATCGCCAGGGAGTCTCCAGAGTCGCGCCACAGGGCACATCGATCTTCAGGACATCTACATCCATGGGACGGCTGTTCCCCAGCATAATCCCCGCAAACAGACGCAGAAAATGAGCGGCCACATCCCACTCCTGCTCGGAGTAGTCATGGATGGTATCAATGCTTGTTTCCAACGAGATCGCAATGGAGGGGATGCCTTGTCCGGCCCCCTGCAACGCTGCGCCCACCGTACCGGAGCCGGTAATGCTTGAACCGAGATTCTCACCGTAATTGATGCCGGACACCACAAGATCCGGACTAAACGACGGCAAGCAACTCAAACCATGCCGCACCGCAAAGGCTGGCGAGGCGTCACAGGCATAGGCCTGATAATCCCGCCCACCGATGGAGAGAGGCACGGGTTGCATGGCGCTTGCCTTGTTACCTGTCAGCGCACGGCCCATGGCCGTCTGCTGGTGCAACGGAGCCACAATCTCGACATCCGCCAGCCCATACAAACCATCCACAGCCGCATGCAGCCCCGGGGAATGCACTCCATCATCATTGGTCACCAGAATTTTTGGCATTGCGTTGGATTGTCTCCGATTATTCGATGCAGAGGATGTCATAGTCATGCCCGGAGATGCATTTGGCACCACTGGCGGTGACCTCAAAGGTATTTTCCACGCCCACCATGCCCAGCCCGGGCACCCCGAACTTGGGCTCAAGAGCAAAGACCATGCCCTCTTCCAGTGGAGTCTTGATCTTGTTGGCGATGGCCGGGAACTCGTCGATGACCAGCCCGATACCGTGGCCCAGGAACACGACCTTGTTTTTGCCCAAAGACATGAAGCCTTCGGTCATGCCCCGACGCGTCGACTCCTCCATGACCTGATTGTACAGATCCTCGGGAATGGCGCCCGGTAGCATGCGCTCGGCCAGCCAGGCCTGGATTTCCACACAAAAATCATGGCCACGCCTGACCTCGTCGGAAATGCTGGTTGCCGGTCCAGCCCAGTAGCACTGGGTCTTGTCCGTGACATACCCTTCCAGACAGAAACCGATATCACACGTCAGGGGTTCGCCCGCATTCCATATCTTGCCCGCATAGCCCATGAACGGCACTGCCGGGTGTTCGCCACGGATACCAACCGGTCCATTGAACACGCTGGGGTAGTTGCCGGAATCACCGGCAGAGACATGCCCAAGAAAACATTCCTCGCCAAAATTGCCCATGCGCAGCGGCCCGGAATGGCCCAGTGCAAAGAAAGCCTCCCAGGACTTGTGGCTCACTTCGCGCTCGCTCATACCGGGGCGGATCATCTCGGGCAGCATCTCGTACAGCGCCTTGTGGTGCCGCTCACCGCACAGACGCAGCTTGGCAAGCTCCCACTCAGTCTTCTTGGCACGGGTCATGGTCAACACGAAATCGGCGGGTACGATCCTGCAATCGCCGTTCAGTGTCTGCTCCAGCTTGACGCCGAAGCTCCAGGGCAGGCCATCCATCTGCACACCAATGATCTTGCCCAAGGGCGAACCAACATCGGCCAGTAGTCCCTTGATATCCTTGTAGGAACGGAACTCGACAATATGAGGTACACTGGATTCCAGACGCGCACGCTCAATGCCCTTGCGGCACAGCAATACGGGCTCGCCACTTTTTGGCAACCAGAACAGGCCGTTAGCCAGATGTCCGGTCAGATAATACAGATTCACCCGCGAAAACGCCAAAAGGCCTTCAGCCTCGGGAGCATGGGTTTCAAGCATGGCTCGGCAGCGCGCCCAGCGCAGTTCCAGTTCTTCACGGGGGATGGTTTCGATGGCGGTAAACATGATCGGCTCCTTGGAAAACAAATACCCCGGCGGGTCATCCCGCCGAGGCACGGTCATACGAAATATATTAGAAAGAAGGCAACTGCCAATAACAGCTAATTATCCTGGGCCTTCCGGCCTCGCACCCGCTTCTTATCCAATTCGATCACTGCAAAGGCCACGAATCCACAGGTCAGTATCTTTGCCCAATCAAGCACATCAAGAGGGGCACTGGAAAATAGCGCGTTCATAACAGGAACGTATGTATAGAGTAATTGCAAAATCATCATTGCAACAAAACCTATGGGAACAAGCGGATTGCTCATGATTCCAAGCGCGAAGGGTGAACGTTCGAACGACCTGGAATTGAAGAGGTAAAATGCCTCGACCACGACAAAAACATTAACAGCCATGGTTCGTGCCTTGGCGATATCAGCCCCAGTCTGGATTTCCCATTCATAAAGGCCAAAAGCCGCGACGAGTAGAATCAGGCTGACCATTGCGATCCGTTTAATGATCAATCCCCCAAGAATGGGCTGGTCTGGCCGCCGCGGTTTGCGGTCCATAAGCCCGGGCTCCATGGGCTCGAAGGCCAACATCATACCGAGGCAGAGAGCTGTCGTCATATTGATCCAGAGAATCTGCACCGGAAGAATCGGAAGGGTCACACCGAACAAAATCGCTGTGAGTATGACAAGCCCCTCCCCGGCATTGGTGGGCAATGTCCAGGCAATGAATTTGACCAAATTGGAGAAGACGCAGCGCCCTTCTTCCACGGCAGCTTCAATCGTTGAAAAATTATCGTCGGTCAACACCATGTCCGCAGCTTCCTTAGCAGCCTCAGTGCCGTTCACGCCCATGGCAATCCCGATATCCGCCTGCTTCAAAGCAGGAGCATCGTTGACTCCGTCACCAGTCATTGCACAGACTTCACCTCGTGCTTGCAGAGCCATGACTAGTCTCAATTTCTGATGAGGCGAAACCCTTGCGAAAACGGGAATTTCATCAACCCGACCAATGAGTTCCTCATCGGTGAGTTCCTCAATCTCCCACCCTGTCATGACTGGACAGTCCGCACCCAGTGTACAATTGTTTCCAACAAGGCCGAGTTTGCTTCCAATGGCTTGTGCAGTCACTGCATGGTCGCCGGTAATCATCTTTACGGAAATGCCTGCCTGTTGGCAGGCCTCTACCGCGATCCTTGCCTCTTCGCGAGGAGGATCAATCATTCCCTGCAACCCAACGAACGTCATACGATCTTGAACATCGCTCTGAGCGTATGCATCGCTTTTTGGAAGTGTCTTGACGGCAAAGGCCAGGACGCGAAGCCCTCTCGAAGCAAGTTGATCCTGTCTGCTCATGATTTCATCTGCATCAAGTGGTGCCGTATTTCCATCGGCCACCATCATGTCCTCACAACAGGCCACCACCCTTTCCACAGATCCTTTCATATAGGCGACGATCTCGCCACCGGCCTGATGAAAAGTCACCATGTATTGCAGATCCGATTCAAACGGCAACTCGTCAATCCGAGGTGAATCAGCATTCTCCTCCGCCAAGTTCAAACCATACTTGGCAGCAGACACAAGCAGCGCGGCCTCTGTAGGATCCCCCTCCACAACTGGCGAATCAGGCATGCCACTAATCCGTGCGTCATTACACAGCATTCCCGCGCGCAGGCATGCCGCAAGGCTCTTGCTGCTGGCATCGGCATCGTCTTCAGCACCAGCGATATTTCCTTCCAAGGAGTATCCGGTCCCGGAGACATTATAAACAATACCTGCGGAATAGATCTGCTGCACAGTCATCTGATTTTTGGTCAAAGTCCCTGTCTTATCTGAACAAATAACTGTCGTCCCGCCAAGAGTCTCCACAGCCGGAAGTTTACGAATAATGGCCTTGCGTCCGGCCATGCGCGACACGCCCAAAGCCAGAATAATTGTTACGGCAGCGGGCAACCCCTCAGGGATTGCACCAACGGCCAAAGCCACTGCGGCCATGAACATCTCGGAAGCTGGTTCTCCCTGAAGCACACCAAAAATAAAAGACGCTGAAGCTAAAATGAGGATGGCGATCAGAAGAATATGACTGAATTTTGTGATCTGACGTGTCAGTGGAGTCTCCAGGCTCTTGGCTGAATCGATCAGACCGGAAATTCTGCCAATCTCGGTCTTGTTCCCGGTCGCGACGACAACTCCTGTGCCCTGCCCATAGCTGACCAGAGTTCCCGCGTACCCCATGCAACTTCGTTCTGCCAGGACGGCGTCTCGATCCACTGCAACAGCATTCTTCTCAACAGGCACAGACTCTCCAGTGAGAGTCGACTCATCGATGCGGAGCTCCTTGCCGAGCAGAATGCGAACATCCGCGGGGACCTTGTCCCCAGAGCGCAACAGCACGATATCTCCAGGAACAAGTGCAGCAGCATCCAACACGATGGTTTCGCCTGCACGGACGACAGTCGCCTGAACCCGCATTGCAGAGGTCAGTGAACTCAAGGCCTTTTCTGCTTTGGCCTCCTGAAGAAAACCGATCAGACTGTTGACGACGACTACGGCGAGAATCACGCCAGCATCGACCCACTCACCAAGAACAGCTGTCACCCCGCCAGCAGACAGCAGGATGTAAACCAGAGGCTGATGAAACTGGAGTAAAAAACGTTCGAAACCGCTACGCGGTTTCTTGCCAACAATGAGGTTCTCCCCAAAGTGCTGAAAGCGTTTGTCACTCTGAAACTGATCGAGCCCCTTTTCGCCATGGCTCCCCATCAACTCGATGACCTTTTCAGCCTGAAGTCTATGCCAATGCCTGTCCAAAAGCGTTTCCATCTTCATCTCCGCCGATCGTCAAAGTATGTTGACAATATTCCCAAGCTTGCATTGAATTCTTTTGACAACTTATACAATGACAGAGAGTCTTTTTGTGATCAAGACAACGAGGGGATACTTGGACATAAATTCTTGGCAGCAACTCAATGCAGCAAGCCAGGCAGGAAAGCCCCTCAACCTGCGCCTCCACATCGAACCTTCAAGCCCTCAGAGGTAGCATGATCTTCAATGAAACAACTCCAAAGGCTCACGAGCACTCGGACCCGTTCACCAGAAAGCTCTGGAGCATCATCAGGGTTTCCGTTAAAGCACTCGCCATCCTCATGACGCTCGTCATCATCCTGGGCATTTTCGACGTGGTGTGGATGCTCTACCAGCGGCTGATCACTCCCCCGGTCTTTCTGCTGAGCATCAATGATATCCTGGCAACGTTCGGAGCCTTCATGGCGGTCCTCATTGCCATTGAAATCTTTGCCAATATCGTGGTGTATCTGGACACCCAGATCATTCACCTCAAGCTCGTCATATCAACGGCACTCATGGCCGCCGCCCGGAAAGTGATTGTATTGGATTTTTCAGTCAACGATCACATGCAGGTGATTTCCCTCGGAGTGGTCATTCTCGCGCTGAGCATCGGCTACTGGCTGACCTGCATGAAAGGCAAATGCTGACATCACCAGACGTTGTTCCTCATGCAAAGAGTATAACGGCTCAGCGCTCACAGTACACGTCCACGAACGGCATCGCCAAACAGACATCATCACAAATACGGACCGATGATGGACGGTAGAATGATGCAACCCTGCGCAACGACGCTACTCTCAACAACGATAGCAGGAAAAAAATTGCAGTTCAGACAGCCCACACTGACCTTGTGGATCCTCTTCGCCATCCTCTGCTCCTTGCCAGCCTGTACACCTGCCATCGTGGACAGCGCCCTGACAGATATACAAGCGATCTGGACCAATCAGCCCCCGGACGCACCAGAAGAAATCCAGCAGCAACTCGTTGCCGTGGATGTGCACTACTATGGCTTTGACCGAAAGCTGCACCAGGGACAGGTCGTCATCCACAAGGAGCTGGCCCCGGATATCAGGCAACTCTTCGCCGTGATCCGGGAGACCCGTTTCCCGGTCGAAAGCGTACTGCCCATTGCCCATCCATTGGTACAGTTGAAAGGTCCTTTTGGATTGTCCCCTGACACCAACAATACCTCGGCATACGTCTGGCGCCCCATTGTCGGCTCTCGCACTGTTTCCCTGCATGGCCTCGGGCTTGCCATCGACTTCAACCCCCGGCTGAATCCCTATTGCAAAGGCGACCTGATTCTCCCGCCCGGAGCCACGTACGAGCCTACCAAGCCGGGGACACTGACACCGGGGTCCCGCGTGGTGCAGGCTTTCAAGGAACTTGGTTGGGAATGGGGAGGAGACTGGGCTGAAAAGGGCAAAGTCGACTACATGCACTTCCAGAAAATCCCTAGCCAGCTTGAGCCGTGGGTCAAAAACTACAGAAAATAGGCTGGTGACGTTAACCCATTCAAAACCAAAAGGCCTCGATGATAAAATTCACCGAGGCCTTTTTATGAAAAAAACGTCAGGAACATTGTAAATCGTACGGCATTCTTCATCTATGAGATTTGAAATACCCCGCAACAACGAAGCAGTTCGGCATGTTAGGACGACCTGAACTGACGCGGGGCAGTCATGCTCTCAGGCTTCAGAATATCATCCAGTTCTTCCTGACTCAGGATGCCCTTTTCCAACACGATTTCAGCCACGGTGCGCCCCGAGGCCAAGGCTTCCTTGGCGACCTCGGCGGAGCGTTCATAGCCGATATAGGGATTCAAAGCCGTTGCCAGCCCAATGCTGTTCTCCACCATGCGGCGGCAATGCTCCCGGTTGGCGGTGATGCCCATGACACAGCGCTCCCGCAGGGTGCTGCACGCCCGACGCAGCATGTCCAGATTGTTGAACAGGGTATGCGCGATGACCGGTTCCATGACGTTCAATTCCAACTGCCCGGCCTCGGCAGCCATGGTCACGGTGATATCGCCGCCCACCACGGTGAAGGCGACCTGATTGACGACCTCGGGAATCACGGGGTTGACCTTGCCGGGCATGATGGTCGAGCCCGGAGCCATGGGCGGCAGGTTGATCTCGTTCAGGCCACAGCGAGGTCCGGAAGACAGTAGACGAAGGTCATTGCAGATCTTGGACAGTTTCACGGCCACGCGCTTGCACACGCCCGAAAGCTGCACGTAGGCGCCTGTATCCTGAGTAGCCTCCACCAGATCCGTAGCGGAAATCAGCGGCAAAGCGGACATGGCGGTCAGATATTCGGTCACAGATCGGCGATAATCCGGGTGCGCATTCAGGCCCGTACCAATGGCCGTACCGCCCAGATTGATCTCGTGCACCAGGGACTGGGCCTCGGCCAGACGCTGCATATCTTCGCGCATGGTCACGCCCCAGGCCCCGAATTCCTGACCAAGGGTCATGGGCACGGCGTCCTGCAACTGGGTCCGACCGATCTTCAACACGTCAGAAAATTCATCCCGCTTGGCCTCAAAGGCCCTCGCCAGTTTTTCCAGTTCCTCGATGAGCACCCTGATTTTCAGGATCAGGGTAATACGCAAGGCCGTGGGGTACACGTCGTTGGTGGACTGAGACATATTGATATGCGTATTGGGCGAGACAATGTCGTAACGCCCCTTCTCATACCCCATCAGCTCCAGAGTCCGGTTGGCGATGACCTCATTGGCATTCATGTTGGCCGAGGTTCCAGCCCCGCCCTGAATCACGTCCACCACGAACTGGTCATGCAGTTTGTCATCCAGAATATCGTCACAGGCGCGGGAAATGGCCATGGACATTTCCTGATCCAACAACCCCAATGAGGCGTTGGCAGCGGCGGCAGCCTTCTTGATGAAGGCCAGGGAGTACAAAAAACGGGGATAATGGGAGATGGGAATCTGGGTAATGCAAAAATTCTGAACTGCGCGCAGGGTCTGGATGCCGTAATAGCACTCTTCAGGAACCTCCATGGTTCCCAGACTGTCTTTCTCGATACGTGTCCCGGCCATGGTCGCCTCACTTTGACTCTGCCCGCCAAAGGGCGGGACGTTTTTTATCGTGGCACACCAGATGTACGCCACCATTCCCCCCTCGGCAATCTCTTGCAAACCTCAGAGTGATGGCATAGAAAGCGTGCTTAACGCCCGCAGCCCCCACGCGGGAATGAACCATATATTCCCAGGAGACAGATCGCATGGATTTCCAGTGGCTCTTCAAGGCCCGTGATTATCTGACCGTAAAAAAGCACACACCCGGCACCCTCAAGCTCGGCGTCAGCCCGGCCATCATGACTGTTCCGGAGTTGTCCAAGATTCCCAGGACAGACGTCCTGCCTAAGGGGATCAAGAAGGTGGACGTTTCCATCTTCACCATGTCCGCCACCATCGAATACGACACTCATGTCCTCGATCACACTCTGGTGGATGAGCTTTTTGCCACAACCGACCCTGAACGCGGGACACAGATCGTGGCAGAGCTGAATGAATGCTTGGAGCTGGGACTGGCGTAACAGCGCCCCTCGCCCCAGTTGGAGAACGCCATGTACCAATTCGACATCCCCGGGCGCACCCGGCTTGAAATCATCCACCTCGTGCTGGACCTGAACGGGACCCTGTGCGTGGATGGCGAACTGCTGCCCGGTGTGGCCGAACGCATTACGGCTCTGGGCAGCGAAGTCTACGTGCATGTGGTGACGGCAGACACGCATGGCAAAGCCGCCCAACTGCTTTCCGACCTGCCCGTGCGGCTGGTGGTCCTGCCCGAAGGAAATCAGGACGCTGCCAAAAGAGATTTCGTTCGGGGTCTTGGTTCCAGCTGCGTCGCAGCCATGGGCAACGGCTTCAACGACCGTTTGATGCTCCATGAAGCAGCACTGGGAGTCGGCGTGATTCAGGCCGAAGGCACCTATTCGGAAGCACTGCTCATGGCCGATGTCATCTGCCCGAGCATCACGGATGCCATGGACCTGCTGCTTATCCCCACCCGACTCCTGGCCACCTTGCGCAGCTGAATTTCCACCTCGTCCTCAAAACCTTCTCATGCGAAGGAGCAGGGGCAACTCCCACACGCGCCATCATTCACTCCTCCCTGCGACGCCCCGCGCCATCGGCTTGCCCCGCCACTGAAGCCAAGCCACCAACTTTGACCCCGGCTTGACGCTGGGGCACAATGCCTCGGTCACCGAATCCCAAGACCGGAGCCTCACATGCCCAATCGTTCCAGCACCAAGATCCTTATCTCCCTGGCCCTCTGCCTTCTGCTTGCCGCGTGCAGTGCGGGCGACGCCGTACGCACCGTGCGCATCATCGCCACGGGCGACGCCGCCGGTGCGGGAGTCATGGCAGCGGAAAAGGCCACACGATATGTTCTAAATCCCAAGGCTTTGAGCTGGGACCTGAAACAATTCAAGGAGCGATTGGAGGCCTTTCGCAAGGCCATCGGCGGAGTCTGGGGGGAAAAGGAACGCCAGGAGCCCACCCCCAAGCGTTACGTCAAATACACCCGCAACTACCTCTCACGTGCCAGCGTGAATTTTGATACCGGCTTGGTCACAGTGGAGACCCTGGACCCCAAGGACCCGCAAGGCAGCCTCAAAAACGCTATCGTGACCACGGTATTGGCACCGGCAGACCCACGCTCCCTGGACCTTTACTCGGACAAGGAAATCAAGTTGGGCGACACGCCGTTCCTGCTCGGCGAGGTCAAGGACTTCGACGGCAAGGATATCCGCTGGAACTGGCGGGCCGAGCGTTTTGCCGATGCACTCATGGCCCGCGGTATCACGACTAGGACCGTGGATGGCGCCAAAGGCAAGGCCACAGCCCACACGGTCAGCTTTCGGCTCATCAAGGACCACCTGCACATCCGCGCGCGCAAATACGCCGGACTGGTCGATCAGAACGCCGCCAAATTCAAAATCAGTCAGAACCTGATCTATGCCGTGATCAAGACCGAAAGCGATTTCAACCCCTTTGCCGCATCCAGCGCCCCGGCTTTCGGCCTGATGCAGATCGTGCCACGCTCCGCAGGAGCCGAAGTTTCCAAGTATCTGACCGGCAAATCCGGTAAGCCCGACAAACAGTTCCTGTTCCAGCCCGAAAACAACATCCTCTACGGCACGGCCTACCTGCACCTGCTGGACACCCGGCACCTGAACAAGGTGACCGATCCCATCTCCCGCGAATATTGCATGATTGCAGCCTACAATGGCGGTTCGGGCACGGTTTTACGCAGCTTCGACAAGGACCGCACCAGGGCCGTTGCCCGCATCAACGCCCTGACGCCCAAGCAGGTTTACGAGCACCTGCGCACCCGTGTGCCCTTTGCAGAAACACGGCGCTATCTGGACAAAGTGGTCAACAGCAAGAAACTCTTTGTGGGGACCGGCAGGAGCTAGGCCCCCGGTAAACATCGTGAGCCCTCGCGCCGTCAGCGCGGGAAGCAACCTCATTGCCAATAAGCGACAGGCAAAAAAAGCCCGGGCAGGTGAATCACCGTGCCCGGGCATAAATATCATTGGTGAAAGCGTTAGGCGCGCTTAGCCAGAAAATACTCCACGTTGTTGGCGAAAAAACCGTCAACGCCCATCTCCAGCACCTGCTCCATGGCCAGGGCTTCGTCATCGTAACTTTCGGTCCAGCAATAGACCTTGATCCCGTCCTCATGGAACAGATCCACGATCTCGGGGATCAATTCTGCCGCACGGATATGAAAGGAGAAGGCGTCAATGGCCTGGAGCAGAGCACGAAAATCGATATTTTCCTCTTCACCCGTGAACAATGTCCCCAATCGCAGGTCGGCGTCCAAGCCACGCAGACGCAGCAGAATCGAATAATCAAAACTGGAAACAACCACCGAGTCCATCAGCCCATGCTCGCGCACACAGTCCAAGACCTGCTGTTCCACCGGAACATCAGCAGAGACACACGCGGCTTCGGGCTTGATCTCGATGTTCACGAGCATCTTGCCTCCCACGACGTCCAGCACCTCGGAAAGTGACGGCAGTCGCTGCCCGGCGAAGGCCTCATCAAACCAACGCCCGGCATCCAAGTCCCCCAACTCATCCCAATCCAGTGCACTGACCGGCCCGGTGCCATCGGTGGTCCGGTCCAAAGTCTCGTCATGAATGACCACCAACCGTCCATCTCGCGACAGGGTCACATCCAATTCTATGCCATCGGCACCTGCTTCCAGAGCGGCCTCGAAGGCAGCGAGCGTATTCTCGGGATACTTGGCGCTGAAACCGCGATGCGCCCAACACAGGGAATGATCAAGATCGAATGTCGGCATACGTTGTTCTCATAAAGGGATGTGAAGGCATCCCGGTTGAAGGCTACATAACCTATTAATTTGTCATTGTGGCAATGGGGGAACAAGAACCTACAGATCGGGGCTTTCAAGCAGGCCGCGACTTGCCTCCAAAGGCGATCAAAAACCTCGCTGGCGAGGCGCAAGGCTAGTCCAGGCTCGACGCGTATCCTAGAATACGTGAGATTTGGGACGGGCTGCAGCACACCTAAGGCGTAAGGTCTTGTAGGCTCGATGACTCGCTAACAATTCACTTAACGAAGCCAGTGGGGGAATTTCATCGCCCGACCTCCACTATTCCAACAACGAATAATCCATGGTCCGCCGACAAGGAGTAAACCCGGCAGACGCCACCAGCCGACGCAGCTTGTTCTCGGGCAGACGGAAATGCACCCCGGCTGCAGCCACGACGTTTTCCTCGATCATGGTGGAGCCAAAGTCGTTGGCGCCCCAGAACAAAGCCAATTGACCAACCAGAGGCCCCTGCGTCACCCACGAGGCCTGGACGTTGGGAATGTTATCCAGATACAAACGCGACACGGCCAGAGTCTTCAAATAGGCGTCACTTGAGGCTTCGGGCATGGGATTACGCGTGTTCTCGGGCTGGAAGGTCCAGGGAATGAATGCCGTGAAGCCTCCGGTCTCGTCCTGCACTTTGCGCAGTCTGTCCAGATGCTCAATGCGCTCCTCCAACGTCTCCCCCTGACCAAACATCATGGTGGCCGTGGTCTTCAGGCCCTGTTTGTGTGCCTCGCGCATGACATCCAGCCATGCATCCGTGCTGCATTTGCGTGGCGACACTTTCTCGCGCATGCGATCAGTCAGAATTTCCGCACCACCGCCGGGGATGGAATCCAGCCCCGCAGCCACAAGACGGCGGATGACCTCGGGCACGCCCAATCCCGTCGCCTCGCCCAGATAGGCAATCTCGGTGGGAGAAAACCCATGAACAGCCACGGAGGGAAATTCACTCTTCAAAAAGGACAACATGTCCTCATAGAAATCCAGCTCCAGGTCAGGGTGCATCCCGCCCTGAAGCAGAATCTGGTAGCCACCCAGTTCCACGGTCTCGCGCACCTTCTGCGCCAGTTCATCCTTGGTGAGGACATAGCCTTCGGGGTCGCCAGGCGCACGAAAGAATGCGCAAAATTTGCAACCAGACACGCAAACGTTGGTATAATTAATATTGCGATCCACAATGTAGGTCACTCGTTCATGCGGATGCATCTCAAGACGACGCTCATGGGCCATACGGCCCAGGCTGAAAACATTTTCCGACTTGAGAAGCTCGACTGCATCATTCGGACTCAGGCGCTGGGGCATCGTCCCTCCGGGTGTAGTTCTTGACGAGGCCATAAAATTCGAAGAGAACAAAAGGCCCGGCGGGGATCGCCCCTTTCCGGTCCATATCCAGTCCATTTACCATCCAATTCCGGCCTCGGAGTTTTATGCTATTCGATGATGAGCTAAAGGCGCTGCTCGAAAAGGTCAAGACCATTGCCATTCTCGGCGCCAAAGACAAGCCAGGTCAAGCCGTTAATACGGTGGGCCAATATCTGATTAATGCGGGGTACAATGTGATCCCCGTCCATCCCGCACGCACAGGCGTCTGGGGGCTGCCCACGTTCAAGACTCTGGCCGACATTCCTCACCCCGTGGACCTTGTGGATGTCTTCCGCGCTCCGCAGTTCTGCCCCGACCATGCCCGTGAAGTCACCAGCCTGATGCCCAAGCCCCAATGCTTCTGGATGCAGTCCGGCATTACCAGCCTCGAGGCCACCGAGCTTCTGCAGGCTCAGGGCATTACCGTCATTCAGGACGCCTGCACCATGGTCGAACACAGGAGACTCCTCGGATGAGCGAGCACACTGCATTCGAATGTCAAATGTGCGGTCACTGCTGCGAAGGCACAGGCGGTATCGTCATGGCCACCAAGGACCGCATCCGCCTGGCGAAACACCTGGGCCTGACTGTGGAGGAAATGCTCAGCAAATACGCCGAACGCGTCAGCGGAAAACTCCGCCTCGTGGCCGGTGAGGACGGTTTTTGCATATTCTACAAGGACGGCAAAGGTTGCAGCGTGCACCTTGGCCGTCCGGACATCTGCCGAGCCTGGCCATTCTTCCGCGGAAATCTTGTGGACGAGAGCAGTTGGGAGATGATTCAGACCGACTGCAAAGGTGTCAGCCTCGAGGCTGGCCATGCGGCGTTCAGGAA
Source organism: Desulfovibrio ferrophilus (assembly GCF_003966735.1). NCBI lineage: Bacteria > Pseudomonadati > Thermodesulfobacteriota > Desulfovibrionia > Desulfovibrionales > Desulfovibrionaceae > Desulfovibrio > Desulfovibrio ferrophilus. Next base: position 1,709,766 of record NZ_AP017378.1, read on the forward strand.
GCAGGGGGTCGCTTACGTACTGGCCCTGGACGTTGATGAATCCGACCCCGAAGCCGCCACTGCGCTCCGGGTCTCGGATCTGGTGGAATAGGCGGCAGGCGATTTTTCACAGCATTCCCTGGGGGGGAAATGAATATCAAGCAGTGCTACAAGGTGCTCGGAGTCCGCTCCGGAGCGGACATGGAGGAAGTCAAAACCGCCTTCCGTGCACGAGCCTTTGAGCTGCACCCCGACCTGAACCCCAACGATCCCGAAGCCCATACAAAATTTCAGGAAGTCAACGAGGCTTACGTCCTGCTTAAGGAGGCTTTGGTCAACGAGCCTCCCCCACGCCGTGGCAAAAAACGCGCTGATCCCAGGCCGGGAAAACCCAAGGCAGACAAGACGGAAGGTGCCCGCCGCTACGAGCGTCAGGCCAAGGCCGAAGCCAAGGCCCGTCCGGGGGCAGGTCCAAAACCAGGCCCCAAGCGAGAGGCTACCCCCGGCCCGCGCTTTACCTACAAGAAGGAAGACGTTCTCAAGAACATCCTGAACGACCCCTTCGCCCGCAAGGTCTTCGAAGACATCTATAGCCAGATCCGCCAGGGTGGGGCCTCCGCCAAGAGTGCGCCACAGGTGGTCAAACGCCGCAGCCTGTCCCTGCGCTGGGGCAGCAAGCAGTTGAAAATGGACTTGTCCAGAGGACTCTTCGGGACCGTCAAACACTGGTTTGCCAGACAGATGGACGATGAACAGACCGTGACCCTGCAAGCTGGACAGCTCCTGCCGGGCAACATCATCCGCCTGACCATCCGCCGGGCCTGGTCGGGTGATCCCGTCACTGTGGAAGTGCCCATCCCGGCTGACTATGTGGTGGGGCGCCCGCTGCGGCTTCGGGGCCTAGGGCGCAAGCTTGGCCCATTCAAAGGCGACCTGTATCTCCGCCTGATGGCTAAATGATCAAAATAGTCAGGCTGTTCGATACAGAAAAAGCCATCACAGCCTTCCCGTATTCTCTGATTCGCTGACCAGCCACCGCCTCCCGGCTTGCAATCCTCGCGCATCCATGCGAGTGAAGCTGGCGCGTAGGCATTGCAAATGGCCTGTGCACCATCCAAAGAATCAAGACGCAAAGGAGCTCATCCGCATGGCCGAGACCATCGACGACATCACGATCAACTGGGAAGACGAGGAAGGCCGCCTTCTGGTCAAGGAACTCAAGAAGGAAGTGCTGACCAAGGGATCCTGGTCTACTATTATCTTTATGTATCAAGAGATGGACAAACGTACCGAAGAGTACAAGCCCGCCAAGATCCGCGTGGGTCGCTACCAGAAGCGTGGCGGTCGTTACTCCTTGCAGTCCAAGTTCAACATTTCCTCGGCCAAGCAGGCCAAGCAGTTGGTAGACGTGCTCCAGGGCTGGCTGCCCGAGATGGAACAGGACTAGCCAACAGTCCGTAGAGCCCTTTTCGTCGGGCCGCCTTACCGCAATGGATGGGCGGCCTGCCGAAAGGCGCGGTTAGCGACAGCACCGGTAGCAATACCGGGAACGACCGTATCTAGTAGGTATCTTCAGGAGGACTGGGGGGATCAGGATGCGGCTCGTAGAATTCGCAACATCCGCAGGCCTCGGTCAGGCACTGGACATCGTGCTCCTCATCGTCCCCAGGGGGACGGTACAGACACAGCCCTTCAACCTCACAGAGGATGGGCTTGCCTTGGGGCGGACTCCAGTACTTGCAACGGGCACACAACTTTCGCATCAGACCGGTCTATCCGCACCCCGCATGGGCGTCAATACCCAACCACGATCGTTCTTTTTTTCTCGTGCATCCCAAGCCATAAATCCTGTCTCGCCCCCTCTCAGAGCACCGCGTCCAACACCAGATGCGAAAGATACCCCAACACGGCCGCTGCATAGAACGGCGCCAGTGCCAGAGGATGAACCTCCCAAAAAATCACCGGCAAGACCAGAATGGGCAAAGGGATCACGAACATGGCCCACCAGGAATGCGTCCATCCCCGATGATGCCCCAATGCAGGCAGCATGGCCGCAAAGCCGATGACGGCGGCCCACTTGAACTGCCCACGGATGAGCAACCCCAAATCCACCGCTGCCAGAATGGCATAAAACAGGCTCTGCCCCTTGGAATCCGTATCCACATCCGGGAACAGGGCCGCGAGCACTGTAATGGCTGTCAGCACGATGCCAAAAAGCGGTCCCGGCTCCTGCTCGGGCAACCATAGAGCAACCGCAGCCCACGCCACTCCGGCGAACAGACCGCCTCCCATGAGATGCCCCCTGTATCCAGGCACATTCAACTCCCCGTCCCTACGCAGGACCCGGTGAAAATTCTTGCAGCACATGACCCAAGGTTTCGACATTCCCTGAAGCCGATCACGAATGAACGGGTCGTACCAGCGACCGGGTCCGGGCGCAATGTCACTGTACAAGCTTTTCAGGTATCTTTTTGTCATTGAGAGGCAGAGCCCGCCCGTGATACATGGCAACACCGCGCTTGACCATTGCACGGGAAAAACCCCACCGACAACGGCGATCGGAGCCCCTGTTGAAAGACAACACCAAGGCGGCACTGCTGCTTGCGACCACCGCACTCATCTGGAGTTCCGGTGGGTTGGCCATCAAACTCACGGACCTGCACCCCATGGCTCTCACCGGCCTGAGGAGCACTCTGGCAGCATTAACCATGGCCGTGCTCCTGCGCGGGCGACTCTGCTTTACCTTCTCCCGTGCCCAACTCGGCGCGGCACTAGGCTATGCCGGTCTGCTGGTCAGCAACGTTGTGGCAACCAAACTGACCACTTCGGCCAACGCCATCCTGCTCGCCTACACGGCACCGGTCTATGTCGCCTTGCTCGCCCCCCTGTTTCTGGGAGAACGTACCCGTCGCTCCGATTGGCTGTTCATTGCTGTCACCATGTGCGGCATGATCCTGTTCTTCATGGACAAACTGTCTCCCACGGGCATGTGGGGCAATATCATCGCCGTGGGTACCGGCATTTCCTACGCCATCTTCACCCTGTGCATGCGCGCCCAGAAGACCGCATCACCCGTTGAATCCGTCGTCTTCGGTCACGCCATCACCGCCGCCTTGGGCCTGCCCTTCCTGTCCCAGGGACTGCCCAGCGCGGAAGGCTGGCTCGGCTTGCTGTATCTCGGGGTATTCCAGCAGGGATTCTCGCTCCTGCTCTACGTGTGGTGCATCAAACGGCTGGGGGCGCTGCCCGCGATTTTGATCATGACCCTCGAGCCGATATTCAACCCGGTCTGGGTTGCCTTGGGCTATGGCGAACTTCCAGGCCCATGGGCTTTTATCGGTGGGACGGTAGTCATCACTGCTGTCACGTTGCGTGGCGCACTCCCGGCCCTGCGCGCCAGGGCAATCCAACATTCCGGCCGGAGCAGATAAAAAGGTCCCGGCATGGCTGCACCACACCGGGACCTCATGATCGATATCCATCTTTGCCGCAAAGCGGCTCATTCATCCATTAGTAAGACTCGTCAGTCCACATCTCGGGCTTGAAGCGGATGACCTTGTTCCGGCCCCCATCCTTGGCGCTGTACAGAGCAACGTCCGCAAACTTGATGGCCTTGTACATTCCATCGCCATCATCGGGGAATTCGGAGACACCGACACTGATTGTCTTATGCAATCGGGAACCGGAAGGCAGTTCGAACGCCGTATCCTCCACCGCCTTGCGAATCTTTTCGGCCACGGCTTCCGCTGAACCAGTCTCAACGTTCTGCAAGAGTGCAAGGAATTCCTCACCACCATAGCGAATCAACAAGTCACTACGGCGGATATTGGCCTGGATAATGCCGACTACCTGCTGCAGCACGGCGTCTCCAGCTTCGTGGCCGTGTTCGTCGTTGACCTGCTTGAAGTAGTCCATATCGCACATCAACAGACCTGTGGTCTTGCCCTCACGATCAATGAGTGGCTCGTACTTGGTGATGAACTCATCCAGGAACCGTCTGTTATGGCAATGGGTCAACGGGTCACGCAGAGCCTGCTCCTTGGACAGCTTCAACAGCTTCAGGGAGCTCAGAACCGGGCCGGCCTCATCCAGATACTTGCGCAGAATCGGCATCTGAGCCCGCAGAGGTTCCCATTCGCGCCGCGTAGTCATGAAGGAAGCCACTGCTCCAACCTTGCCACTCATGACCACAGGCATGCAGACTCGAACAGCCTCGGACATGTCGCAATTGAAATGCGGACACAATTTCGGATTGTAGAACGAGACGACGTCCTCGGCGACTCGACAGGCCCGGCAGGACTCGCAGGAAAGCAACACCTGATGCTTGCACAACCCCTCGTCTTCTATGCCGTCCAGAGCCAGCACCAGGCGGTCCGCATCTTCATCCACCTCAAACACCATGTGTTTGGGCAGCCCGAATCCTTCCGTAAAGACGTGCCCCAGTTGGGCGTAGACCTCTGTCTTGTCAAAGGCACCTTGCACGTCACGGCCAAAGAACGTCAGTTTGGCCATCTGCTCAAGACGATCAGAGATTTCATCCAGCGAAGGCATCAACCCCGACTGCCCCTGACTACGCAACACGTAAGCCAGCAAATGCCCCACACGCTCCAGGAACTCACTCCACAGGCGCATCATGGTGTTCATCACGTTACGCATTTCGGTCAGTTCGTCACCCTTGCGTAAGGCGTATACGGGACAGTTATGACAGGTTTCATACTTATTCAGGAAGAGGCAGGTGTCCCGCCATTTTGGCGAAATGGCCTCGGAACCAGTCTCCAGATAACAGGTCAGGGACGGGTTCTGGTAGACCGGGCACTCCTCGTTATGACAGTGCAACACATCCAGACAGTGCACACTGTCACTCTCAAACCGCTCGGCAAAATAGTTGGAATGCGAAGAGATGATGATCTTCTTCATCCGGGAAAAGAAGCTCTCGATGCGAATCACGTTCAGATAGAGCACGGTCATGATGAGCAGCGCACCGCCCAGGAAGAACCAGATGAAGAGATTGATCTTGTTCCAGCGGGACTCGCTCAGCCCCGACGCGTCAAAGGACAAAATTGCCCAAATGTCATTGTCCAGAGGCATTGCAATCCCGAATGCATCACCATGGCCTTCCGCCAGTCCCGTGGCCGCGGCCTCGAAATCCAACCCCTTGGCCAAGGCTCCCCGCTCGGTCAGGATCTGCAATGAGCCTTCGGTTCTGCCTGAGGCCAGGGCGATCCCAAGACCTTGGGGCAAATCGATCTTTGAAAGCCCTTCCCACAGATCGCACCGGGTAACCACACACCCGACGCGGGTGTCTCCACGTTGGACAGGCCAGCGCGCGAAGAGTACGGGCTTACCGCCGACATTCTCCATCCATGTCGCGGCCTCGGTCTCCTTGGCATCGCTTCCAGACAGTTCAAAGTCCAGAGACATCAGCCCAAGAGCCTTGCGGACATTGTTGCCATACGACAACAGAAAATCAGACATACCGTCGGATGCACCTGCGGCCAGAGAAGCTTTGACTCCGGGCATCTCCGCCAAGGCGGCAGCCTGGGATCGAACCATCCCTTCCAGGCCCTGGACCTCTATACTAACAGTGGTCCTCACCAGATTGAGTTGGGCCTGAGCAGAGCGCTCGAGCACTCCACCGAAGATCACATAAAGATAGCCAATGAGAAAGAGGTTACCCAGAACGAGCAACGCTCCTGTCAGATACAGAAAGCGCCCCTTGATGCTCCAGCGATGAGGATCAAAGCGACGCGCGATGGAACGACACATGGGAATCTTTTCCCTATTGCGACCGGGCTTGATGTCGGCCTTGGAACTTCCTTTTCCGGCCATGAAAACCCCCTTCCTGGCTCGGTGAAACCGGTGGTGCAACCTACCCCGGCAATATATTTATTTCCCCTATAGATCATAAATGCAAGCATTGACAACCAGTTATGCAAGACTTTGCCAAATTGGGTAAATCCCCCAGACGCCACAATGAACAGCAAAGTAGATATCGAATAACAATATCAAATTGGCCAATACTGATTCACAACGAACACAAAGCCAGATCAAGCACCACGTTGTCATGTCATCGGAACATAAGTAAGGCCCGGTCGTTTCCGACCGGGCCTTATATTATTATTCGCGCACGTTCTTTCAAAGGGCCACTCTGCAGCAGTGGTGTCACCCTCACTCAACAGGAATGACATTGCTGCAACGAAGCTCCGCCGTTGAAGGAACTACATTGCGTCGCTGGAATCCAAATGATTGATCTGCTCGTCAATGGCCTGCTTCAGAGCCTCGGGCAGTCCGTCCATTTCCACGTTCAGGAAACCGCGCACGATGGTCGAGGTAGCCTCGTCCTCATCCAGACCACGGGCCTGGAGATACTCGATCTCCTCCTGAGCAATCTTGCCCACCGCAGCCTCATGGGAAAGTTCCACGCCCTCGCGAGAGGCATCCAGTTCCGGAATAGCATGGATACGGCCACCACCAAGAATCAGGCCCTTGCATTCCAGATGACCACGCGCAGGCACCGCGGAGGCAGTGATACGCCCCGGGGCAACGATGGTGCCACCAGTGGTCAGGGTACGGGAAATGATTTCACCACGGGTGTTGGGAGCCATCAGGTTGATTGCCGAACCGGAGTTCACATGACTGCCTTCGGGGGCAACGATCACGGAATTGAATCGGGCACGGGCGCCCTCACCAACCAGATCAATGGAAGGATAGGACTGCAAAGTTCCCACGGCCTTCATCAGCACGTAGTTGCTCTGGAACACGCCGCCTTCTTCGACAATGCCACGGGTGCGCGGACGGACCACGACATTCTCTCCCCAGTTATGGATCATGGTGAAGGTCAGCTTGCCGCCCTTCTTCACGAAAAACTCGGAAATACCCAGATGGGCCGCAGCTTCGGTCTCGCTCGACACGGCACAACCGGTAATGATGTGCAACTCGCTGTCTTCTTCCACAATGACGACGTTGTGGACGTTCTGGCCCACCTGCTCACCCTTGAGGAACAGACAGGACTGCACAGGCTCTTCGATCTTCGCACCTTTTTCGGTGCGCACGAAATAACCGCCGTGCAGATTGTCGTGGGCCTGGCGGGTAAACTCATCCTTGTCAGGATCAATGAGCTTCCAGAAATACTCAGGAAGGCCATCGTACTTATCCAGGGCCTTCTTGATATCGAGAATCTCGACGCCCTTGTGATTGGACTTGCAGTGCACACCACTATGGTTCAGGTGCAAGAAGGAACCGGCGCGTTTATCCTGCTCCACATCCACACCCGCCATAAGCAGTTGATGCTTGTCATCGTCCGACAGGCTGCGCAGGTCCTCGATGGTGCTTTCTTCCGCACCAGAGAAGGTAAAATCGGACAGTTTGACGTCGCTTGCGTTCATATCCGTCTCCGAAAATCTAATATCGTTATTTGGTCAGGCAGCGGACGCATTCCTGGTAGCCATACTTGCCCACGTGCTCCAGAATGTCGCGGGGCCGTGCTTCGCAGCACAGGTGGCCATTGTACATCACCTGACCACGGTCAGCGTTGATGTAGTCCAGAATGTATCCGGTATGGGTGATGATCAGGCCAGAGGTCTTATGGCTGGAGCGGATCTCTTTCATGCTCCTGAGCGGGTCGGGAGCCACAAAACCATCCAGCAACTGCCGGGCAGTCTTACCGATGAGCTGCATGTTCTCCAGGTCAACACCGGATTCCGGCTCGTCAAAGAGTACCAAATCCGGGGACTGAGCCATCAGCTGCAACAGCTCGGAACGCTTGATCTCACCACCGGAGAAACCGGCGTTAATATCGCGCTCCAGAAAATCGGTAAAATTAACCAGACCGGAGAGTCCATCCACATCCGGAATACCGTTCCGGCTATGCTTGCCACACATTTCCACCAGGTGCCGGGTCTTCAGACCGTGGATGGTGGGAGGACGCTGGAAGCTCATGCCAACACCCAAGCGAGCGCGCTCGTGAATGGGCGCGTGGGTGATATCCACCCCCTTGAAGGTGATGGTGCCGCCGGTCACTGTGTAGTTGCCGAAACCCATCAAGCTCATGAGCAGTGTCGTCTTGCCCGAACCGTTGGGTCCGAACAGGATGAAAGTCTCGCCTTCCTCGATGGTCAGATCGATACCACGCAGGACTTCCTTGTCGCCTATGTTGACGTGCAAATTTTCAATTTTCAGCATGTATTATTCCTTCTTGGTCTCGGCGAACGCCGCCTTGCGCCCGCGTGCCCACACACATAATCTTCTTACCGGAAATGTCCAGCAAGTGGTGCGGAGAAAATTCCTATCAAACTAATCTGAATTCGCAAAGCTCGACTCCGGCCTCAATACAGCAAAGATCATCGTCATTACGCTCCTAGCGCCGAAAATCATCTTTATATAGAACAGGTCCTTCAGGTTTGGCACAGAAATAACAACGCCCCTTCTTGCGAAACACTGGGAGCAGCAGCATTCCAGCCACAAAGCCCCCGGCATGGGCCCACCATGCAATGCCCGCGCCCGAGCTCGTTGACATGGCATCCGAAACCCCTGAAAAAAACTGCACCACAAACCAGATGCCCAGATAGAGCACCGCCGGAATATTCAGGATCAACGGAAAGATGAAAATGGGGATAAGCGTGACAACCTTGGCGTGGGGATAGAGCAGGAAATAGGCTCCCATGACTCCGGCGATGGCCCCGCTGGCTCCCACAACCGGGGCCACGGCCTCCGGGTTGAAAATATAATGCACTCCCAGCGCCGCCAGCCCTGAACAGAGGTAGAATCCTGCGAACCTAAGCGGCCCCATGACATCTTCGATGTTGTCCGCGAATATCCACAGGGTCCACATATTCACGATGAAATGCAGCCAACCGCCATGCAGGAACATGTAGGTCACGAAGGTGTGCATCCCGAAATCCGGATAGCCAACGTGCTGCGCCACCCAGGGGTGAGTGAACCGAGCCGGGACCACACCATAGAGATGAAACAAGGACGCCGTCTCTGGTGGGGACAGCGTCAGGGTATAGGCAAAGGCCAAGGCGTTGAGCACGATGATGCCGTACACCGAATAGGGGACATGCACGCGGGGAATGGAATCACGCAGGGGGAACATCTAACAGTTTCCAGCCCACAAAGCATTCAAGCGGTTCTCAAGGGCAACGCGGCTCTCCCGACGCCTGTCGACAAGCTGCCTGAGCAGCTCCGCCACATTCTGCTTCAAATCTTCCAAGGTTCCGCCATTATCAACCACAAAATCACAGGCCGCCAACTTGTCGGCCTCCGCCCACTGCCACGACTCAAGCGTCGCCACGGTCTCTTCATCCCAACCCCGCGTAGCAAGACGGGCTCTGCGCACACCCTCGGTACAGGACACCCCCACAACCACGTCCGCAAGTCCCTGCTCGACCCAACCACCTTCCAGGAGCAACGGAACCTCGGCCACAGCCACATCCTCGCGGCGGTGGCTGCGCCAGAATTCGGTCATGCGGTGACGCACCAACGGATGCACCACATCCAGAATCTCGCGGCGCATCCCCTCGGAGGAGCGCATGGCGGCAAACAACTGGGCTTTGTCCACCGCAGAACCGGTAGGCGCAAATTTTTCCCCGAAGCGCCTGCGGAGCATGATCCACCCGTCCGCCTCTTCCTCATATAATTCGGCCACGCATTGATCTGCGGAAAACAACGGCGCTCCAGCTTCAGCCAGCAGCGCAGCCACAGTGGACTTGCCACAGCCGGGCATCCCCACCACTCCCACACGCTGCACACTCTGCCCAAGGCTCAGGGCCAGACGTTGGAAGTCTTCAGCCGGAGGCAGGACGAATTCCAGTCTCTCCCCGGAATGAGGGTGGGTAAATCCAAGGCGCCAGGCATGCAGCATCTGTCGTCCGGCCAGGGCCGGATCCAGTCCTGAATCACGACACCACTCGGCATGTTGGCGCGAGCCATAGACGACGTCTCCCAGCAAAGGATGGCCGAGGTGTGCCATATGCACGCGAATCTGATGGGTCCGGCCAGTGTGGATGGTCACCGCCACCATGCTGGCCGATCCGTCCGGGGTGGACCACAGAACTTCCCAATCGGACAGAGCGTCGCGCCCGCCTTTTTCCACAACCGCCATCTTGGTCTTGCTGCGCGGGTGACGACCAATGGGGGCGTCGATTGTCCCCTGATTCCCAACATTGCCTTGAGGCACACCGTGTACCAAAGCCAGATAGCGTTTATCCACCCGGCGTTCGGCAAAGTCAGCAGACAAAGCCAAGCGCGAGGCTTCATCCAGCGCAACCAACAGCAGACCAGAGGTATCCTTGTCGATGCGGTGCACGATGCCGGGACGCTCCCCTTCCATTTCCAGAATCTTGGGAAATCGATGAGCCAATTGATGCACCAAAGTCCCGGCGGGTCGCCCGGGAGCGGGATGCACGGTCAACCCGGCAGTTTTATGGATCACGGCCACCCGTCCATCCTCGAACAACACGTCCAGCTCACTCTGCTCGGGAACAATGCCCGAGCCAGGAAGCTCCAAAGCCACGTCCACGGTCTCGCCGCCCATGAGCTTGAACTTGGGCTTGGTACGCACAGTACCATCCACAAAAACCTTGCCCCCCTTGATCAGATCCTGCACTTTGCCGCGCGAAACACCTTCGCCAGCCAGTTGTTCAGCCAGATATGCGTCCAAACGACCTGCCACCGAAGCGGAGGAAACATCGAAGCTCCGCGCGGTATCATCGGCGGAAGTGTCATTGAAAGAATTCATAAATTTGATGGGCCTTTTGTTGGCATTGCAATTCTGGCGTGACACCGTTGCACATTTCGCTGCAGCACAACCGCAACAGCGAAAACAGAACAAGGGCCTCAGAACACTATAAAATGGACAACGATGCGGAGAAACGAAGCCGCCCGGAGAAATCAAATAAGCACGAGCTAGCCAAAAGCAGCCCCCCGTGGCATTTTTTTTTCGGCGTTATAGCATATGAGCGCGGGCGACCTTGAACAAATCTTCATAGCTGATCTTGGTACGCAGGGCCAAAGCCATGTCCAAAGCCAGATTCATTTTCACAGTCGCAGCACCGAGCATTTCTTCCGCAGCAATCTCAAGGCACCCGAGGACAAACCCCCGCTCAAACCCATCCATGACCATGCCCAACCCCTGGTTGAAATACCGGCAACGGCCATTCTCGGCCATGGGTTCCAGTCCGGCCTTGCCCTCACGCCGTGCCCAGAGGACATAAAAGAACAATTTCAGAATCAACTGCTCGGCGGGGAGAGAGGCCTCCACCGTAACGACATAGCTATCCTTGCCCGTCTCGGCCAGGCGAACCATGTCCAACGCCATCTTGGTGAGGTTCTCCTCGGTCAGAGACGGTTCCGGCAGATACGACCCCATACGCAACAGCGCCTTGCGGGGGTTATCTGCGGCAGCGATGGCGACCAGGGCCTCACGCATCAGAGTCAGCTTGAGGCGAAGTTCACGCAGCGTACTCTCCCGCCGGATCATCCCAAGCCTGCGCACGTCAGCTTCCGAGGCACCGGTAAAGCATGTCTCAAGCAGATACTTGATGTATGGCTCCTCGGTATTTTCCGCCTCGTCCTGAATCACCTTGGGCACATACTTGATACCCATGACTTTCTTCAGGGACAGCCAGTAAGCGGCGATCCCTTCCAAGGGCATTTCCAGTAAATTGATATCCTTGACGCTTTCTTCGCTCACAATACATCCCCTGCCGAAGGTTGGGCACGATTTCGCATTATCCATTGAAATCGCAATGGAATCAAGGGCGGAGGGGAACACACTCGGCACCCTCCCCGGACGGTGGGGTTTTCCCTTAAATTCATCTGGGGCAGTTGATAAAAACAGTCGCTGACGTCAAAGAAGCGTAGAAAACAGAGCCCAAGACAGAAAGGAGAGGGGACCATGGCCCCGACAAAGACCACAAGCAAGCTGCCCAGCAGCATCTACAATATCACCCCCGGGACCCAGCTACTGGTTACGCTGGCAGGACTCGATGAACGATTGAAAACGTCGTTTATCGGCCTTGAGCGCAAGCGTTATTTCATATTCAAAACCCCAAAACGCAAGATTCATAACGGCATCTACGACTATCTCTATTCCGGTAACGAAGCCAAAATCAGCTTCCTGTATGAAGGCAATATTTGGGGCTTCGCCTCCCGTATCCAGGCCTATACCGCCACTCCTCATCCTCTGGTCTTTGTGGACTTCCCCAGCGCCATCGAATCTCACAACCTGCGCAAGGAACACCGCATTGAATGCTATTTTCCGGTGCAGGCCTTCAGTGGCAGCGACGAATATCAAGCCATGATTCTGGATTTGAGCCGGACTGGCTGTGGCCTGTCCTATTCGGTCAGCGATCCCGACAAGCTCCCTGCTCTGGGCGATACGGTCAGCATCGAGTGTCCACTGTTCGGCGCAATGGGTGAGGCACGCATCATAGGTGAGGTTCGCCGCGCGGCCTGCGAGTCAAACAACATTATCAACCTGGGGCTCACTTTCCAGGAGTTGGACTCCAAGGTCGATCAATGGATCAAGAATTACGTAGCCCAGGTCATCGGGCTGTTCTCTCCCTGATCTCGCAACAGGTCGGTCTGCAACTGCCGCCCCAGTTCAATGAACTCGGGCCGATCAGGCATCAATTTCAGCAAATCATTCAAATGCCCCCTCTCACGCAGCAATGCACGACTCGAAGTAAAATTCAGATCGTAAACCCAAGAGGCCAGCAGCAATTTAAAGTCGTTGAGATAGCGCATATCCATATAATTGGCCTGGCTGCGCCCCTGAACCTGTTCCAGCACAACAGGAGTATAGGCCTCCGGATCTTCTTCAAGCCCCAGCGTAATGGTCTTGTCCAGCGGTGAATCACAATCAAGGTGTTCGAGCATAACCAAAAAGATGTCCAGCTTGTCCGCATCGCGCACCGCACGCGCGGCCAAATCGATCCCGAAGGGAAGCCCCCTGGGCAGATTGCGACGGTTATGCAGAATCACTGCCGACAGCACTACCTTGCGGCGGACCGGGTCCAAATCCTCCAACAATCCCTCTTCGCGCAGGGCACGAACCCCCATCCGTCCGTGATCATCCGAAAGCTTGTCCTTGAAGGTGCCGTAACGAACCAATTGAGGGAAGCGGCCAGTATCATGATACAGGGCAGCCAAATGCACGGTCTCGACAAGCCCGGCGTCCAGCCCGCCCTGTCCGGCAATCCCCTTGAGAATAAGCTGGGCATTGTCCAGCACCCGCAGCGAATGCTCACGCTTGAGGTCGATGTTCCCCAATTGCCCATCCGCCATGGCCCTGTACTTGGCCACAAAGTCCCCGAAACGGCGACGATGCACCCCAAGTAAATCAGGCATCGTCTTTCCAGAGGGTTTTGACCGCTTCCTCATAGTCATCATCAGACAACTCCCCATCCTTCCAGCTCTGCCGCAACACCTTGGCCTTGGCCTTCTTGCGATTACGTTCATCGATGTGTTCGGTACCAAACTCCTCAGGCCGCAGTCGCCCCCCCGGCCCGAACAGGACTCGCAGGAGCCAGGCAATGCCAATAAAAACAACAAGGACGAACAGCAACCGGGCCGCACCAGCCACCCAGGGGCTCCCCAGACCGGTAAAAGGCCACCCTTCCCAGCCTGTGCGCTGCGCTGTTGTCTGAACCTGAACTGCCACATTAAGCATATTGAACACTGCGTACTCCTTGAACAAATCACATTTCAAACCTGTCGCACCCGCGCAGGCCCGCAAAAGGTACCCGTTTCGCACCTCGCCCACAACCGCCGAGATTGCCAAACCTCCTCATTTTATTTATGGAGTCAAGACCAACCTTTGCCATTTACTGGGGGTTCTCAACCATGCGATTTCTGATCGTTGATGACGACTTCGATAGCCGCCGCCTAATGCAGAAGATTCTCTATACTTACGGCTACTGTGATGTAGCCGTGGATGGGGAAGAAGCTGTAGAAGCATTTCGGAGCTCTTTCAAGACCGGAGAACCATACGACCTGATCTGTCTGGACATCATCATGCCCAATATGGACGGTCAACAGGCTCTGCGAGAAATTCGAGAAATTGAGACCGAGCAAGGTGTACCCGAAGACAGACGCGTCAAAGCCGTGATGATCTCCGCTCTGGATGACACCAAGGAACTGCACGACGCATTCTTCCTGGGAGAAGCCACTTCATATCTGGTCAAACCCATCCGCAAGAAAACACTGCTCAACGAAATCAGAAATCTGGGCCTGCCCCTTGAGGAAAAAAGCCCGGCCTGAGCCGTGGCCGACAAAAACTCCAGCCCCGATCTGACCACATGAGGGCCACCCCTCGCCGGCTCAGGCGATTTGCTTCCCCTTGCCCCCAAAGCCGGAAAGGTATAATTCCGGCTTTTTATATTGGTTACGGACAGACATTCCCATCCGCGGAGACCTTCCGCACCGATCTGCGAACCGTCGCATGAGCGCGATTCGCACCCAAGGAGGACCATCGTGATTCCCGCAGAACTGAAATACGCCAAGACCCATGAGTGGGCCAAGATCGAAGGCGACACCGCCATCGTTGGCATCAGCCACTTCGCTCAGGAGCAACTGGGCGACATGACCTACATCGAATTGCCCGAAGAAGGCGACACATTCGAAGCCGGCGAAGAGATGGGTTCCGTGGAATCCGTCAAGGCCGCCAGCGAGATCTATGCCCCCGTGTCCGGCGAGGTCATTGCCGTGAACGAAGCCCTGGAAGACGCACCCGAGAAGGTCAATCAGGACCCCTACGGTGAAGGCTGGCTGATCAAGTTCAAGATCACCGGCGGTGCCGATGATCTGCTCGACGCTGCAGCCTACGAGAAAATCGTCGCCGAAGAGGCCCACTAGACAGGGCTTCCCCCTTTGCCTCTCGCTGACTTTCTCTTCAAGAGGTAAAGAGCCCGTCGACACAATAACTCATTCGCTTCTCCCATGCGGACGCCCGCTTGTCTGAGGCACAAACAGATTGTCCAATGAGACCAGAACGCCCATTGCGACAATCAACGATTAGCTTCTCAAAAGTAGGGAGATGCCAGGCGCAAGGAAGGATCAAGATCGCCGTGTATCCAACATACACAAGAGTTTGATCGTTCCGCAGCAACACAGCAGATGCATGCTTTTCAGAAGCTAGAAAGGAGCCGGTTGCCATGCCGTATGTCCCCCATACCGAGGAGGAAACCAAGCAGATGCTCAAGACCGTGGGCGTAACGTCCATGGACGAGCTGTTTGCCGACATTCCTCCCGAACTCCGCCCAAAGAGTTTCGACCTCCCCAAAGGCCTTTCCGAAATGGAAGTCATGGCGCGCATGGAGCGCTTGGCTGCCAGAAACAAGGTCGATGTCGTGAGCTTTCTGGGCGCGGGTTTCTATGACCATCACATCCCTGCCGCCGTTGATGCACTGATCAGCCGCGGGGAATTCTACACCGCTTATACCCCGTACCAGCCCGAGGCATCTCAGGGTACGTTGCAGGCCATCTTCGAATTCCAGACGGCCATCTGCCGTTTGCTGGATATGGACTGCACCAATGCCAGTGTCTACGATGGTGGTTCGGCGATTTTCGAAGCCATGATGATGGGCGTGCGTGCTTCCAAGAAGCGTCGCAAGCTGGTCATCAGCGAAGCGCTGTCTCCCATCTACCGCATCATGCTCAGCTCCTACACGTCCAATCTGAACCTTGAGTTGGTCACCGTCCCGCACAAGCAGGGCCAGACAGATATCAAGGGACTCATGGACGCAGTGGATACCGACACCGCAGCGGTGGTGGTTCAGAACCCCAACTTCTTCGGACAGGTCAACGACTTTACCAAACTCTGTGACCATGCCCGCTCAGTCAAGGCTACCAGTGTTGTCAGCGTTTACCCGCTGATGCAGTCGGTCTTAAAAACCCCCGGCGAGATGGGTGCAGACGTGGCCGTGGCAGAGGCTCAGAGCCTGGGCCAGCCCCTGTCCTTTGGTGGCCCCTACCTGGGTATCATGGCCTGCACCAAAAAAATGGTACGCCAGTTGCCCGGCCGTATCGTAGGCCGCACCGTGGACAGCCAGGACCGCACCGGATACGTGCTGACCCTGCAAGCCCGCGAGCAGCACATCCGCCGCCAGAAGGCCACCTCCAACATCTGCTCCAACCAGGCCCTGTGCGCCTTGCGTACGCTGGTCCACATGAGCCTGCTCGGCCCCGGCGGTCTGGAGCAGACGGCTGCCCGCTGCATGGAACTGGCCCACTTTGCCGCCAAACGGCTGACGGCCATCCCCGGTGTTGAAATGTACTCCGAAGGACCGTTCTGCAACGAATTCGCCCTCAAGCTTCCGGTCTCGGCCTATGATGTCGTAGACGCGCTCACCGAACGCGGCTACGTGCCCGGCTTCCCCCTGGGCCGCTACTACGATGGACTGGAGAATTGCCTGCTTGTGGCCTGCACCGAAAAGCACACCCGCGAGGATATCGGAATCATGGCCGAGATGTTGGGAGGTCTGCTGAAATGAGAACCTTATTTGAAAAATCCACTCCCTGCCGCAAGGGCATGTGCAACAACCTGACCACCTCCAAGGCTGCGGACTATCTGCCTGCAGAGATGATGCGCGGCTCCCGCGTTCGTTTGCCCGAGTTGGGCGAACTGGACGTGGTACGCCACTTCACGCGCCTGTCGAAACGCAACTTCGGTGTGGATGGCAATTTCTATCCCCTTGGCTCCTGCACCATGAAGTACAACCCCAAATTCACCGAGAACGTGGCCGCCCTGCCCGGTTTCACCCGCCTGCATCCGCTGGCGGCTCAACTGAAGGGCGCAGGACACTTCACTCAGGGTGCGTTGGAAGTCATGTACGACATGGAAAGCCTGCTCTGCGAAATCACCGGCATGGCGGGCTACACCCTACACCCCATGGCCGGAGCGCATGGCGAGCTGACCGGGGCAATGATCATTGCCGCCTACCACAAGTCCAAGGGCAACAAGAAAACCAAGATCATCTGCCCGGACTCGGCCCACGGGACCAACCCGGCATCGGCCGCCCTGGCCGGCTTTGACGTGGTAACCATCGAGTCCAAGGACGGCATTGTGGACCCCGAGGCCCTACGTGCCGCTCTGGATGACGAAGTGGCCGGTGTAATGCTGACCTGCCCCAACACCCTGGGGCTGTTCGAAAGCCACCTGCCCGAAATCGTCAAGATGATCCACGATGTGGACGCCCTGCTCTATTACGATGGCGCGAACATGAACGCCATCATGGGCAAGATGCGCGTGGGCGACGCCGGTTTCGATGTCGTGCACTGGAACCTGCACAAGACTCTGGGCACTCCCCATGGCGGCGGTGGCCCCGGCTCCGGTCCTGTGGGCGTCTGCGAAAAGTTGGTGCCGTTTCTGCCCATCTCGCGGGTCAAGAAGCTCGAAGATGGTCGCTACGTCCTGGACTACGACCACCCGCAGTCCATCGGCTACATGGCCCCGTTCTACGGCAACTTCGGCGTCATGCTCAAAGCCTACGCCTACGTGCTGCGCCTGGGCGGCGAGGGCCTGACCCGTGCCAGCGAAAACGCCGTGCTCTCCGCCAACTACATGCGCAAGCGTTTGGAAGACGTGCTGGAGATTCCCTACAACCGAATCTGCATGCACGAATTCGTGGCCTCTGCCGTGGGCGAAAAGCTCAATGGCGTCCGCGCTCTGGATATCGCCAAGGCGCTCCTGGACAAGGGGCACCACGCCCCCACCATCTACTTCCCGCTGATCGTCAAGGAATGCATGATGATGGAGCCCACGGAGACCGAATGCAAAGACACTTTGGATGGCTTCCTTGATGACCTGATCGAGATTGTCAAACGCGCCGAAACCGACCCGGATTCCATCAAGGCCGCTCCGGTAACTCTGCCCGTAACGCGGTTGGATGAAACCAAGGCCGCAAGAGACATGGTACTGACCGATGACTGCGGCTGCGAATAACCACAGCGTGCGCTTCTCGCTGGTCGTACTCGGCGCTGGGCCCGGCGGCGTGGACTGCGCTCTGGAAGCCGCTCGCCTGGGCCTGGACGTGGCCGTGGTGGAACGCGCCGAACTGGGTGGGACCTGCCTGAATCGGGGCTGCATTCCCACCAAGCTCTTTCTTGGAGCCACCGAATGCGTGCACGAGTTGCATGCACAGGCCAAACTGAAGGTAGCCTCCGGCACGATCGAAGTGGACCTGCCAGCCCTGCAAAAACGCAAGGGACAGTTGCTTTCGGGCAACCGCAAGGCCCTGGAAAAGCGTCTGGCCGACTCGGGCGTCGCCCTGTTCAGGGGAATGGGAGTCGTGACCTCGTCCGACGCCCTCACCGTGGACACAGAAAATGGTCCGGTAACCGTCGGTTTCGACCGACTGGTCATTGCCACGGGCTCCCGGCCCACGGCCTTCCCGGGCATGGAACCCGACGGCGACCGTGTCCTGGACTCCGACGGCATCCTGGACCTGACCGAGGCCCCTTCCTCTCTGATCATTGTAGGTGGAGGAGTCATCGGCTTGGAACTCGGACGTTTCTTCTCGCGCCTAGGAGCCACCATTACCGTGGTGGAAGCCCTGGACCGCATTGCTCCATGGGAAGATCCAGAGGTCTCCAAGACCCTGGCCGGACTCGCCAAGCGGGACAAATGGAAACTCTTAACCGGCAAACGCGTGGCCAAGCTTGTCTCCAAGGATGGGCAGGCCGAACTGACGCTGGAATCCGGTGATACCCTAGGTGCGGATATTGCTCTGGTCGCTACCGGGCGTGGCCCCAATACACAAGGGCTAGGCCTGGAAAACAAGGGCGTCATCCTTGGCAGGGGCGGTTTTATTCAGGTGGATGAGTACCTGGAAGCTGCTCCGGGCATCTCCTGTATCGGCGATGCCAATGGTCAGGCCATGTTGGCCCATGCCGCTTCGCATCAGGGCATTTATGCAGCGCGTCTGGCCGCAGGCAAAATCGAAGGGCCATACGCCCCCGGCCCCATGCCATGGTGCATCTATGGTGCACCGGAGTCCATCCGTGTTGGGCGCATGGTCGACGAACTCAAGGCAGAAGGCCTGTCCCCCGCAATCAGTCGCTTCCAGTTGGCTGCCAACCCCATTGCCCAGAGCCACGCCATGGCCCAGGGCTTTGTGAAAGTGATCTGGCTGGATGGCAGGGTGGCAGGCGTAACCGCTGTGGGACACGGAGTTTCTCACCTTGTAACCCAAGCCACCCTCATGGTACGCGACAGTTGGACACGTGAGGATGCCGAAAATCTCATCTGGGCTCACCCGACCCTGGACGAGGCTTTGCAGCATGCTCTTACCGCCGAGCCAACAGACGACTGAGATTGACGACAGTGACTTCAGGGCCGGGCGGAGCGTTTGTTCCACCCGGCCTTTTTTTATGGGAGAGATGATGAAACGATTTGCTTTCCTGATCGGTGTCTTCGGTCTGGGTCTCGTGACCGGCTATCTTCTATTCCGGCAAGTGGAGTTCTCCGAAGTCTTTGCCTATCGCTTCACTTTGGACACCATTGGAGCCGAGCTCGACCTGGGGCACGTGCTGCTGACTCTCTCCGCCATTCTGCTGGGATTCCTGCTCTTCCGTTGCATCTACCTTGAATGTCACAAGCCGGAGCAACAGAATCTCCGCCAGGAACAGCGGAAACCGAAACGCCAATAATTCAAACCGCCATACCAAATAATGCTGGCCTCGATGCACCTTCGCCTTCAAACAGGAGACGCCATGCCTGACATTCCCGCCATCCTTTCCGGTCTACAATCTTCACAGACCATTCTCGACACATTCATTCTCGAGATTCCCCGAAAGATCATGACACGAGTGCGTGGCGAAGGAGTCTGGAGCATCGCCGAGCATCTTGATCATCTGGCCGCCGTGCAACCGATGCTCACCGAGCGTTTCAGGCGGATCATCAACGAGGAGAACCCGGAGTTTGTGCCTTTCATTCCCGGCGATGCTGAATCATCAGCAAAACCAGCTCAGATCATGCCCCCCGAGCAGGCGTTAACCATCTTCAGATTCCACCGCGAGGAACAACTGACACTCCTTGAGGCCCAGCCAGCATCAGCCTGGACGCGCGAGGCAACGCATCCGGAATATGAGCAGTACGGCCTGCATATCCTGGCCCGCCACGCACTAATGCACGATCACTGGCACCTGTACAGGATGGAAGAACTCTGGCTCACCAGAGATGAATACCTGACCGTTCTGCCCGGGTAGACCCGTCCCGGGAAAAGAGAAGGTCTGTGACCTTCACTATTCACGAAGACCGGCCCGGCCATCAGCTTCTGCTTTTCGCCCGGCCCGATTTCGTCTACAAGATGCCCATGCATACCGACACACTCCCCGGCCCCCTCGAGGCCGTTCAATCCATCATCCTTGCCTCCGGCTCTCCGAGGCGCAAGGACATGCTTCAGTCTCTGGGCATTGATTTCAACATTCAGGTCAGCCCGGGCGAAGAGCCTGATCCCATGCTCGGTGAAGACCCGGACGGCTATGCCCGCCGCGCCTCTCTGGCCAAGGCCGAGGCTGTAGCCAAACTGAATCCCGAGGCCATCGTCATCGGCTCGGACACCATCGTGGTCCTGGACAACGAGATCATGGGCAAGCCCAGCGGCCCGGACGAGGCCATGCTGATGCTTTCCAAGCTGGTGGGCAATACCCATCGCGTGGTCTCAGGCTGCGCTGTTTTTCACCCTGGAGGAGAACCCAAACTCTTTTCAGTCTCCACGGATGTAACCATGGGCCCTCAGCCTCTGGAAGTGCTATTCGCCTATGTGGCAACCGGCGAGCCCATGGACAAGGCTGGTGCCTACGCCATTCAGGGCCAAGGTGGTTTCCTGGTGGAATCGATCTCCGGGTCATACAACAATGTGGTTGGCTTGCCCCTGCACAAGCTGGTCGACATTCTGTTCGAGCTCCGTGCCATCCGCCCCAGAGGGTAAACCGAACAACCGGGCAAATCATTCATCCCGATATTCTGGAAGTCCTTCATGAGCAACGTCTCTACATCCGACCGCATCGCCACTGCCTTCGCCACCCTCGGCCCCATTGGACACCTTCCGGCAGGCCCAGGGACATGGGGCTCTGCCGCAGCACTCATCACTGCGCCCTTTCTGTTCATGCCCTTCTCACCCGTCACGCGCTCAATAATCCTCATCGCGCTGTTCGTGCTCGGTTCCCTGGCGGCCACGCGTGCCGAAGTCGTGCTCGGCAAAAAGGACCCCGGCTGCGTCATCATCGATGAAGTGCTGGGCCAATGGCTGACCTTACTGCCCTTCTCCATCCTGCCCACCTGGCAGATTCTGGCGGGGTTCATCTTTTTCAGGCTGTTCGACATCGCCAAGCCCTTCCCCATCCGCCGCTCAGAAAAATGGCTGCCCGCAGGCTGGGGAGTGATGATTGACGACGTTGTTGCCGGTCTTTACGCCGCCGCTGCGCTCTACGGCGCACGCTGGGCGTTCGTGAATTGGGTCGCCGTCCACGCCAACGGCATGTAGCCATAGAATCGACACCACAAAGCGCCCGGCCCGCAGTTGCGAACCGGACGCTATCAAAGGTGCCCCCCAGCACTTCCACGGTGGAGGCCGCTGGCTTATGATGCCTGGTGGTTGCGTAAAAACACATCCGACCAAGTCATGAAACCATAGCACTCCCACCAAAAAAGACAAACATATATCGAATCGCGCACAACCCGGAACTCACGCTGTACAGTTGCCCTTGCAACCCGACTTACAAATCGATCTCCGCAGCGGGTTGTACCGTGGCAAAACGTTTGCCCATAGACCAGTTATGATAGGCCACCAACTGCTCCCCGCCGAGCAGATCACAGTCAAAGGTCGTATGCCCATCTGCGGCCAGTACGACCTCGTAATCCTCACTGGAAGCACGACGGCAAGTGGTATCCACGCAGCAATCGGACTGCAACCCACAAAGCACCAGGCGCGTCGCTCCCAGTTCTGACAAGACGTCCTTGAGCCTGGTTCCGGCAAAGGCATCCGGCTTGGTTTTTTCCACCACCAGGTCCCCTTGCTGAGGCGCAATGGCTGGATGAATCTGCCACAGGTCACTGCCTCTGGGCATGGCACTGTCATCCCCAAAATCATGCTGCACGTAAATGACAGGCGTCCCTACCTTGCGGGCTCGGGCGATGAGTCCTCGAATAACCTCCAAAACAGTCTCACCATCAAAGGGGACCTCACCCGGGGTCTCGTACATCACACGCTGCACATCAATCACAATCAAGGCAGTCTTGTCAGACATTGCAGAATCTCCAATGGATTAATTCGAACCTATGCCCTGCCAAAGAAAGGAATTGCAGGTACCATAATAAGAGTCTCCATCCAAAAAAAGCGCCGCACAGGATGACCGTGCGGCGCTTTGCAATCACTTGTAGGCAGAGTCTACTTGAAGACCTTGAACTCGGCGCGGCGGTTCTTGGCCCATGCAGTCTCGTTGGAACCGGACACGGCGGGACGTTCCTCGCCGAAGGAGACAATCTTCAGGCGGGAGGAAGGCACGCCCAGAACGATCAGGAACTCATAAGCGGCGCGTGCGCGGCGCTCACCCAGTGCCAGGTTGTACTCCTCTGTACCACGATCATCGCAATGACCCTCAACCAGCATCTTCCAGGAACCGTACTTCTTCAGCACGGCAGCCTTGGCCTTAAGCACATCCTTGGAAGCGGGCTTGAGGTCATACTTGTCGAAATCAAAGAAAATTTTGTTAGCCGTCAGTTCCTGCTCAGCCATTTTCATGGCCTGCATCTCGGCATCAGAGGCCCCAGAAACGCTCCCAGGTGCGGGAGTCGTGAAAGACAAGCCCTGACCCTCGGACGAACTCGTCGTCTTTTTGGCACAACCAGTGGCCAGCATCAACATCATGGCCATGATTACGACCATTCCCAGCAAGACCTTGCTTCTCATCACGTCCTCCTCAGAATCAACTTAGAAAAATATCCCTACAGATAACGCTGTCGGGAAGTATCCGAAAAACGCATCGACGTTTTACACTAATACGCAATACTAGCTTGCCGGTGCATGAAAATCAATAGGATACCGTTGCTTTTTTGACCAGTGACAATTCGGTGAACCCATCCCAAAACGATCTAGAAGAGCCTTGGACCAAAAGTCGGATGTGTCACAGCTCCTTTTCCGGTCTTCAACTTCCGGGGCTCATCACCGTGACGGGTTGTCAGGTACAACTGATATTTGCCCGTTCTGTTGGAAGAAAAGGCTACGAAATAGCCATCAGGAGAAAAAGCGGGTTCTTCATCATTGCCCGGGCCAAAGGTAATCTGCCGTTCGCGTCCGGTATCCACATCCATCACAAAAATACGGTGCCCGGACTTGGTGCGACGCGAAAACACGACCAATTTACCATCAGGTGAAATGGACGGGCTGGTGTTGTACTTGCCCTCAAAGGTCAGGCGGTTCTCCTTGCCCGTGGCCAGGTCCTTCACAAAGACTTGAGGATTGCCACGTCGGTCAGACACAAAGGCCATACGCTTGCCCACGGCATCAAACGATGGCGAAACATCAATGGCCCAGGATTTGACCAGTGTTTCCTTGATCCGTGTCAGATCACGTGTCAGGCGAAAGATTTCCATGTTCCCTCGTGACAAGGCAACAGCCACATTGCCCTCGGGGTCGAAAGCAGTACCGCCGATAGTGGTTCCGGGGAGCTTGGTGCGAAAAATCCGATTGGTCGACTTGTCCCATACGCCCAGAGTGTGGCTGCTTGAGCCATGATGGGCAAACGCCAGGTATCTCCCATCCGGGGACCAGGCCGGGCTGATGCTCGACCCGCCGAAGAATGTGATCTGTCGAAGTTCCCTGCCTTGCGGGGTCATGGTCCAGACCTCGCGAGCATTGCCCTGGCCCTGTTTGGTAAAGGCCAAGACCGAGCGGAAAAATTCGCCGTGCCCGGTGAGAGCTTCCATGAAATGCGAGCAGAACATATCGGCCGCACGGGCCAAACTGTCCCTCGTGACACGATAGGCTTTCCCCACCACCAACCGGGCCGAGAACGTCTCGTAGACACGCACTTCGAGCCTGCCGGGGCGCCCTTCACCGGGCTGCCAGCCCATGGTCATCACAAGGTCAACCTTGGAGACGGAGAAGCGACGGAAATCGATGCCATCGGACGTAACTTTCTGGACATTCACGCCACCGAGCACATCCGCTGCGGGCGTCATGCGCAAAAAGGGCAGCATGTCGAGATTCTCTGTCACATATTTCTCAAAAATCTCTGCTTCGGGAGGAATCTGTCCACCTTCGGCCAACGGCAGGGCCTGGGTCAGGGCCATGTTGACCCGGCTCTGTCCCGGTCCAAAGATATCAATGGTCAATGTCTCGGAGGCCTGAGCCTGCAATGGGATCAGAGCAAAGGCCAGAATGGTCAAGAATAGAGCAATGGCACGTCTGAGCATAGGGCTACCGCATATCCTGCAAGTTGAAGTTGATCCTGATCTCGCGAATGTCCCCAGGAGGCGGAGGCAACAGCTCGGTTTCCTCAACGGCCTTCAGCACGGACTCGTCGAAATCCGGCCGCCCGGAACGTGCCAGCAGGGAATACTCGGTGATATGCCCACCCGGCCCCACCCGGATGAATACGCCGGCGGACAGGGACTGATCCACGGGAATGCTCGGGTAGCGCCAATTGGCCTGGATGATTTCCTTGACCTGGAGCGCGTAAATATCCTTGAGGCCCAACATGGCGCCTTCTTCGTCCTCTCCTCCCATGCCTTCCAGTTCAGCGTCTTCGGCGTCCACCAGCTTGCGCATGTCCTCCAGTGCCTGCTTATGGGCACGCTCCTGGTCCTTCTTCTCCTTGCGCTCCTTCCACTTTACATCTTTCTGGGCCTGGGCCAAAGCCTCGGCCAGGAGTTGCTGCTTTGTTTTTTCAGGCTTCTTAGGCTTGGGCGGAGCCGGCTTCTTCACTTCCTTGGCCTCGGGCTTCTTGGGCTTGTCCACCTTGTCGGCGATGACCTTGGCCTCGGGCTTGGAAATGGGAGGGCCTGGTTCAGGCTTGGGAGCGGGGACGGGCTTGGCCTTGACTACCGGGGGCGCTTCCTTCTTGACCCGGGCAGGTTTTCCCTTCTTGGGCTGAAGCGTCACCAGCTCCACCGTATACACGGGCACGTCCAGACTGACATGCATCGTTGGCGTCGCCAGATACATGCCAGACAGCACCACGCACGCGTGGAGGAGAAAGGAGAGAAGCCAGGACAGGGTGCGCATCATATTAGGTAGCGCATCCCGTCAGGGCGTGCGCTCGGTACGTCCGATTATTTCTTTTTGGCCTTGGGCCGTTCGTCGATGGGCTCTGCCACCACGCCCATCTTGTCGATGCCCGCGGATTTGACCTCTCCCATCACAGCCACAACGGTGCCGTAGGTCACATCCTTGTCTGCTCTGAGATACAGGAACTTGCGATCTGCCTTGACCAGGCGCTTCAGATGCCCTTCCAGTTCACCAGGCTTGACGGCATATTCATCCAGAAACAAGGAGCCGTCCTTCTTGATGGTCAGCACCATGTGATCCTTGTCCTTGGGCAGGGTTCGCACAGTCTTGGTCTCGGGCAGTTCCACCTCAAGTCCCTGAGTCATGAGTGGAGCCGTGACCATGAAGATGATCAGCAGCACCAGCATGACGTCAACAAAGGGAGTGACGTTGATGTCGGCTATAAAGCCGTTCTTGGTGGGGATATGCGCCATGGCGACCTCCTGGGTCAGTCCTTTTTGCCGTTGGCGTTGCTGGACATCTCACGCTGAGCCGCATTGAGGAACGATCCGGCAAACCCGTTGAGTTCCGTTTCGATGGCGGACAGTGCACCCAGAAAAAAGTTGTAGGCAATGGTCGCCGGGATGGCCACGGCCAGCCCGACAGCAGTCGCAATAAGGGCCTCTGAAATACCCGGAGCCACGGCTGCCAGAGCCGCCGTTTTCATTTGTCCGATGGAATGGAAGGCATGCATGATGCCCCAGACCGTGCCGAACAGCCCGATAAACGGGGCCGAATTACCGCAGGTTGCCAGGAACGCCATGGATTTTGACAACTCCTTGAGTTGTGCACCCACTCCGAGCTTCAAGGCTCGGTCCAGGTTCTCCATGACCACCACACTCATCCCGTTCTCGCAAACAACGCCCGACGCATCCAAACGCCGGAGTTCATTTACTGCGGGAATACCGCTCTGGTAGAGGGGTGAGCTCTGTCGCTGCGACAGGCCACGCATACCTTCCTCCAAAGAGGAGGCACTCTGGAACTGTTTCAAGTCCTCTGCGGCCCGCTTGCGAGCCGAACTCAGCGCGAAATACTTGAACAAGATCACGCTCCAACTCGTCAACGACATGAAAATGAGCAGGCCAAGCACGAATTTAACCGTCAGCGTGGCGTGGGTCAGCATGGCGAAGATACCGATCTGTGGCATAGCGTCCATATCCCGGATCCTTTTCTGAATTCGCCCAAGCCATGGCCCGGGCTGTTATTCGGGGCCGCAACAAATTCCGTAACGAATCCGCGCGGTGAAACAATTTAACCTTTCAGGGGGGACATATCAGGAAACGACAAGATCATAAAGCACAGGAAGTGCCCTTTCGGCTGAGGCATCCACGCGGATGTCGGAAACCCCTTCATACCAGGTTCGCCCGAGATTGATCTCGATGACTGTGCCACCTGCGTTCTTGACTCGCCGCGGCAGGGTGTTGGCCGGGGTCACCTCGCCGGAGGTCCCAACGATCAACAGCACATCCGTCCCACTGAGCAAGCGGTCACTCTCCCGAAGAGCATCCTGGGGGATGCCCTCCCCAAAAAAGACCACAGGGGGTCGAATCAGCCCCCCGCACTCACAGCGGACGGGCAATTCACCCGGGGTCAGTTCATGAGCACGGCTGTGATCCCAACCCTTGTAGCAGCGACGGCAATACCAATTATCCCAACCGCCGTGGTATTCCACCACGGTTTCGGAACCAGCCTGCTGATGCAGTCCGTCGATATTCTGAGTCAGAACCCCGGCGATGTACCCCTTGCGTTCCAATTCGGCCAGAGCGATATGTGCGGAATTGGGACGGGCCGGATGAAACATGATTGCCGTATCCACCAGAAACCGCCAAACTCCTGCAGGGTTGGAGGTCATGGCTTGCAGGCTGGCCACCTCAACAGGGTCGTACTTCGACCACAACCCACCCTTGCTTCGGAAATCGGGAATACCGCTGGGCACCGAAATACCTGCCCCGGTAAAGGCCACAGCCCGCCGGGCACGGCGCAACACGTTCGCGGCCTGTTGGCACGACTCGCGCCAGGATTCACTCATGGTGACGATCCCTCGGAGGATTTTCACCCACTAGCAGGTGCCGATCAGCTTTTGGAGCAACTCGCGGGAATTGGCTTCCACCACGTAATATTCATCCGCAGTCAACCCCGCACCCATACCGGCGCGCTTGCGCATCTCGGAAGACACCAGATCTCCAGGGGCATGAGCATCGTTGTTGATGATCAACTTTGCCCCGAACTGCTTGGCCATGGTCACCACATGTCCATTGGCCATGCTGTGTCCCTTGCGGGTGGTGATTTCCAGGGCCACGCCCTTCTCCACGGCCAATCGTGTCTCCTCCTCGGTAATGAAACCGGGATGAGCCAGGATGTCCGCTCCGCCTTCAATGGCAGCAAGATTGGTCCCTCGGGCCACGGGTTCCACCGGGGTCTCGCCATGCACCACCACAATCTGCGCCCCCAGGTCACGGGCCTGGGTCACCAGTTCCGGAATCAATCCCGGAGGCACGTGGGTGATCTCCACTCCACAGAACAAATCCAGTCCCATGTAGGGAGAATAGCGACAGGTCACCTTGCGGATGCTTGTAATGATATGTTCGATATTGCTGTGATCAACATGGTCGGTCATGGCCAGGGCCTCGTATCCGGCAACCTTGGCACGACGGGCAAGCTCGGCGGGGATGAGTTCCCCGTCGCTGAAAATGGTATGGGTATGCAGATCAATCATAGGATTTCCATTGGAGCGGACAAGCCGTTCCTTGAAATTTATCGGTCACTGCCGGTCCGTCAGGGCCGGTGAAGACACGAGTTTCGGGTCACATTTTATATTTATTGTCGTCCTCGGAGAACTGTTCCAACAGATCGTTCCACTTGCTGGCCTCTTCCGTCTTGAACTCCGGCCTGGAGTCCGCAGACTCGCGCGCCGCTTCAGCCAGGACTTCGTCGGCCACAAAAATCGAGCACCCGGCGCGCAGGGCCAAGGCAACGGCATCCGAAGGACGCGAATCGATACGTCGAATCTCTTCACCCAGGTCCACTTCGATCTCGGCGTAGTAGGTGCCTCCTTCCAGGCGCACGATTTCCACTCGGGAAACCTTCCCCCCAACGCCTTCGGCGAGATTCAACAGCAGATCATGAGTCATGGGTCGAGGCAGAGAGACCTCGTTGAGCACAAGGGAAATGGCCATGGCTTCCATGGCACCAATCCAGATGGGTAGGGTCTGTTCCTCGGCCAGATCCTTCAGGACCAGCACCGGTACCTGTGAGGTCTCGTCCAGGGCCAATCCGTACACCTTCATTTCTACCATGGCTCTCCTACCGCCTTCCCCATAAGGGAATGTTTCTTCGCAGCATCGATATGTACAGTGAGCAACTTGCCTGCCAGATCGCTGTCGTCTGCTGGCAACGGAATGTTCACCACTCGCCCGCAGGAGTCGCGCCCACGCCAGAACACGATGTCTCCACCATCCTGCTTCTTGCTCGGGGATTCCAGGAGCACCTCGGTTTCGGTCCCGACCTGGGCCTTGAGCGCCGAGGAGGTCAACTCATCCTGCAAGGCTTGGAGGCGAATCAGGCGTTCCTGGGCCACTTCACGCTCGACCTTGGGCTCCATGCGCACCGAGCGGGTTCCGGGACGGTCCGAATAGATAAACGAAAAGCTCGACTCAAAGCCTACTTCGCGCACAGCTTCCAGGGTCTCCAGGAAATCTTCCTCGGTTTCGCCGGGGAAGCCGACAATCAGATCCGTAGTCAGGGCAATCTCAGGTCGCGCACGCCGCAGGCCCTCGACCAGCCCCATGTAACGAGCCATGTCATAGCCACGACCCATCGCATTTAATACTCTATCCGAACCAGACTGCATGGGCAAATGAAGGCCCGTGCAAAGATTGGGAAGTTCGCCAAAGGCATTGATAACCTCGGGGGCCAGGTCCTTGGGGTGCGACGAGGTGAATCTGAGCCGCCGGATGCCCGGTATGGCCGCCACCTTGTACAGAAGCTGGGCAAAGCTCGTGCCGTCTCCGTGTCTGTCCAGACTGAAGCTGTTCACATTCTGCCCCAGCAGAGTCAGTTCCCGCACGCCGTGCTCGGCCAAGGCACGCACCTCGGCCAGGATATCCTCCGTGGAACGGGATTTCTGTCGCCCGCGCACATAGGGCACAATGCAATAGGCGCAGAAATTGTCGCAGCCCTGCATGATATTCACGAACGCCTGACCGGGCAGATGTGATACGGGGCCGTCGTCGGGCAGATGGAATTTTCTGAGCTTGAAGCCATCCTCAAAGTCCAACATCGCCAGACGCTCGACTTCATCATGATACAGCTTGTCCAGACCTTCCGGAACCTGCCCGGTCTGATCCGTGCCGAACACCAGCCGCACATGATCCGAACGCTCGAAAAAGCCCTCACCCACCTGCTGGGCGACACAACCGCCCACAGCCACGAACTTGGCGTTGTCCTTGCGGCAGTATTGCCCCAATCGTCCCACGAGGCTGTAGACCTTCTGCTCGGGTTTATCACGCACGCTGCAGGTGTTGATAATCAGAGCCGTTGCCTGGTCTTCGGGAGCCTCGCGCCAGCCGTAGGCCATGAGCGCCCGAGCCAACCATCCAGAATCATGAACGTTCATCTGGCAGCCAAAAGTCATTATATGAAAGGTCTTGTTGTCTTGGGTCATCTATTGTCCGTCAGGCGCAGCTTCTTCGCTCAACCAGCGATGCAGAAATTCAAGCGTGCGCCTGCGCGTCTCCTGTTTTGGGATATTGTCGTTGCAAATGGCGAACTCGGCGGCGGGGTTTTCCTCAAAGGGTACATCCACCCCGATGACCTCACCAAGTCCGGGAAATTGTTTGCCGCTGCGCTTGCGTTCCAGCGCCTTGGCGTACAGCCCGGCCATGACCAGCCCCGCTGCACGCTTGCCCTCTCGCGCCATGGCGTTCTCCAGAGTACACTGCACATGCACCTCGGCAAAACGCGGAATCAGGCGCCGGGCATACTCCCTGAAGGCCGCCTTGTAGGCCGCCCCGTCCATGACCACATTGATCCCGGAACGTGTCAGTTCGGCGGCCTCTTCCGCGAACAGACGATAGGCCTCTTCGCGCTCTTCCTTACTGTAGGTGGGCTTGGGAAAATACGCCTTGCGCCGCGCATCCATCTGTAGCCAGGTCACGGCCTTGCCTTGGGCACCAAACTCTTCCGCCACAGCCCGGGCAAGATTGGACTTGCCCGATCCGGGCAGCCCGACCACCCAGATGGCCCAGCCCTGTCTTGCTGATTCAGCCATGGCTCACCTCAGGTAACGGTTGATATCGGCATAATCAAAACGCTCGTCCTCAAGCACCTTTTCCACCAGCGAAAGCAAAGCGGTACGCACCTGCGGTGCAAGGCGGGGGTACCATTCGGGTGAGGCGACCACAAGCCCCCGGAACACATAGAATGGAGCGATGACCTCCAGCATTTCCCGGTCTCCGGTGGCTTCCAGATAGGACTCCCAAAACGCCATGTACAGATCGAGGAACGGGCCTTCCAGCTGCGTGTTGCCATCCAGCAGTCCATAGAGGACATAATTCATGCTCATGGTGGCAACGTCGTCCGCCGGTTCGCCCCATACCCCCCGACTTCGATCCAGCACGCTGAAGTCGAAGGCAGCTCCTTCGTCCCGGCGCACCAGCACATTCCAGGGATGGAAATCTCCATGCACCTCGGCCAGACGATGGGTGTAGCCCTTGAGTTTCCAACGCCAGTCCACCAGCCGCTTTTCCAGAGCTAGAAAGCGCTCGGGGGGAAACATTGAATAGGGATGGGGATAGCCATCAATGATGCCGTAGATGCACTCGCAGTCACCGATCAAATTGCGGATACGGCGGTCGTAACGATCCACTTCATCGTGCTTCACGCCATGAATTTCAGCCAGCCAGCGGGCGAAGCCTCGGGTCAATTCCAGGTCCTGCCCGAGCAACTCACCCTTGCGGATGCGCTCCAACTCCAGGAAATAGTCGCTGCCTTCGAGCTTCTCGTTGACGATGAAGAATTCGCGGACCTCGTGCAGAGGAATCATACGGCCCTCGGCATTCACATAGCCAGCCCCCAGCGGGCGCACGTGCTTGGACAGACGGGCCGAGGTCTCGTACTGGAAAAGCAGAATCCGGGCGCGGTCCCAATAGTCCTGGTGGCCGTATTTATCCCCACGCATGGCGGAGATCACGCCCTCGCCGGACACGCCGTCCTTCTCCCAGCGCACCAGCAGCGGCTTGCCGTAACCAAAGTCCTTGATGCCCTGTTCATCCAGGGAACCAATATCTCCGGCCCCCGTAAAGGTCACATCGCCACCCAGCGCTTCTTGCAGATAGCGCTCGATATGCTCACGCTTCATCTCGATCATGGGCAACCTCCAGGGCTCTCGCGGACCGGACGGACAGCATGGACCGCCAATCAAAGGCAGTTCGCTGGCATTGGACAGCGCAGGCGGTTCGGAACATTCTTGAACCCATTGTCCTGCATGCTGTTCGGTTGACCGTTGAGCACTTCACACTCGCAAGCAATGCAGGGACTGCTCAGCCCTCACCCCGCGCATTTTTCAACTGCATACATCCCTAAGCTATTCAAAACTGTGAGGATGCCAGGCGCGAGGTCGAGGCGGGCCCGACGCATACTCGAACGTATGCGAGGGATCGCCTACCTCTTGCTCCGACTCGCAAACAGCTCAAAAGTGTGCGAAGGCAAGGCGCGGGAAACGATCGGGGCCGAAGCGTACCTTTCTCGTACGTGAGGGTCCGATCGTTTTCCGCAACGCCACAAGCGTGCGCTTTTCAGCGGTTTGCTACGGACGAGGCCCGAAGTTGTCCTCATAAGCCGTCCAAAATTCATCCTCACTGAAATGATGCTCCTGAGTGCCGAGCTTTTCCACGCTCCACTTGGCGCAGGCCGAACCCACATAAGCGGCCTTGGCCAGGGGCAGGCCCATGGACAGTCCCTTGAGCAGCCCGGCGCGATACGAATCACCCGCACCGGTGGGGTCGACCACGGCTTCCAGCTTGGCTGTGGGCACCTCGGTCACGGTTCCGTCCTCAGCATACACCACGGAGCCCTTTTCGCCGAGGGTCGTTATCAGGTTTTTGGTCTTGGCCTGAATCTCATCGCGGGACAAACCAGTGGCCTTGACGATCATCTCCAACTCATAGTCATTGGAAATCAAGGCCCAGGAACCGTCGATGCACTCGGCCATATCCTCACCCGCAAGGGCTGTGATGTTCTGCCCGGGGTCAAAGATGTACCTGAGGCCCATCTGCTTGTACTTCCTGGGCAACTCCACCATATCCACCAGATTGCCGGGAGAAACGATGGCGATATCCTCGTCCACATTCACGCCGTTGAATTCGTAACGACAGCGCTCGTTCATGGCACCGGGGTTGAAGCAGGTAATCTGATTGTCGGACATATCGGTGGTGATGTGACAGTTGGCGGTCAATTCACCGTCCACCATATGCACGCCTTCCATGGGCAGATCCAAATCAGTCAGGCGCTTGTGGTAATGGTCAAAATCCCAACCCGCAGAGGACAGGATCACCGGCTTTTCACCAAGCAGGGCCAAGCTGTAGGCGATGTTGCCCGCAGTGCCACCAAAACGCTCGGTCAGGCCATTGCCCACGAAGCAGACATTGAGAATATGGATCTTGTCGGCCAGGATATGGTCCGCAAACTTACCAGGAAAGCTCATGATCCGGTCAAAGGCCAGCGAGCCTGAAACATAAATCTTCATCGAATCTCCTTTGAAATTTCAAACACTCTCATCGGGGTGTGTCTCACCCCGTATCCAATCGATAAAAGAGGGACTGCCACCCGTCACGGGCACAGCCACCACGCAGGGTTCGTCGTAGGAATGCAACTCCCGAACTGTGCGGGTCAATTCATCCAGGCGGTCTTCCCAGGTCTTGGCAATGAAGGCAATCTCGCCTTCATCCTGAACCTTGCCATCCCACCAGTAGAGACTGCGAATGGGCCCCAAAATATTCACGCAGGCTGCCAGCCGACGGGTCACGAGTTCGCGCCCGATACGCCCGGCTTCATCCGCATCCACAGCGGTCATGTAGACAACTACCGGCGACATGTCCAAGTCCTCCATTGCGCCTACTGCCCCTCGGGGCACACCGGAGCACTGCCCTCGGGCAATATCCACAGCCAATCCACGATCAATTGCTTCTGCTCAGGCCCCACGGGTGCGCCCTTGCCGATCATCCGGGTCACGGTCTTGTCCCAGCCATCCTTGCCCTTGCGCCCAAGAGACTCACAGATTCGCCGGGTGTCGTGGCACAGAATGCAGCGCTCCATGACCAGGGCTGAGGCCTTGGCATCGCTGGAGGTAACGGCCTCGCCAGCGGCCAGAGCCACAGGCAAGGGAACCAGCGCACAGAGGCCCATCAGGGCTATCCCAAACAGTATTTTCACCATCGATCCTCCAGCCGGATGTCCTCCCCATCGCCAGGCGTCGCCCCTCGCGGCAGGTGTCGGAAAAAAAATGTCACATTAATTTCTTCAATGACGTCGAGTATTCAGCTTGAAAAACAGCCCTTCCCAGCACCGGGAGGGGCTTGACCCGAAGCCAAGGTTACGGGTATTCGCAAGGGGATTTGAGATCATAACAATCCCTTGAATTATATAAGGAGTTAACATGCCCGTACATGTTGTAGACCATCCCCTGGTGAGGCACAAGCTCGGCCTGTTGCGTCAGGATGGCCTGTCCACAAAGGACTTCCGCCAACTCTCCAACGAGATCGCCCGCCTGCTGACCTATGAGGCCACCAAAGACCTCGACACGGACAAGCGCATCATTCAGGGCTGGGCCGGAGACGTCGAAGTGGACAATATCCACGGCAAGACCCTGACCGTCGTTCCCATCCTGCGTGCGGGACTGGGCATGATCGACGGCGTGCTGGACATGATCCCCGGAGCCAAGACCAGCGTGGTCGGTTTCTATCGCAATGAAGAGACCCTGCAACCCGTGGAATACTACGTGAAGCTTGCCAAGAACATCGACAGCCGCATGGCTTTGATTCTTGACCCCATGCTCGCCACTGGCGGCACACTGATGGCGACCATCCAACTCCTGAAGGACGCCGGATGCAAGCAGATCCGTGGCCTGTTCCTGGTCGCTGCCCCCGAAGGCCTTGAGCGACTGGAAAAAGAGCATCCCGATGTGGATGTCTATGTCGCAAGCGTGGATGAACGCTTGAACGAAGTCGGATACATCCTGCCCGGCCTTGGCGACGCAGGCGACAAGATCTTCGGCACCAAATAGCTACCTGGCGGGGCATTTGCCCCGCTTTTTTTTGACGTCCGGACTATAGATACTAGGAGGAGATGATGGCAGCAACGGACTATTCCTTCCGCCTGAAAGACAGCCTGCTCGGTGCGCAGATGCTGTTCGTGGCCTTTGGTGCGCTGGTGCTGGTTCCGCTTTTGACGGGACTGGACCCCAACGTAGCCCTGTTTACTGCCGGAGCGGGAACCCTGCTCTTCCAGGCGGTGACCAAACGCCAGGTGCCTGTATTCCTGGCCTCGTCGTTCGCATTCATTGCCCCCATTATCTATGGTGTGCAGCAGTGGGGCATCCCCGCCACCATGAGTGGTCTGGCCGCTGCGGGCGTGTTCTACATGGTGCTTTCCGCCCTGATCAAGATCAAGGGTTCCGCCGTGCTGCACAAGATCCTGCCTCCCATCGTTACCGGCCCGGTGATCATGGTTATCGGCCTGATTCTGGCCAAGGTGGCCATCTTCATGGCCGTAGGCAAAGCCGGTGACGGCTCGCTGATCCTGGTCGCCCCCAAGGTGGCACTGTGGGTCTCCATGGTCTCGCTGGGTGTAACCGTTGCCGTCTCACTGCTTGGTGGCCGGTTTCTGCGCCTGATCCCCATTCTGTGCGGTATCGTCGCAGGCTACGCGCTCTGCCTGATCTTCGACATGACCGGCTACACGGCCTCGGCCCTGGCCGAGTTCAACGCCGCACGCGCAGCTCAGGAAGCCTCCGGCGCCGCCCTGATGACCAGCTATGCCGGTGCAAACCTCGTCGATTTCAGCAAGGTCGCCGCCGCACAGTGGCTGTCCATCCCCAATTTCGTGACACCCGAATGGAACTGGAAGGCCGTGGCCTTCATCGTGCCCGTTGCCATCGCCCCTGCCATTGAGCATTTCGGTGATGTGCTGGCCATCGGTTCCGTGACCGGCAAGGACTATCTGAAATCCCCCGGTATCCACCGCACCATGCTGGGCGACGGATTAGCCACTACCCTGGCTTCGTGCCTGGGCGGACCTCCGAACACCACCTATTCCGAAGTCACCGGCGCTGTCGCCCTGACCAAGGTCTTCAACCCTGGCATCATGACCTGGGCCGCCATCACCGCTATCCTGCTGGCCTTTGTGGGCAAGTTGGGTGCAGTGTTGTCCAGCGTCCCTACCCCCGTCATGGGCGGCATCATGATCCTGCTGTTCGGCGCCATCACCGTGGTGGGCATGAACGCTCTTGTCAGGGCCGGTAAGGACCTGATGGAGCCCCGCAACCTGTCTGTCGTGGCCATCATCCTGGTCTTCGGCATCGGCGGCATGAGCTTCGGAACTGCGGACTTCAGCCTCGGCGGTATCGGCCTGGCTGGCGTCACTGGAGTCTTGCTGAATCTGATTCTGCCCGGTAAGGATTAACCCGGAGGAAAGCATGAGCTTCTACCAGGGTAAAAAGATCCTCATCACCGGCGGGTGTGGTTTCATCGGTTCCAATCTGGCAATCAGATTGGTGGCCGAAGGGGCCGACGTCACCGTGGTCGATTCCATGATCGACGAATACGGCGGCAACATGCACAACATCGCCCCCGTGGCTGATGACATCCGGCTGAACATCTCGGATGTGCGCGACCAGGTGGCCATGCGCTATCTGGTGCGCGACAAGGAGATGATCTTCAACCTCGCCGGGCAGGTCAGCCACATCGACTCCATGCATGACCCGTATACGGACCTGGAGATCAATGCCAAGGCGCAGCTGGGAGTGTTGGAGGCCTGCCGTCACAACAACCGCGATGCCCGCATCGTGTTGTCCAGTACGCGTCAGATCTACGGCAAGCCCCAGTATATGCCCGTGGACGAGAAGCACCCGCTGGACCCCGTGGATGTCAACGGTATCAACTGCATCGCAGGCGAGTGGTATCACCTGCTCTACCAGAAGGTGTACGGCATCCCGACTTCGGTCCTGCGCCTGACCAACACCTATGGCCCTCGCCAGCTCCTGAAGCACAACCGTCAGGGGTTCATTGGCTGGTTCATCCGGCTGGTGATGCAGAGCAAGGAAATCCAGCTCTACGGCGACGGCTCCCAGCGCCGCGATCTGAACTACGTGGACGACGTTGTGGATGCACTGCTGCTGGCAGGCGAGAAGGACGAAGCCGTGGGCGAGGTCTATAACCTCGCTGGCGACGAGCCCATCTCCCTGAAGGATCTGGTGGAAAAGATGGTCACCATTTCCGGGCGAGGCTCCTACAAACTGGTGCCCTGGCCCGAAGAAAAGAAGAAGATCGACATTGGCGACTTCTACGGTGACGGCACCAAGATCAAGAATGCTCTGGGTTGGTCCCCAGCCATTGGCGTGGACGAGGGCCTCAAACGAACATTCGAGTTCTACGAGGACTGCCTGGAGCAGTACCTGTGCGAGACTGAAGGGCACGTCTGCAAACCCTGACCCGGACACTATGAATAATCAAAGGCCGTCCCTTTCGGGGCGGCCTTTTTTATCGCCAACCGCCCGCCCTTTGCTCCCGGGCATGAAAAGGATACAACCCTGGCATGCGACAGAACCTGATTACCGAACTCTCCAAACGCGTTATCCTGGCCGATGGAGCCATGGGCTCGCGACTCTTTGACAAGGGCGCGGACCCCACGACCTGTTTCGACCTGCTCAATCTGGACAATCCCGCGTTAGTCAATGCCGTACACACCGAATACCTGGATGCCGGGGCTGAAGTCCTTGAAACCAATACATTCGGGGCCAACGCCATCAAACTGGAAGCGTATGGCCTGGCGCATAAGGTGAGCGAACTGAACATTCGTGGGGCTGAACTGGCCCGCAAAGCCGCCGATACAGCCACGGGCCATGTCTGGGTGGCCGGGTCCATGGGGCCGCTGGGCCGGATGGATGAGCCATTGCCCGACCATCGCGTGACCGAGGTCTACACCGAGCAGGCCAAAGCCCTGGCCGAGGGCGGTGCCGACGTCCTGATCATCGAAACCTTCCCCAGGCTTGAAATGCTACTGCTGGCCCTGGCTGCCGCCAAGGAGGCCACAAACCTGCCCGTGGTCACGCAGATGGTCTTCACAGGCCAGGGCGGCTCACTCTCGGGCCAAAGCCCACAGGACAGCTTTGCGGCGATGATTCAGGCCGGGGCCGATGTGGTGGGCATCAACTGCGGAATGGGTCCCCAGGGTGCGCTCAAGGTACTGAGGCGCTCTGGGACACCGGAGAAACCGTTGTCCGTCATGCCCAACGCAGGTTTCCCCGAGCAAAGCGGTGATCGCCTGCTCTACAACAGCTCCCCGGAATATTTCGCCACGGCGGTCATGCGCTGCGTCAGTTTGGGCGCACGGCTGGTGGGCGGATGCTGTGGCACTGGCCCCGCACACATCGCCGCCCTGCGCAAACTGCTGGACGAGCGGGATGCCTCCGCACCCCTGCGAACCCTCCAGACAACGACCGCGACTCCATCTCAAGCCATGCCTTTGGCGGACCTGCCACCAAGCGAATTCTCGCGCAAGCTGGGCACAAAAAAGATGGTGCTGGTGGAAATTGATCCGCCCAAGCACCTGGACATCACCCCCGCCCTTCAGGGAGCAGAAGCTCTTGCCAACGCAGGGGTGGACGCCATCACCGTGGCCGAAAACCCCTTGGCCGTCCCGCGCCTGTCCAACATCACTCTGGCGGGCATGATCCGCCGCCGCACCGGTGCCGAAGTGGTGGTGCATCTGACCGGACGCGACCGCAACCTCGTAGGCACGCAATCGACCGTCATGGGCCTCGCCGCACAGGGCTTGCAAAATGTGCTGGCCGTGACAGGCGATCCGCCTCCCGCTGGTTCGGACGATGTGATCAAGGGCGTGTTCGATCTGCGCTCCTTTGAACTGATCGAACTGCTGGAGCGTTTCAATCAGGGGGAAAACCGCCACGGCGACCCCATGCGTATGCGGGCAGGCTTTGCCATTGGAGCGGCATTCAACCCCAACACCAAGAATCCGGCGCTACAGGTCAAGCGCATGGAACGAAAAATCGAATGTGGGGCGCGCTATTTCCTGACCCAACCCGTCTACACC
Source organism: Desulfovibrio ferrophilus (assembly GCF_003966735.1). Classification (NCBI taxonomy): domain Bacteria; kingdom Pseudomonadati; phylum Thermodesulfobacteriota; class Desulfovibrionia; order Desulfovibrionales; family Desulfovibrionaceae; genus Desulfovibrio; species Desulfovibrio ferrophilus. The sequence continues at coordinate 1,748,342 of NZ_AP017378.1, forward strand.
CGCGGAAAAGTGGACGAGGTCGTGGCCCTGACCCGACACATCGACACGCCCATCCATCTGGGGATCATGCCTCTGGCCAGTGCGCGCAATGCCGAGTTCCTGCATAACGAATTCCCGGGCATCACCATCCCGGACGATATCCGGGCCAGAATGCACGACGCCGGAGACAATGGCGCACAGGTCGGCGCAGACATTGCCTGGGAGCTGATCGAATACGCCTGGGATCATTTTGCAGGAATCTACATCATGCCCCCCTTCAACCGCACAGCAGTGGCACTGGATCTTGTGAATCGACTCAGGGACAAAGGGTTGTGGACTCCATGACCACCTCTTAACAAGAAAATCAATATACGGCGTTTCCCTTAGGGATTCGCCGTTTTTTTTATTTCTGACACATTGCCCGGCATGAAGCTTTCATGTATTCTGTCGTAAAGGGAAAATATGACAGGTGGAGGCCCACCATGATCTCCAAAGAAACATTCATTGCCTGGCTGTATGAGCACGGCAAAATCACCGCTGATCTCGAATTTGATATCCACGACTGCTTCGATGCCGCCCTTGATGCAGCTACAGAAGCACTCGCTAACATGCCGGGAATCGGCATCATGTCTTCCAAACGCAGGCTAGAATCCTTCTTTGCGGTCTGCCGTTATTTGGATGACAAAATCGAAAAGGGATCTCTGGATCCCACAGAAGGGATGGTCGCCCTGAACATCCTTCGGGTTTTGTCTCCAGCTTTCCGCAAGGCCATTACTGAATTCGACCACCAGGGGCCAAACACCCCGCCTGAACAGCGCGAAGCCTTGCCTCAGATTGCCCGGGATTATCTGGACGCCAGCAGAGATTTGTCCGCACCACTGGTTGCGGGATGATACTGACGCAAGAGGGTCAAGCCCGCTCCGCTTCACGCGGGGCGGGCTTTTTTTGTGTCGAATTGCAACCATGCACTGGCTGAATCAGAATAAAACCCAAAGCCAAATACGCGATTTCTCAGCCACCTAGCTACCCGTGGTCAACCGGAGGCGAAAACAGTCCATGTATAAAAAGCCGCACCCCAGTCAGGAGGCGGCTTTCAATAATCATTTATACGCAAAAGAACATCTCATCCTTTGCGGCGACCGGGGTAGTGCCCCGTACTAATCTTCGGTGTATTCACCCACCTCGAAGCCGATGGCCGTGATGGCCGCCTTCAACTGCTCCTCGGTTACGCTGTCGGGCGCCTTGAAGGTGGCGCACTTGTCTTCCAGACTGACACCGATATTTCGCAGGCCCTCGATCTTGTCCAGAGCCTCAAAGACCGATGCCGTGCAATGACTGCAACTCATGCCGTTGATTTCAAGCTTCTTCATGATCATCTCCTTGTCGTTGGAATGAAGATTCTCTGAAAAGCGCTCAAAAATAGTCAGATGCAAGGATCAAGAAAAACTCAAGATCGCAGCGTATTACACACATACGTAAGATGTTGAGTTTTTCGAAGAGACAAAGCAGATGGCTGTTTTTCAGCGTTTTTATTCAATCAGCCTTGGTCCACCAACCAATCATTGGCCTCAGTCAAAGACAAGGTGCCCGCATAGATGGCTCGGCCAGTGATGGCCCCTTCCAGACCTTTGGGACCCAGCGGATACAACGCCTTGATATCGTCCATATTGGTCACGCCTCCGGCAGCAATCACCGGGATCGTCGTGGCCTCGCAAAGCTTTTCCAGCCCTTCGACGTTCACGCCGGTCTGCATGCCGTCGCGGCTGATATCGGTATAGATGATAAATGCCGCACCCTGCTCTTCAAGGCGGGGCAACACATCAAATACGGTCTGACCGGAATCTTCGACCCAGCCCTTGGTCTTCAATTTGCCGTCCACGGCATCCAGAGACACTCCGATCTTGCCCGGAAACTCCTTGCACAGCAGGCCGAATTCCTCGGGGTCCTCAAGGGCCATGGTCCCGATAATCAAACGGGTCACACCGGCCTTGATATAGGCCTGTGCTGTGCGCAGGTCACGAATGCCGCCGCCGAGTTGAACGGGAATCCCGATCTCGGAACAAATACGCTTGATCAGATCAAAATTGGCAGGCAGTCCGGAAAAGGCTCCATCCAGATCAACCACATGCAGGTACTGAGCGCCCAGTTCGGCCCAATGCAACGCCATCTCCGCCGGATCATCGGCAAAGACTGTCACCTGATCGGCAAGGCCCTGTTTCAGACGGACGCACTGACCGTCCTTGATATCGACGGCGGGAAAAACAATCACAGTCCAAACTCCTTCACCCCGCGCTCCATGCCCTCTCGGGCGAGCTCAAGGGCTGTTATCCATTTTCCACCCCGGCGCACGAACTTGCCCGCGTCGAGGATATTTTCAGTCAGGGAAAGTTGCGTTTCCTCGAAGTGATAGCGAGCGGCGATGGACTCGTCTGCCACACTGATCAGGAACAGGTCCAGCGTCACGGATGCGGCGTTCTGCACCGACACCTCAGAGCCTTCACGCTCGCGCAGGTACGTCACTTGCGGCACCAGCAACCAGTCCGCCTCGACGCATTTGGCCACTTCCAGCCAATGCGCGAAAGCCGCAACAACCTTGCCCTTCGAACGCTCCAGAACCAAAGTCCGGCAGTGATCAACCTTGGCAGGCCTGATCCAAGCCTTGGATTCTCCCTTGGCCAAGGCGGCGGATAAACCAGCATCAAGCTCGTTAAGCACCTTGCGATCCATGTGAATCGGATTTTCTGGCAGATAACCCGCCATCAGATCGCGATTCGACTCCGGCTGAAAGAACCCGGCCACAGCCAAGGTTCCCGCAGGGCCTTCAATGACAGTATGCGGCCGCTGGCACGAAGCCAGCACAAACATCGCACACACCGCTAGCAGCGCGGCAGTGGCAACACGACGTAAATAAGTCATTAGTCCAGGCTCCCCTTGGTGCTCAGCACGCCTTCACGCCCCAATGCCATGGCCTGTCGTAGCGCGAGGCCAAAGCCCTTGAACGCGCTTTCCAGCAGGTGATGACCGTTACGGCCATAAAGGAAATTCACGTGCAGGTTCATCCCGGCGCGCTGCGCCACGGACTTGAAGAATTCGCGCCAAACGTCCTTCTCCTCGCCCGCGATGAGCGCCGGAACCGGCCCATCCTCGTACACGAGATAGGGCCTGCCGGAAATATCAATGCACACTTCGGTCAGGGCCTCGTCCATGGGCACCTTGGCATTGCCCACACGACCAATCCCGGCTTTGTCGCCCAAGGCTTCCGCCATGGCGTGCCCCAGCGATAGGCCGATGTCCTCCAGGCTGTGGTGGGCATCAATCTCAATATCACCCTTGCAGGTCAGCTTGAGATCCATACCGGCCCAAAAGGCCATCAGAGTCAGCATGTGGTCGGCAAAGCCCATCCCCGTAGCGATCTCGGTCTTGCCCGAGCCGTCGAGGTTCAACTCCACCGTAATGTCGGTCTCTTTGGTAGCACGCTCGTAGCGGGCATTCCGGGTGTTCATATTGACACTCCCGTCAGGTCTGTAAATTGTATCAGGAACAAAGAAAGATGCACGTTTTTTTCCATGCAGTCAAAAAGAACGGCCGCGCTAAGCGCGGCCGTTCCCAATAATTCCGTAGAGCTAGGCTACCTCTTCGGCAGACTCTTCCTCATCCTCGGGCACAGGCTTCTTCTTGCCGAAGAAGTGCGCAGCCAGAATACCAATCTCATACAGGATGATCAGCGGACCAGCCATCATGCCCTGGGAGAACGGATCCGGTGGGGTCAGCATGGCGGCAACCACAAAGGCCATCAGGATGGCGTACTTGCGTTTGCTCCGCAGCCCCTTGGCGTCCACGATCCCCAACCGTGCCAGGAAAAAGATAACCAGTGGCAATTCAAAGGAAATACCAAATGCAAACAGCAACTTGATGGCCAGGGACAGGTACTCCTTGACCGAGGGTAACAGCTTGATGGACTCATTCTCGAATCCGGCAAAGAATTCGAAGGCAATGGGGAAGACCTTGAAATAGCCAAAGCACGCACCGCCCACAAAGAACAAGGCCGTAAACAACGCAATGGGGGCCACCCAGCGACGCTCTTCCTTATACAACCCCGGAGCAACAAAGGCCCAGAATTGATAGAAGATAAAGGGACTCATGGCAAAGAAACCGGCGATGGCCGACAGCTTGATGTAGGTGATAAATCCTTCAGCTAGTCCAGTGTAGATGAGCTGCTCGGTTTCACCCAGTACGCTTTTGAGCGGGATGATCAGGTAACCAAAAAGATGTTCGGCAAAGGCATAGCTTGCGCAGGTACCGATGATGAACGCCAGCGCGGCCTTGGTGACTCGCTTGCGCAGTTCATCCAGGTGGTCCAGAAGCCCCATTTCCTGAAGCTCGCCCTCTTCTTCCTCTTCGGAGTCGGCATCGGAGGCTTCGGAATCAGAGGCAGCGTCGTCGGCAGCAGCGCCCAACTGGGCAACTTCCTGTTCGTCCATCTCTGCCTGGGCGGTGTCCTCGGACTCTTCAAGTTCAGGATTCTGTTTGTCGTCGCTCATGTGTGTCCGCGGGGTGAGAGAGAGGGTTAGCTGATAGTTACAAGAACTCTCGTTTCAGGTCGTACAAAAGCCACGATCAACTAGGCTTCCTTGGAGGCCGTAGCCGCAGGTTCCGGGGTCACGTCCATAGCTTCGACAGTCTTGGCAGCGTCACCAGCGTCAGCATCAGAACCGGACTTTTCCTGCATGGAGGCAGCAGCGTCCTCGGCCATGAGTTCACTCTTGGCCTTGACCTTCTTCTCCTGGCGCTCGACCTTGTCCACCTCGGTGTCGATGGTACGCTTCACATCGGCGCTGACGCGCTTGAACTCACCAAAGGCCTTACCCATGGAGCGGGCCATCTGCGGAAGCTTTCGGGGACCAATGACGATCAGTGCCACCACAAAGATGACAAGCAATTCCATCGTGCCGATTCCAAACATGATTCACCTTGGGTTAGCAGAAGTTCAGGGCGGGCCTCACGGCCCGCCATCAAAACATATGTGAAGTCGGCTTGCAGCCTATTCCCACTCGATGGTTCCCGGAGGCTTCGAGGAGATATCAAACACAACCCGGTTGACTCCCTTGACTTCATTGATGATGCGGTTGGACATCTTCGCCAACACCTCGGAAGGCAGGCGGGTCCAGTCCGCAGTCATGGCATCAAGACTGTCAACGACGCGTAACGCCACCACATTTTCATAGGTACGGTCATCACCCATAACCCCGACGGTCTTCAAGGGCAAGAGAACAGCGAATCCCTGCCAGACTTTTCGGTACCAGTCGGAGGCATGCAACTCGGTCTGCACAACCTTGTCCGCACGGCGCAGAATGTCCAGCCGTTCCTCGGTAATCTCACCGATGATGCGGATGGCAAGGCCGGGACCGGGGAAGGGATGACGCCAGATGATGGAATCGGGCAGGCCCAGTTCCACGGCCACGCGCCGAACCTCGTCCTTGAACAGCTCACGCAGCGGTTCCACAAGCTTGAGCTTCATGGTTTCAGGCAGGCCACCCACATTGTGATGACTCTTGATGACTGCGCTGGGGCCACCCTTAAAGCTGATGGACTCAATGACGTCAGGGTACAATGTTCCCTGAGCCAGGTATTTCACGTTCTCGATCTTGGCGGCCTCGCGGTCGAAAATCTCGATGAACTTGTAGCCGATGATCTTGCGCTTTTTCTCGGGATCTTCGACGCCAGCCAGCTCTCCGAGGAACTCGTCCTGGGCCTGAACCCAAATCAGATTCAGATCGAAATGCTCACGCAGGTAGCCGATGACTTCCTCGCCCTCGTTCATCCGCAGCAGGCCATTGTCCACAAAGATGCAGGTCAGGCGCTTGCCGATGGCCTTGTGCAGCAGCAGGGCAACCACGGTGGAGTCGATGCCGCCGGAGAGGCCGCAGACCACGTGCTCGTCCTCACCAATGGCTTCACGCAGCTGAGCCACATTGGAGTCCACAAACGAACTCATGGTCCAGTCCGGAGACAGACCAGCCACCTTGAACAGGAAGTTGGACAGAATCAAACTGCCGTCATCGGTGTGCGCCACCTCGGGGTGGAACTGCAGGCAGTAGATTTTCTTGGCGGCATTGGCCATGGCAGCCACGGCCACGCTGGGGGTCTGGGCCACGACTTCAAAGCCCGGGGGCGGCTCTTCGACATGGTCTCCATGGGACATCCAGACGTTGTGAACATCCTGTTCCTTCAGGCCATCCCACAGGGGGCAATCGCCATAGGAGGTGATTTCCAGCTCGGCGCGGCCGTATTCACGGTCCTCGCTGGCGGTGATCTTGCCACCCAGATTGTGAGCCAGAAGCTGCATGCCATAGCAGATACCCAGCACGGGCAGACCCAGCTCTAGCACACCCTGCTGCAACTCGGGGGAATCCTCGCCCAGCACGCTGGCCGGTCCACCGGAGAAAATAATAGCCTGAGGATCGCGGGCCTTGATCTCTTCCAGGGACGCCTCGCAGGTCAGGATCTCGGAGTAGACTCCGGCCTCGCGCACGCGGCGTGCGATCAGCTGGGTATACTGGGAGCCGTAGTCCAGAATGACGACGCTGTCGGTATTACTCATAATTCAAATTCCGTATGTTAGTAGGAATCCACTCGATAGTTCGGTGCTTCCTTGGTGATGATCACATCATGCACGTGGCTTTCGCGCAGACCGGCCGGTGAAATCTGGGTAAACTGCACCTTCTCTTCCATCTCGGCGATAGTGTGGCAACCGGTGTAGCCCATACCGGAACGGATACCACCCATCAACTGATAGATGCTGTCGGTCACGGTGCCCTTGTAGGGGACACGTCCCACGATGCCTTCGGGCACCAGTTTTTTGGAGCTGTCGGACAAACGCTCACCGGTCTGACGCGCCATGTCTTCCTTGTCTTCGCTGGCCTGCTTCTCCTGGAAATAGCGGTCGGAGCTGCCTTCGCGCATGGCATCAATGGAGCCCATGCCACGGTAGATCTTGTACGTCCGGCCTTGATAGAGAATGGTCTCACCAGGGCTTTCCTCGGTCCCAGCGAACATGGAGCCCATCATGGCCGAGTTGGCACCAGCGGCAAGGGCCTTGACGATGTCACCCGAGAACTTGATGCCACCGTCTGCGATAAGGCAGCGGTCGGCTTCGCGACAGGCTTTGGCGGCTTCCATGATCGCGGTGATCTGGGGCACGCCCACTCCGGCCACTACACGAGTTGTGCAGATGGAACCGGGACCGATACCAACCTTGACGGTATCCGCGCCAGCCTTGATCAAGGCCTTGGCACCTTCATAGGTTGCCACATTACCTGCCACCAAAGCGACATCGGGATAGGCACTCTTCACGGCGGCAACGGAGCGCAGAATGTTCGCAGAATGACCATGGGCTGAATCCAGCACCAGGAAATCCACACCGGCCTGAACCAGCGCTTCTGCGCGTTCGTCACGGTCTCCGCCCACACCAATGGCAGCACCCACGCGCAGGCGACCATGATCGTCCTTGCAGGCCATGGGGTACTTCTTGATCTTCTCGATATCCTTGATGGTCAGCAGGCCTTTCAACTGGCCTTGTTCAACAACCAGGAGCTTCTCGATACGATTCTCATGGAGATAGGCCTTGGCCTGTTCCAGAGTGGTGCCCACGGGCACGGTCACCAGATTGTTGGAGGTCATCACGTCGCGCACCAGAATGTCCGAATCGGTAACGAAACGCACATCGCGGTTGGTGAGGATGCCTACCAGCTGGTCACCCTTGACCACGGGCAGTCCGGAGATCTTGTAACGGGCCATGACGAGCAAAGCCTCGGCTACGGTGATCTCGGGATCGATGGTCACAGGGTCCAGAATCATGCCGGACTCGGATTTCTTGACCTTTTCCACTTCCAGACGCTGCTGTTCGATGGTCAGGTTCTTGTGAATTACGCCGGCTCCGCCCTGGCGCGCCAGCGCAACGGCCATCTCGGACTCGGTCACCGTGTCCATGGCCGCACTGATCAGCGGGATGTTGAGCTTCAAACCGGGGGCGAGCCAGGTACTCACATCCACGGCATCGGGCAGTACTTCCGAATAAGCAGGAAGCATCAGCACGTCGTCGAAGGTCAGGCCTCGATGGGCGATCTTCTCCATGAATCTCTCCGTTGGCGCATGCGCCGATTACAATATTCCAGGAGGGTCGCTCTACTCTTCGCCAAGGTACGCAGCGCGCACCTTGGGGTCGTTCAGGAGCTCCTCGGAGGTCCCCTCCATGATCACCTCGCCAGTAGCGAGTACGTATGCCCTGTCAGCTGCGGCCAAAGCCATCTGTGCATTCTGCTCAACGAGCAGCACGGTGGTTCCGGTCGAGTTGATTTTCTTGATAACCTCAAAAATGTTCTCCACCACGATGGGCGCCAGGCCCAGGGATGGTTCATCCAGCAACAGCAGCGCAGGCCGCGCCATCAGGGCCCGGCCAATGGCCAGCATCTGCTGCTCACCACCGGACAACGTACCGCCGTGCTGTTTGCGGCGCTCGGACAGCACCGGGAACAGCTCGTAGACCATACGCTTGTCCTTGACGACAACGTCCTTGTCCTTGCGCAAATAGCTGCCCATGAGCAGATTCTCTTCCACGGTCAGCGCCGGGAATATCATACGCCCTTCGGGGACCTGGGTCACGCCCATGGCGACAATTTTATCGGTGGAAACCTTGGTGATATCCTTGCCCATGAAGGTGACGCTGCCTTTCTTGGCCCGGGTCACACCGGAGATACTCATGAGCGTCGTGGACTTGCCAGCGCCGTTGGCACCGATCAGGGTCACGATCTCACCCTCGTTGATCTCCAGAGAGACGCCCTTCAAGGCATGAATGCTGCCATAATATGTATGAATATTATCAACTTTAAGCATTGGCGGCTCCCCGTCCCAGATAGGCTTCGATCACCTTCGGATTCTCGCGAACGGACTTGGGACTGCCCTCGGCAATGAGCATGCCGTGGTCCAGCACCACCAGTCGCTCGCAGATGGTCATCACCAGTTTCATGTCGTGCTCGATAAGCACAACAGTAATGCCCTCATTCAGAATATCCTGAATGAGGCTGATGAGCATCTGGGTTTCCTGGGGGTTCATTCCAGCGGCGGGTTCGTCCAGCATGATCAGCTTAGGCTCCGTGGCCAGGGCTCGTGCAATCTCCAGACGACGCTGGTCACCATAAGACAGACTGGAAGCACCACTGAGCGCATCCTTGCCCAGGCCAACGAACTCCAGCCAACGCATGGCAGAGTCAATAATCAACTGTTCCTCGCGCTTCTGGGATGCCGTGCGAATCACAGCGCCGAAGAAATTGGACGAAGTCCGACAGTGACAACCAAGACGCACGTTGTCCAACACGGTCAGATCATTGAATAGCCGGATATTCTGGAAGGTGCGGGCAATGCCCAGCTTGGTGATTTTTTCAGGCTTGAAACCATTGGTCACGATATTCGTGCCCGGTTCCGGGCTGAAGACCACCTGACCATCGGAAGGGGTATAGACCCCCGCAATGCAGTTGAACATGGTGGTCTTGCCTGCACCGTTGGGGCCGATGAGGCCCAGAATCTCGCCCCGGCGAACTTCATAGTCCGCCTCGGCCAACGCCATCAGGCCACCGAAGCGCTTGGTGACGCAATCTATTTTAAGAATCGGATCCACTTGCGCCTCCATAAGTCTGACTAAGTCGCTTTCCCAATGCCACAAGCTGTGGGTTGGTCTTGCTGCTCGATGCAATGGCCGGGAAGAAGCCCGCAGGCTTGAAGCGCATGATAAACACCATGACCAGACCATAGGCCAGGAAGCGGGTTTCCGGAGGCAATCCCAAGACAGGAAGCATCTCACGCAACACCTCGCCCAGAGTGACCATGATCACGGCACCAATCAATGCGCCGCGCAGGTTACCCAGACCACCGAGAACCACCATGCACAGGACCAGGAAAGACTCCCAGAATTTGAACATGTCAGGCGAAAGGAACAGGTGCCAGCGAGCAAAGAAGGAACCACCAACAGCTCCAATGGCTGCGGAAATGGCAAAGGCGATGACCTTGTAGTTCAGGATATTCACGCCACAACTGGCAGCGGCCAGCGGGTCTTCGCGAATGGCGAACCAGGCTCGTCCAAGACGTGAATCCTCCACCCGTTTAAGGAGGAAATACACACAGGCCACCATGATAACCGCCAGATAGAAATACGGAGCTTCACCATCAAAATACCAGAACCAGTCAGGATTCAGGAATTCGAGGTTCAGGCTCACAGGCTCGATGCCGGGCAAGCCAAGCGGGCCACGGGTCAGCCAGATTTCGTTCGTCAGGAACAGCACCACCAACTCCGAGAAGCCGAAGGTGACGATGGCAAAATAGTCGCCGGTCAGCCGTAGCGTTGGCGCACCGAGCAATGTCCCCCACAGCGCTCCATTGGCAGCAGCCAGAGGAACAATCAACCAGAACGACATGCCGTAGTGCACGGTCAACAGGCCAGAGGTATAGGCCCCGATACCGAAGAATCCGACGTAGCCAAGATCCAGCAGGCCGCAAAAACCCGGGACGATATTCAGTCCCATGGCCAGAACCATGTACACCATGACCAACGTCATGACGTGCAGGAGATAATCATTGCTGAATGGCGCCAGAGGATAGATCAGAGCCGCGATCAGAAAAACAAGAAAGAGTTTACGCTGCATGTCGTTCCCCTATGCCTTGTCTACAACGGACTTGCCGAGCAGACCAGAAGGTTTGAAGAGGATGACCGCGATCAGCACCGCATAGGCGACACCATCACGATACAGCGACGAGACATAACCGGCACCCAAGGCCTCGGCAACACCCAGGACCAAGCCACCCAGCATGGCGCCCGGAACCGAGCCGATACCCCCAGCACCGCAGCCGCAAAAGCCTTGACTCCCGCAACGTAACCCATTGTGGGATATAATGTATTGTAATAGACGGAGACCAAAATGCCCGCCATGGCACCGAAGGCCGAGCCAAGGGCAAAGGTAAACGAGATCACGAAATTGACGTTGATGCCCATCAGAGCGGCAGCGGTCTTGTTCTGCGCCAGGGCGCGCATGGCCGTGCCGATCTTCGTGTAGGTGATGATGAAGAACAGGCCCAGCATCATCACGATGGTGACCGCAAAAATAAAGACCTGCAGCCAGGTCAGATACACATCACCCATATTCAATGCCGTCTCGTTCAAATAAGCGGGCACGGCATCCTGCACAAACGGCAGGGAGCGGCTGCCCCAGATGACCATGGCAAGGTTTTGAAGGAAGATGGACATACCGATGGCCGTAATCAGTGCGGCCAGGCGAGGTGCATTGCGTAGTGGTCGATAAGCGACGATATCCAGCAGGATACCCATCACCGCGCAACAGCCCATGGCCATGACAATGGCCAGGTAAAACGGCACCCCAAAAACGGAAATGAACATCACACAGAAAAATGCGCCAAACATATAGATCTCGCCATGGGCGAAGTTGATCAATTCAATGACACCGTAGACCATGGTATAGCCGACGGCGATCATCGCATAGATCACTCCCAAGGTGAGACCGTTCACGAGTTGAGGCAGGAACTGGTCTAACAAGAGGACACTCCGAGATAATCGAGGCTAGGCGGGCAGGGGATCACCCACCGGTTTCGGGATTCATACGCTACTCTGCCCGATTAATAAATAAAGAAACAGGCTGGGGCTAAGCCCAGCCTGTCTCGCTTATCGTCGATGCGACAGCTCTGATTAGAGCTGCTTGTCGGCGGTGGCAAATTTGCCACCCTTGACCATCTTTACGAAGGCAGATTTCTGGGCGTCGCCATGCTCATTGAAGTAGGTCAGACCAGAAGCACCGGTGAAGCCCTTTTCGGGAGTCGTCATAGCCGCCATGTAATCGCGGATTTTGGTGCGGTCGGTACCGGCCTTTTCAATAGCCTGGAGCAGGATGCCTGCGGCGTCATAAGCGTTGACGCTCATGTAGTCAACATCACGCTTGTAGCGAGCGGTGAAGGTCTCGATGAACTTCTTGCCGATGTCGTTGGCAGCATCAGCTATGAACGGAGTGGTCAGGTAGGTATTCTCGGAGGCATCACCAGCAAGCTTGATGTAGTCGCCGTTGTCCAGGCCATCAGCACCGAACTTCACGACATTCATACCAATTTTCTTGGCCTGGGTGGCGATAAGTGCGCCCTCGTTATAATAACCAGAAATAAAGATACCTTCAGGAGAAGCACCCTTCAGCTTGGTCAGCTGGGGGGTGAAATCGGTGGTACCCTTGACGTAGGCCTCCACGCCCACGACGTCCATACCAAGAGCCTGGGCTTCGCCCACGAAGGCGTCCTTCAGGCCGATGCCGTAGTCGTTGTTCTCGTAGAACACGGCAACCTTATTCAGGCCCAGGGCCTTGTTGGCGTACTTGGCCAGGAACTGGCCCTGGTAATCGTCACGGTAAACATCACGGAAGGACCAAACGACCCCCTTGCGGTCCTTGTTCAGGTCCGAAATGGTGACGTTGGTAGCGGTGGGGGAAATAGCGGCAATACCCTTGCGCACGTAGGTGGGCAGTGCGGCCAAATGAGCGGAGGAACACAGGTGACCGACGATACCGACGATCTCTTCGTCACGGGCAATCTTGGTGGCCACGGTGGCGGCTTCCTTGGGGTCGCAAAGCTCGTCCATCCAGACGACTTCAACCTGAGCACCATTGATTCCGCCAGCGGCGTTGACTTCGTCAACCTTGATTTCCACACCGGCTTTCACGTTGTCGCCATAAGCGGCGGCAGGTCCGGTGAAGGGGGACGCACAAGCGATTTTAACGGTTTTTGCAAATGCGGGTGCACTCATCAGCGCGATCACGCAGGCCAGTAAAATGGCTTTCCACCATCCATTCCTCATTTGAAACCTCCACGAAAAGTTGATCCAACGGGGGGCGGTCCCCCGAAAGTGCCGATTACGCCCGGGATGGGCCGAAGGGGCCACCCGCCCCGCCGCATCGACACTTTTCTATCTCAGGAAAAAATAATTGCCATGAGGCTTACTCCATTGTCAAATCTTTAATCTATCCGTCGGGCAAACCAGTCTATTTTACTTTTTTTGTCAATCCACCCCCTCAAATACCCACAAAACGAAACAGCCCCGGAGGTTTTCCTCCGGGGCCGTCAGAAACCATGAGGTTCCATAATGCTTATTGATCGAGTTCCTTGATGGCCTCTTGAGCCTGCTTGCGAGTCTGTTCATCCACGCCCGCTGAATCGATCACGGATTGCAGATATCCGGCAGCCTTGGTTTTATTGTCCAGGAAATGTCCATACAAAATGCCCAGATTGTATTTGGACATCACATTGTCGGGCTCAAGCTCGAGAATCATCTCGAATTTTCCTGCAGCGTCTTCAAAACGCTTCAAGTTGAACTCGGTAATGCCCAACAGATTGAGCACCTGCACATTACTGGGCTCCACAACCAGGGCACGGGCCAACAATGCCTCCGCGCGATCCCAGGCCTGCATGCGCATAAACTGCTCACCCAGGGTATGCAGCGTGTGCACGTCCTTGGGGTTCTCTTCAAGCTTCTTCATCAGCTCGGTGATCATGCCCATGTCGCCCATGGGACTCTCATTGCTGTGATCCGCAGCCTGCTTCTGGCGAGGCTTCATGGTCATAGAGGGATGATCCGCCCGATAACCGACGGACCAGATCAGAGTGGCCGCAAGTCCGACCACGGCAATAAACAATACCAACTTTGCCCCGCCGGACAGAGAGGGCATCCGAGGCTCGCTGGCCACTTCGGCCTGCTGCTGTGCTTTACGCTCGGCTTTGATTTTCTGCTTTCTACCCATCGGAGAGCTGCTCCATTTGACGGATGCGGGTGTTCAGCCTGCGCTGCTGCGCGGCCAGGAAGGCCAGATATCCACCGACGCCGAGCCAGATGGCTATATTGGCGGCAAGTAAGTAAGTCTGGTAGTCCATCATATCCTCCTTTCTGCCTGCCGGAAGCTCCATATGAGCGTCACCGCCCCGGGCCAACTCACAGCCATAATGCATGCCTGACACACACTCTGGCTCCATTTGGCCCATTTCGTCATCGGGCAGGCTCTGGAATCAATCGTTCAACACAAATATTCTTGGCTCAGCCATCCACAGAAGCACGGGCCACTGCATCCAAACGTTCGGCCTGCCCGAGCTGTCGCGCCCGGAATGCAGTCATGGCCAGCCACAGCAGGCCAAAGGCTGCCAAACAGACAAACATGGTGGTCAGCATCTCGGGTTCCAGCCCGCCGCCTTCCCGCTTGAAGACCGAGGGATGGATACTGCGCCACATGCGTGCGGACAAGAACACCAGTGGCACATCCAGGAAGGCCACGATGCCCACCACAGCGGTCACGGTAGCGCGGCGTTCGCCGCCCAGTCCGCTAGCCCGTAAAATCAGATAACCGCAATACACGAACCACATGACCAGGGTGGTGGTCAGTCGCGGATCCCAGGTCCACCACACGCCCCAGGAGGCCTTGCCCCAGATCATGCCCAGCACGAGTGCCAAACCTGAGAACAAAACGCCCACCTCAGCGGCTGCGGCGCCTAGATTGTCCCAGAACGGGGTCCGTCGCGCCAGGAATCCGATGCCCGCGACAAACACCACCAGAAAGCTGAAGAGCGACCACCAGGCCAGCCCGATGTGCGGATAAAAAATCTTCTGGACCGGCCCCATGGTCATTTCCACCGGCGCATAAACCCAGATAAAATACTGAGCCACACAGATCATGATCGCTGCCAGTATGGATACGGGAGTCAGCCAGTTGCCGTCATCTGATTTCAACATGATCACTTCCTGACATAAATCCTTTCATTACAAACAATCGCAAGCCTGGCTTTACTGAGTTATCATCCCAAAACAATTTGTTTTGTATATGTCCCAGACTACTCACAATATAAAAAAGGGCAGAAGAAGCTAATAAAACATTTTTAAGGCTTGCGGCATCGCTCGAAGACAATCTGTCATGCTTCACAGCATTGTAAGACTTCCACCACTTTGGCGAATCATCCAAAGAAAAACCAGCCCATGGAAACAACGTCAGATGATGCCTAGGCATATATACTTTATCTGTCTCATCAAGTGGAGATTGAGGATTGAAGAGGCGATTATCATCATCAATCCAAAGATCCCGACTGAGCAAACATTTCTTATATTGACTTATCCCCTTAAACTCACTCTCTCCGCACAGTTTCTTACATAGCACCTTAAATGCTATATCAACTTCAGATCCAATAATGAGCAGTAGCCGAGCTAACTCATATGAAAAAACCTGCAAATTCCCTTCGCTAAAATCAACATATCTTGAGAACTGCAGCAAATCATTTTCAATAGCAAAAAAAGATTCACGCACTCCAAAAGACATAAAATTATTCCTCTCCACTATAGACGAAAGGAAACAAGAACAACGCCGCGCCGGAGAAAGCCGCGTCAAAGGCTCCGGCCAATCCTATCCAGCCGGAGACGTCCACATCCTCGCCCGCAAAGGCAACTCCAAAGACACGAACCCCGGCCATGAGCAAAGGCACCAGAAGCGGAAACAGGATCACGGTAAGCAAGCTCTCTTTTGCCGCCTGCCCCTGTGCCAGCGCACCCAGAAGCGCTCCCAGTACAACAACGCCCCAGTCCACCAACCCCAGCATGAGCAACATCTGGGGCAGAGAACCCTGCACGGACTGCCCCAAAAAAACCATGGCCGCCGGAAAAAACACCAACTGGGCCGTCATCAGCAGCAGCCAACCGGCCAGGGCCTTGCCCAACCAGATCGCATGCACGGGCACCGGAGACAACAAGAGTGCCAAACGCGTCCCGTTATGCTCTTCCAATCCGTACAGCGTATTGAAAATTAGGACCTGTGAGAACAGACTAGCCAGCCAAAACACACCGGCAGCGGCCTGCGGAGGCACCAACTCACCCGTGGGGCGCGCCAGACTGAACACAAAAATCAGGAGCAGTCCCAGCAACACAGGCTGGGCCAGGCCCACTCCACCGGACAAAATCAGGCGCAAGTCCTTTCTGGCTATCGCCAGGGCACCGCCGATCATGCGCCCTCCTCGGCCACGGCTCCGGTGGGCACATAGTCTGCCGCCGGACCAAAATATCCACAGCCCTTGCCGGCAATGGCAAACACCAGATCCGCCCGTTTCAAATCGCCGGACACGTCATGGCTGATCCAGACAACTCCCGCTCCCCGCTCACGCGCGCCCTCAATCTCGCGGTGCAACACGGCGGTGGAACGCTTATCCAGGCCGGTTCCGGGTTCATCCAGGAACAGCAAGTCGGGACGGGTCATGAACGCCCGGGCCAAAGACAAACGCTGAGCCATGCCCCGGGAGAAGCTGCCAGCCTCTTCAAAGGCTGCCTTCTTGAGCCCCACGCGGTCCAGGGCCTCCAGCATGGCTTTTTCACTTGTATCCAGGCCGTGGAGCCCGGCCCAGAAACGGAGGTTCTCCACGGCCGAGAGCTTTGCATAGATAAAGGTTTGATGGCCAACATAGCCCGTCTTCTCAGGTCCGATGTCCAAGCTGACCTCTCCGGTGGATGGACGTGACAATCCAGCCATGATCCGCAGCAACGTTGACTTGCCAGCGCCATTGGCACCCACCAGCAACAGCACGTTGCCAGCGGGCAGCTCCAGCGAGAGTTTCTTGAACACGAGCTTTGACCCGTAGAATTTGGAAACATCAGCCAACCGAATGAGCATTGCTAGTCCTGCTTCCTGCGCCCAAGGGCCAGCAACGGGAACAGGGTCATCAGCGTACCGCCGATCCAGACCCAGTTCACCAGCGGATTCACACTGATCTTGAACGAAGCCTTCCCTTCCTTGTCGTGCCCCAGCACCGTGGAATAGACCTCGTCACCCAGAGACGGAATCACGGAAACCTCGGCAAAGGCCTGCTGCCAGTTCCGGTACTGATGCCGCTCGGGTCTGAGCTGCCCAAAGGGTTTACCGTCCTTGCTCACGTCCAGATAGGCCTCGAAACGGGCCATGCTCTGATCGGCATGCTCATGATGGTCGGTGTAGGTGAATTCATAGGCACCGAGGGTCACACTCTCGCCCTTGGCAAGAACAGTCTCAATCTCCTGCTTGTACGGACCAGAGAAGGCAATACCCAGCACCATCAAGGCAAGGCCGACATGCACGCCGTACGCACCCCACATCATGCGCGAACGGCGCATGAAGGGCTGAGTCGCAAACAAGGCCACGATGCCAGCCAGGGCCGAAGTCGCCGACGACGCGGCAACAAGGGGAAGCATGTCGTGCACGCCCAAGCTCCAGAAGAACCCGGCGGCAGGAATCAAGGTTGCTGCCACGGCCAGGAACATCTTCTTGTTCCGCAGCCCACCCTTCCAGCCCAACCAGGGACAGAAGACCAGGAACAGAGCCATGAGGGTGAACAACGGCAGGCAGACCCGGTTGTAGAAACCCGCGTCCATCCCCTGCGGGTTCGGGCTCCAGATATTGGAAATCACAGGCCACATGGTGCCCAGCAGAACCACCACACCCACGGCCAGGAACAGCCACGCGGCAACCAGAAGCAGGCCTTGGCGAGACAGGAATTCGTCCAACTGTCTAGCGGTCTTGTCCTTGCCCTGCAGGGCTCCGATGGCTCCGATGGCCAGCATGGCAATCATGAACGTCAGCAGCGGACCACCGACACCACCATCTCCAAAGGCATGCAGGGAGTCGATCACTCCACTTCGCACCACATATGTTGCGAAGAAACAAAGCAGCAGCGTCAACACAATAAAGAAGACATTGGTCTTGTGCAGGGCATTACGGCGATTCTGAATCACGGCAGTATGCAGGAAAGCCGTTGCCGCCAGCCAGGGGATCAGCGAGGCATTCTCGACAGGATCCCAGGCCCAGTATCCGCCCCAGCCCAGTTCCATGTAGGACCACCAGGCACCGAGGACGATGCCGGAAGTCAGAAACAACCAGGAGACAAGGCTCCAGTT
The DNA here is from genome assembly GCF_003966735.1 of Desulfovibrio ferrophilus. NCBI lineage: Bacteria > Pseudomonadati > Thermodesulfobacteriota > Desulfovibrionia > Desulfovibrionales > Desulfovibrionaceae > Desulfovibrio > Desulfovibrio ferrophilus. The sequence goes on from NZ_AP017378.1 coordinate 1,766,310, forward strand.
ACGCCCGGCAGACAGCCAGCCCTTGGGATCTCCGGTAATCCAGACCGCCACGGCCAGACAGGCGGGGACGGTGAAACCGGCATAGCCAAAAAACAGCAGCGGCGGATGGAAGATCATGCCTGGGTTTCTGAGCAGCGGGTTCAGGCCCGTCCCCTCTGCGGGAACCGGGTCCAGAGTCAGGAACGGGTTGGTGGGGCCAACGAGGACCAGCAGGAAAAACGCCTGCACGCCTGCATGCAGCAGCCAAAACCAGGCCTTGGTCTGCGGCGTCAGGTCACGATAGCTTTTTGTCTGGGAGAAAATACCCGCCATGACGGCCACGCATACGGCCCAGAACAGGAACGACCCGGCCTGCCCGGCCCAGAAGGCGGTAACCGCATAGAACATGGGCAGGAAGGTGTCGGTGTACGAAGCCACATACTGAAAAGAAAAATCACGTGCCACAAGGGCTCTGAGCAAGATGGCACAGGCCATGCCGAACAGCAGCATGGCGCCGCTTTGGCCATACTCGGCAATACGCACGGGCTCCTCGCGCCGGGTCCACAGACCCCAGGCGCAGGCCAATCCCGAACCAACGGTGATGAGAAGCGCTACTGCAAGACAAAAAAATCCGATCAACTGCATATGATACCTCGGTAGGGGGTCGCCAGGACTTCTTGGCTAAACCGGGACGAACGCGGGCCTCTAGCCCTTGTCCGCCTTTTCCTCATCGCGAATCTTCTGGTATTTGGAAGGACACTTGGTCATCAGTGTCTTGGCCACGAAAACGCCATTGGCAGGATTCAATCCGCCCTCAACAATAACTTCCACTCCGGCCTTGAAGGTGTCGGGCACCGCGCCCTTATAGGTCACCATCATGGATTTCGTGGTGTCATCCTTATCCACCAGGAGAAAAGACACACCCATGGTGCCCGGGCCACCCTGGATATCCCTGGCGTCCACGGAGCCGAACAGGCGGGCGTTGGCGAGCTTGGAAGGCTCGATGGTCAACGCTTCGGAAACATTGACAAAATACACGCTATTCTCGGTCACTCCCGAAAAGAGCAACCAGCCCAGTCCGCCCAACAACAGGCACAGGGCGGCAACATAAATCCCTTTGCTATTCTTCTTCGCCATTTATATTTCCTCGCGGCTTTTTGGTGCCGCGTACCAGTTGTTCGCGTTGGGTCCGCGCCAAAGCGCGGGTATCGACGACCTCGTCGGTCTCATCCACAATTTCCTTGCCCAGAAGTTCCTCGAGCACGTCCTCTAGCGAGACCACTCCGGCCACTCCGCCCCATTCATCCAACACGACGGCAATGTGTATTCTCGACTCCAGAAAACCGATCAACATCTTGTCCAGAGGCAGGGAATCCAGCACGAATTTAACAGGCTTCATCAGCTCGGAAACACGCAGGTCATCCTTGTCCTCGGCCAGTGCCTGAAGCACCTGACGACGATAGACCACACCCACGATATCCTCGGGATTGCCATCCTCGTAGACCGGCACCCGGCTATAGGGCCAAACACTCTTCTCGGCCCGGGTGTTGCCCACGATCTCTTCGGCTGGCAGCGAAAACACAACGGTCCGTGGGGTCATGATGTCGCGGACGATTTTCTCGTCCAGAGCCAGAATCCCCTTGATACAAGCTTCCTCAAAGGGCTTGAGCACCCCGGAGCGTCGCGTCAGGCTGGCCAGAGCAGAGATATCCGCCTCGGTATGTTTGGGGCCGCTGGTCCTGCGCACCATGCCGGACATCAACCCCAGCACCCAAATTATGGGGGACAAAATCCAAATCAGCCCCATAAGGGGACTAGCCAATACTGGCGCAAGATTGCGGGCGTAAAGAACCCCAATAGTTTTGGGCATGATTTCAGAGAACACGAGGATCAGCACCGTAAAGGCTGCGGCGAAAATCCCCATGGATTCCTGCCCGAACACACGGGCCGCTGCGGCTCCGGCAATGGCGGCCCCGGCAGTATTGGCAATGGTGTTCAGCGAAAGAATCGCTGCAATAGGCTTCTCTACATCCGACCGCAGTGTATAGAGAATATTGCCCGATTTCCGGCCTGATTCGCGCAGTTGTTCAATGCGACTCCAGGGCACGGAATACAGGACAGCCTCGGTTACGGAGCAGAAGGCTGAAATACCAACTGCAAGTCCAACGGCCAAAATCAGGTCAAACATGTTAAGACCTTCCTGTGACCTCGAACAGCCGCAGCCGCAAGCCACCCAAGACGGGCAGCAGTCAATCGCGCAGGGCGTGGTTTATCCGATAAGCATTGTTCCATGGCTTTTCTCCTTAGCGATGTAACAGAGCCCCACACCCCGTGCAAGAGACAATATTTGCACAAGTGACCGCCCGACGGGGCTTCCCGCCGCCCGAACACCTGCTCGGACGACATGGGTTCGTCCTTGACTTCAAGCCGCCTCATGCCCCACAAAGAGACCCGTACCGCTATGGAGTTCATCCCATGGCAGGAATAAGACAACATGAAAAATATCCAAACCATCATTCTGGACCGCGACGGTACGGTCATCCACGACAAGCACTATCTGCACGACCCTGACGGTGTGGAACTGCTTCCCGGAGCGGCCAGGGCGTTAGCCAGCTTAACACAGGCAGGGATGAGCCTCTATATCGCCACCAACCAATCCGGCATTGGACGCGGTTACTTTAATGAAAAGGATTACCATGCGGTGGAGCAACGCCTGGACCATATCCTTAAAATAAATGGTGTGCACATTGGGGGGTCGGCCTTTTGCCCCCACGCCCCCGAAGAATGCTGCAACTGCCGCAAGCCCGCGACCGGCCTTTGGGAGACGTTGGTTCAGAACCATGGCCTGAGCCCGGAGACCACGGTGATGATCGGCGACAAAACAGCGGACGTCTCCTTGGGACTAAACGCAAAACTTGCGGCCTCGGTGCTGGTGCTTACGGGCAAGGGCCAAGCCTCCGCCCAAAAACTGGGGCTGCCCGAGCTCACAGAGGCCTGGATGGAATTGACCGAACAACGTGAAGGCTGGCCCCACGTGGTTGCACGTGATCTGGAAGCCGCCTGCGGCTGGTTGTTGTCCAAGATCGGGATGGCTGAATGAAAATCGGCATCTGGAACACCGCCTTCCTGGGCGACGCAATACTGACCCTGCCACTGATCCACACTCTGGCCCGGGCCTATCCCGATGCCGATCTGCATTTTTACGTTCGCAAGGGAGTCGAACCACTGTTCGCGGCCCAACCCGAACTCGCCGCCGTGCACGGTTTCGCCAAACGCGGAAAGCAGAAGGGACTATCTGGAGCATACGCCATGGGGCGTGATCTTTCTCGCCAGGGATTCGACCTGTGGATCAGCCCACACACCAGCTTGCGCAGTGGCCTCATCGCCCGCTGGTCCAGCATTCCCCGCCGCATCGGCTACAATCGGCCACGTTTCAACTCCTTTTTCTACACTCACACGGTGGACCGGGCCTTTGCCCGCTTCGACGAAATCGAACGCCTACTCCGCCTGACCGGCCCTCTGGACCTGACACCGGTCCACGAGCCGACGCTTGTGCTGCCCGACAAGGCCCTGGCCAACGCCGCCGCCTATTTCCATGCAATGGATGATGCCCCGGTCCTGGGCATCCACCCCGGCTCCACCTGGCCCACCAAACAATGGCCCGAAGCCTACTTCAGCAGAGTCATTGATCTGGCGGTGGAAGCAGGGGCGCGAGTCCTGGTCTTCGGCGGACCTGGCGAGGAAGACGTTGCCGCCCGTGTTGTGGCTGGAGCGCAAACGCCACACAAGCACGACCGCGTCGCCGACCTCTCCGGGCACCTCAGCCTGCCGGAGCTCGCCGCCTGGTTGAAACGCCTGAACTGTTACCTGACTGGCGACTCCGGCCCCATGCACCTGGCCTGGGTCCAGGGCACCCCCGTCACCGCCATCTTCGGTCCCACGGTCAAAGACCTGGGGTTCTTCCCACGCGGGGAGCGCTCCACAGTCATCGAAACCAGCCTGGACTGCCGCCCATGCTCCCTGCATGGCCCCAAACAATGCCCCCAAGGACACCACCGCTGCATGCGCGATCTTTCCCCCGAACACGTCTTCAACGACGTAGCCGCCAAACTGGATGTGACCCATGGCTGACAATCTACCCAAGAACTGGCTGGTGATGCGCCTTTCCGCATTGGGTGACGTGGCTTTGACCACCGGTGTACTGGATCACCTGCATCGCACGCGGGGCTGGAAATTCCACTTCCTGACCAAGCCTCCTTTTGCCCCGGCACTTGTGGGCCACCCGGCCATCGAGAAGCTCGTGCTGCCCGAGGACAAAAGCCTCAAAGGCCTAGCCTGGCTTTCTGCCCGCAAGGAACTGGCCAAGAATTACAAGGGCTGGGGACTGCTTGACTTGCACGGCACCCTGCGCTCCCGATTATTGGGAGTCGTCTGGGACGGTCCCATCCGCCGCTATCCCAAGTTCAGCATCTCGCGCCGCCTGTACGGACTCACCGGCTCGGCAAAGGCCCGACAAAGGCTGGAGGCCCTGAATGTACCCCAACGCTATGCCCTCGCAGTAGAAAGCGAAACTCCTGCGCCCGAGTTGCTCTCTCCGCGAATCTGGCTCTCCGACGAGGAACGGGAGGAAGGTCTCCAGACTCTGGATGCCATTGGTGCCAACGGCCCGGTCTGCGCCCTGCACCCTTACGCCACCCATGCTGGCAAACGCTGGCCGACCGGCCATTGGGAAGAACTGATTTCCTACCTGCGCAGCATGGGCTGGCATTGCGTCATCATCGGTCGCCACAAGACGCCGCTCTTTTCTGATGAAACGCCCGAGGGGGTCACCGACCTGACCAACTCCACGGATATTCGCCAGACCTGCGCCCTGCTTTCGCACTGCGGCGCACTGGTCACCAACGACTCAGGTCCAATGCATCTGGGCACAGCAGTGGGAACCAAGGTCGTTGCCCTGTTCGGCCCGACGACCAAAGCTTGGGGATTTTTCCCTTCCGGGAAACGAGACAAGGTATTGGAATTGGATTTGGCATGCCGCCCGTGTTCGCTGCACGGCGGACGCGGCTGCCGCCGAGGCGAACGCTGCATGGTGGAGATCAAACCGGAAGATGTCGCCAGGGCCGTTCAGGAGCGTTAAGCCTTCCGGTTCTCAGTCCTCAGCCTTGACCAGATTCGTTCGCCCCCCCTCGGGATGGGCGAGATAACACCTTTCCACCATATACATCAGAGGGACGCGGTCCTTTGGGACATTCTCATCCCCGGCCACGTGGTCCCAATAGCGCCCGTAGCGCGCGGCATATTCCTCGGAAACGATCTCATCACCACGACGAGTCGGCTCAGGCAACCCCTTAGCCTTGGCCTCATGCCGATAGGCCTGAAACTCCTGATCCGCATCCACAGCCTCGAAGGCAAAAACAACTGGAGCAATGATGGGAACGAAAGGCGCTCCCAATACTGTCAGAGCGATTTCTCCGGCGGTTCCGGCGGCAAAACGGATGGCATCCCGATTATCGTGCTTGGCGATTTCCTCAGGTGTGGCGGGGCGCAAGGCCAAAACCACGCGATAGCCATACAAATGCTCAAAATGTTCTTCAACATGATAGAATTTCAGGGCTCTTGCAATAAAATCTGCCACGTGGCCCAGATAGACCCCTTTGGGCAACCGCAGGGTTCCCGTCCCCTTGTTACGGGCATGCATCAGGCAGCCGAACAGGGTATCCCGTTCACCACGCTCGCGCCCCACACCCTTGAAGCAGAGGACATCCACATAGCCCCAACCTTCAGGCAGGTTGGCAGGATCAATCCCAGGGGCCTCCTGTTCGGATAGAACCGGCCCGGAAGGTTCCCCTCCATAGCCAGGAATATACTTCTTCCCGCAACCGGAAAGACAACACACGGCGAGCACAAGCACCGTGAAGAGCACGACACCAGAGCGAGGCACAAAATGAGGACCGTTCGGGAGCATTGTTGACCAGAGGATCGGGTTTTTTCATCCACAGCATCAGCCGCACCTTTCTATAACAGGACAGGGCCTTCTCCACAACAAAAGCACGCAACCCTCGGTTTTAGCGGTCAAAAAAAGATTCAAGTCCTCAAGATTTCATCGTACGGTGCACAGTACAACATAACATCAGAGTTCCGGAGATAATACATGCCCTTTTCCTCAGAGTTTACCAGCGTCCAAAATCTGCACTATGGCCGTTCACCGGCTCTTGACGCATGGCTGCTGCACTTTCTCACCGAAAACAATCTGGAGCATTCCATCGATCCGGGCAAGAACGCCTCGCCGGAACAGATTCGCTTCATGGTTGCCTTGAAGGGTGAAGCCCAGGTCTATGGCCCGTTCTCGGACCGTCGCCTGCCACTGTTGCTGAACACGGATCTGGATCAGGACCTAAGGGATGAATACAACGCCAAATGGCTGGCTCTGGCCGGACTGGTGCGCGAATTTGTAGCCGACTCCGCCGACCGCAAGCGCATCCTCATGCTCTGTGCTCACAAATTTCGTCAGGTTCTGGTCTCTCCCATCATGATCCCATCCAGGGTCATCAAACGGTTCATCACCATTTTCCTGACCCAGAGCGGACTGACCGATCCGTACAGGGAGCGCAAGGCCAAGTACAATCGTCAGGCTCAAGAGGCCCTTGAGTCACCCGAGGTGGACAGGCTGCTCAATATCTGCCCGGATGCGTCCCACCGCTGCGAACGGCTGACGGATTTTCGGTTCGGGCTGGACATGATCGAACTGACGCGCCTGATTATCCTGTCCACCTTGAGCGATATCTGGACCGGTCCCTACTATCAGGACGCCTGCGATCGGCTCAACGCTACGGATCTGTGCGACGACCATGCCCTGCAGATCCTGAAAACAGTTTTCGAACCCGGGCAGGAGCGCAGCCTGCGCATCCTCTACCTGCCCGACACCAGCGGTGGCCTGATGTTCGACCTGCCCATCATCCGGGCACTCATTCGCCAGGGGCACCGTGTGGTACTGGCTCTGAAGGAAGGATTCTATTTCGAAGCCCCTTCATTCTGGGACTGGGAGCAGGACCATGTGCTGAGCAAAGCCCTGGAGGATGCACACCTGTTTGCCAACCCTCGGGCCAGCAAAAACGAGTTGCTCCAGGCCCAGCGCGAACATCCGTTGCTGGTCATCTCTGACGGCACCCGTGAAGAACTGAACCTCTATCGCTGTAGCGTGACCTTCGCCCGAGCCTGGAAAGAAGCAGACCTGATCCTGGCAAAGGGAGAACCCCACAACAGGCGGCTGATCCAGACCGGCCAGGAATTCACCCGCGACATTCTGTGTTTTCACAGGAACTCCGACGGTGCATTCCAATTGCATCACAAGCCCTGCGCAGAGCACGTGGTCAAATTCAACGAGTACCAACTCCTGGACAAGGCCGACGAACTGATCGCCGCCATGCGAGGGGCCAAAGCCTCCGGACGTAGCGTCATGTTCTACAGCGCAGTCATCGGCTCCATCCCCGGGCAGACGGATACCGCCATCAAGCTGGTCGACACCCATGTCAGACACCTGCGCGAAAAGCTCGAAGCCACCTTCATCATCAATCCAGCCGAGCATTTCGAGGAAGGCATGGATGCCGATGATCTGATGTTCATGTGGGAACGCGTCCAGCGTAGTGGCCTGCTGAACGTCTGGCGCTTCCAGACCGTGGCCGACATCGAGCGCAGCTTCGAACTCATGGGCAAGAAGATTCCGCCGGTCTGGGCAGGGAAGGATTCGACCTTCTCCACGGGCTGCACCAAGGAAATGCGCATTGCCCTGGACATGCAACAGAAGAACCCGGAGCTACAGATCATCGGTCCCAGCCCGGACAAATTCTTCCGGCGCAGTGAATACGGAGTGGGCAAGTTCAGTGACGAGACCCTGAGCTGACGTCCACCGGGTACAGCCCAGCGGCCCTTCCCGTTCTCCGAACAACGAAAAAGGCCTGTACAATCCTGTACAGGCCTTTCTACTGAACATTGCCGCAGCACGGGTCCGGGATTCCCGACCTGCGGCTGACAGACAACCCGATGTTCTCTGTCATTAGCAAATCTCTTCGCGCTTCTCGACCGAACACGGAGGTTCGGGAGGTGGCGCACACACCGGGCGGATCCGGGATTCCCGCCCGGTGTGTGGCGGGACGAACAGCACATGCCGCCCGTCTAGCCCCAAATATGTTTCCGGCCCGGGGGGATCCGGGTTTTCCTCCCGGGCCGGACAGCGGATGGCACATTGCCGTCCGCGTACCCCAACTTAGTTATCAATCAGTCCCTGAAGATAAGAAGCGCCCACCGTCAACGGAGATCCAAAATCAACGTAGATGTCATCATCGCTGGTCCAGGTCACGTGTCCGGTCAGGTTCTCGGTTTCGGTTCCACCCAGGTTCAGATTCAAAGTGACTGTATGTCCGAGGCTCAGATCGTAGTTCACGCCAGGTTGCATTCTAAGGCGGGCGCCCTGATGATGAATATTTACAAGAGAGATGGGGCGGCGGCTTGCGCCAGAAACAATCTCGCTGACATGGTTAAAAGCAAAGGCAGTCAGGCGCATTCTGGCATTGAAATGTCGTTGTTCGTAAAGTTCGCTATGTCCCATCTCTTTTTCCCTCCCCTTGCAGAACCGGGCTTCCTTCCCGACTCCGACGTTCTCTCACTCTTTTTGGGGCGGCTTTCGCTCGCCTTGCACTCTACTCTACAAGCCCTGTACCAAGATTTTCATTGCGCACGCATTTATAGCTTTAGGGCCTGTAATTACATGTGATCATTTTTCAGACATGCTTCAGACATGTGTCAAATGTTGAGTAAGTTATATTTATTTTGTTTACTTAAACTAGACTTGTCCATCTTAAATAGACACTTTCACATCCACTTTTCATAGACACCCACGTCTGGCACAACGAGACCAAATCACGTAGACTGAAAGCAACCGAACTTGCGCTTGCAAACAAAGCCCCGTATAGCTCCCCCGCGCCACCGATTGATGGCAAAACGACTGGACAGCCCATGAAACGACAAGCCCGCGCTCTGGAAATTCTCTCCCGGTTGAAAAACCGCTACCCGGCCCCCCAATCCGAACTGGACTGGACGACGCCTTGGGAGCTTCTGGCCGCGACCATGCTCTCGGCTCAGTGTACGGATGTACGAGTGAACAAGGTCACCCCGGAACTATTCCGCCGCTGGCCGGACCCACCGGCCATGGCCCAGGCTGATCCGGCCGAGGTGGAAAAGGTCATTCACTCCGCCGGGTTCTTTCGCCAGAAGACAAAAAACCTGATTGGTGAAGCGACCATCATTATTAATGACTATGATGGTGAGGTGCCCCGCACCATGAAAGACCTGACCCGACTGCCGGGTGTGGCGCGCAAGACGGCAAACATCGTACTCTCCAATGCCTTTGGCATTCAGGAGGGAGTGGCGGTGGACACCCACGTCAAACGGCTGGCCTTTCGCATGGGCCTGACCACATCGACTGATGTAAAGAAGATTGAACAGGATCTGATGAAACTGTTCCCCAAACCCGACTGGGGCGATGCCAACCACATGCTTGTGCTGTTCGGACGCCACGTCTGCCCGGCACGCACCCCTCGCTGCAACGATTGCGAGATGAACGACATCTGCCCCAAACGCGGAGTAAAGACCAAGTGAGCAAAGAACAATTGATCCCCGCCGAAGAGACTGCCCAACAGGAACTGACCGCCCCCGGTGATTTCCGGGTCTGCGCCACCGAAGGTGGTGCCCGATTGGGCATGTTGCACACCGCACATGGCACCGTGCACACTCCGATGTTCATGCCCGTGGGAACCGTGGGCAGCGTCAAGAGCGTGGACCCGCGCGACCTGACCGAGGTCGGCGCACAGGTCATTCTGGGGAACACCTACCATCTCTATCTGCGCCCCGGTGACGAAGTGGTGGCCCGGCGCGGGGGCCTGCACAAATTCAACGGCTGGGACGGCCCCATCCTGACGGATTCGGGCGGTTTCCAGGTCTTCAGCCTGGCCGGACTGCGTAATATCACCGACGACGGGGTGGAATTCCGCTCGCACCTGAACGGCTCCAAACACTTTTTCTCACCCGAAAAATCCATCGAGATCCAGCAGAACCTCGGCTCTGACATCATGATGGTTTTCGATGAATGCGCCGCAGCCGGATCGGACCGCGACTACACCATCCAGGCTCTGGAACGCACCACGGCCTGGGCCAAGCGCTGCCGCGAGTTCCACCCTGCCGGAAAGAACGGCCAGCTGTTGTTCGGCATCTGCCAGGGCGGATTCTACGAGGATCTGCGCGAACGCAGCATTGAGGAAATCACTGCCATCCCATTCGAGGGCTACGCACTGGGTGGCCTGTCCGTGGGTGAAACCAAGCCGGAGATGCTGCGCATCCTGCGCCACTCGGCTCCGCTGCTCCCCGCAGACAAACCCCGCTATCTGATGGGCGTGGGTACTCCACTGGATATTCTGGACGGCATCGAGGCTGGCATCGACATGTTCGACTGCGTGCTGCCCACGCGCAACGCGCGCAACGGCACCCTCTACACCTCACAAGGCAAGGTGAACATCAAGCGTGCCGAATTCATGGAAGATGACAGTCCGCTCGACCCCAACTGCGACTGCTACACCTGCCGCACCTTCTCCAAGGCCTATCTGCGCCATCTGTACATCGCCAAGGAGCTGCTCTCGTCCAGGCTGAATACGATTCACAACCTGGCCTATTTCCTGCGCCTGGCAAAAGATGCCCGCGACGCCTTGCGCCGGGGAGGCTTCGCCGAGTTCAAAAAAAGCGTGGAAGCAATCTACGGGGTCAATGGAGAATAGACGATGCGGACACTGGGTACGGCACTCAAGATCATCGGCGTCCTGGCAACCCTGCTCACTCTGCTCGGGGTAGGTGCTGTGCTCATGGCAGGTAACATGATCCATAAGCAGGATACCCTCCAAAAGTCCGACGCCATCCTTGTGCTGGGTGGCAGCGTATACCGTGCCCAACAAGCTGCCACACTTCACAAACAAGACTACGCACCGTTGGTATACGTTTCCAGAGCCATCACCGACCCCGGCCTCAAGGTCCTTGCCGGAATCGACATCATTGTTCCGCCCGGCTACGAGATCAACCGCCGCCTGCTCAACAAAAATGGGGTACCGGACGAAGCCATCCGCTATTACGGAGAACAACTGCCCAGCACCGCAGCAGAGGCCGAAGCCTTTGCCCAAGCCTTTCCCGGTGCGCAGCGCATCATCATCGTCACCTCGCCCTATCATGTATTCCGGGCAAGGCTGATCTTCCGCCAGGCCCTATCCAATACCGAGGTCCTGGCTATAGCCACCCCGGATGAACCCTTCCCTGAACAATGGTGGGCAGACAGAATCGCTGCCCAACAGGTCGTCATGGAGACCATCAAACTCGGTTGGTACGTATTGGGTGGGCGCTTCTGATCAGAAGCCTCCGACCTAACATTCCAATTCTCTCCAATCTCCAGCACTCATGCGCAGTCTTTCTCCAGCCTGAACAGCGCACTAGAGTTTCTTGTCAAGTAAGGTTGCCCCAGCCTGACAGGCACGCTATTCCTCCAGATTGGAGGATTGCCCCATGCCCTGCGAACAGCACACTGACGCCCGGAAATACTGCCCGAACAATACCCACACGCCCCTTGCCGCGCCATTGCTGCAAGACGGCAATCTGTTGGGGTTCTCACCCCATACACCTCTTGAACTGCCGCTCTACCTGACTCCTGTGGCTGCTGGTTTCCCCTCACCTGCTGATGACTATATCGATCAAACGCTGGACCTGAATGAACACCTCGTGGCGCATCCGGCAGCGACGTTCTTTGTACGCGCCTGCGGCGATTCCATGCTCGGAGCCGGTATTCACAACAAGGATATTCTGGTGGTGGACCGCGCTCTGAACCCCAAGGATCGGGATGTAATCATCGCCGCTCTGGACGGGGAACTCACGGTCAAGCGTATTCGCAACAAGAACGGCCATGTCTGGCTGCTACCCGAGAACCCGGACTACAAGCCCATACAGGTCGGACCGGAAGCCTGCTTCGAGATTTGGGGGGTTGTCACTTATGTCATCCACAAAGTCTGAGCGCTTCTGAATGGCCATCTGCTTTGTTGCTGCACTGAATTCAAATCCTCGCGTATTCAAAGATACGCGTCGGCCTTGAATTCATTTGGCGCCGCGCATCTGACCATTCAGAAGCGCTCAGGGAAAACAGCCATATACACTCCAAAAGTTCTTATCTCTGACGCCCCGAACACCTCGTGGCAACGCTACAGAGGACTATTGAGGAACGGCCAAAAGAATATGATGAGGAAAATGTTTGCTTTGGTGGATTGTAATAATTTCTACGCGTCCTGCGAACGGGTCTTTGATCCATCCGCACGGGATGTGCCCGTGGTGGTGCTGTCCAACAACGACGGCTGCGTCATCGCCCGCTCCCCCGAAGCCAAGGCCATCGGCGTGCGCATGGCCGAGCCTGCCTTCAAGCGCAAAGGGTTCTTTGCCCGACATGGGGTACGCGTATTTTCGTCCAACTACGCGCTCTACGGTGACATGTCGCGGCGCGTCATGGACACCTTGGGCCGTTTCACTCCGCGCATGGAGGTCTACTCCATCGACGAAGCCTTTTTGCATCTGAAACCCACCCCGGACAGGTCGCTACAGGCCCAAGCCAGCGAGATGCGCGAGACGGTGCGACGCTGGACGGGCATCACCGTATCCGTGGGCATCGGCCCAACCAAGACCCTGGCCAAGGTCGCCAACCGCATCGCCAAGAACACTCCGAAAATGCACGGAGTCTGCGACCTGTCCTGCTCCACGAATCTGGGAAAGGTGCTGGAGGGAGTTCATGTCTCGGATGTCTGGGGCATCGGGCGGCGCATCACCAAAAAACTGGCGGCAGTGGGTGTGACAAATGCACGCCAACTGCGAGATCTGCCCGACCCGTGGGTCAAGAAACGCCTCACCGCCACAGGCCTGATGACGGTCTGGGAACTGCGAGGCCGCTCCTGCATCCCTCTGGAAGACGCGCCCGCATCCAAAAAGGCCATCGTCACCTCGCGCAGTTTCGGCAAGCCCGTGACCACCTGGACACAGATGCGCGAGGCCGTGACCGCCTACACCGCCCGCGCTGCGGAAAAACTGCGCGCACAGAACGGCGTGGCAGGACAGTTGATGGTCTATCTACTGACCAACCCGCACCGCCCCGAGTTGCCGCAATACTCCAACAGCCGCACCGTGCGCCTGCCCGTGCCCACGGACCACACCCCCACCCTGCTCGCCGCAGCCGGAGATGCCACCAGCGCCATCTACAAGGCCGGATTCTCCTACAAAAAGGCCGGGGTCATGCTCACGGACATCCAGAACGCGGATGCCCGGCAACTGTCCCTGCTAGACCTCACCGCAGCGCCTGCCGCAGGGAAAGTGCCCTCTTCATCCTCACAGAATGGAGTCCGGCAAGGACAGACAACCAACCAACAGGAATCGAACCAAAAAAGTCCGCAGCAGGATATGCCGCGCCAGCAGGCACTGATGCAGGCTCTGGACGCCACCAACTCCAAATGGGGCCGCGACACCGTGACCTACGCGGCAACGGGCCTGGGCCGCGCCTGGAAGATGCGCCAGAACCACAAATCCCCTCGCTATACGACAAACTGGGAGGAGCTACCCTTGGTCGATTAATACAGCAAAGTCTCATTTCTGGACAAGCAGGCCCAAGCTGGTGATACTGTTGCTCCCCAAAAAACAATCGGAGAGCTCATGCCCCAAGTCACCATTTCCATCCGCAAAGGCAAGGATAGCAACTACAGGAAAACCCTGCTGGACGCCGTGCACGAAGCTCTGGTCCTTTCACTCAAGGTGCCTCAGGACGATCGATTCCAGCGACTGCTGGAATTCGACTCCGAGCATTTCGAATTTCCGCCCCACTACACCGAGGACCATGTCACAGTTGAAATCAAACTCTTTGAAGGGCGTAGTCTGAACGCTAAGCGGACACTCTACAAAACCCTGGTGGACACACTGCACCAGCGCCTTGGCCTTGCCAGAGCAGACGTCTTTATCGTCGTGCAGGACATCCCCCTAGACAATTGGGGCATTCGCGGCGGCATTCCGGCCTCGGAAGTGGACCTCGGCTTCAAGATAGACGTCTAGCCCATGTCCACTACTGCCACTCCCGTAGCCCTGACCCACTGCCCAAGCTACGACACCGTCGTCCTTACCCAAAGCGTGGCCAGCGTATTCTCGGCCATCGATTTTGCGCCTGCGTCGGGCACCCGCGTGCTGATCAAACCCAACCTCGTTTCCGCCAGCAAGGGACCTCTCGGCTGCTCCGAACCGGCCATGGTTCGCGCCGCCTGCCTCTGGCTCAAGGATCACGGCTGCCGTGTCACGGTGGGGGATTCCCCGGCCTTTGGTTCGGCCAAGGGTGTGGCGGACAAGGTGGGCATCACGGCTGCCCTCAAGGGGCTGGACGTGCCCATCATCTCTCTGGGCAAACCACGCCCGCTGGATTTATCCTTCGGGGGCTGCATCGGGCTGTCAGCCATGGCCTGCGAGGCTGATATCATCCTCAATCTGCCGCGCCTGAAGGCCCATTGCCAGATGACCATCACCGCCAGCGTGAAAAACCTCTTTGGCTGCGTCACGGGCATGCGCAAAGCCATTGCCCACACCCGCTTTGGCGAGCAGGACAACCGCTTCGAGGCCATGATCCTGGACGTGGCCGCCGCTCTGCCTCCGGTAGTGACCCTGCTGGACGGAGTAAACTGCATGCACGTCACCGGCCCCACAGGGGGCGAGACCTTTGAATTGGGGCTCATAGGCGCATCGAACTGCCCGGTATCACTGGACACCGCACTCTATTCCATCCTACATCTTTCGCCGGGTGCTATCGCCCTGTGGCGCGAAGCCCAGGCGCGGAACACCCCCGGAGCACAACTCCACGAACTTTCATTTCCACTGGAACAGCCCGAGGCCTTTGACGCCACAGGGTTTGAAATCCCCGGCCAACTGACCCCGGTCAGCTTCCACCCGGTGCGGCTGGCCAAAGGCGCACTCAAGCGCGTTCTGACCCGATTGAAAGAGACACCCGGCGACCAGAACTGAGCAGGCAACATTGACATCGAGCAGGTCATCCGAAGTGAACACATCCCGGATCGAAGCAGACATGGACACGGCACGCAAACGCTTCACCATCACCGGCGCTGTGCAGGGTGTGGGCTTTCGACCCTTCATCTATCGCATTGCCCTGGATCACTCGCTCACCGGCAGCGTCAAGAACACCCCCGAAGGGGTGATCATTGAAATCCAAGGCCCCGCCGATGCCGTTACCGCATTCAGTACGGACCTGCACGACAAGCTGCCCCCGCTGGCCTCCATCGTGACCTGTGATGAAAAGATTCTTGCACCCGTCCCCGACGAAAACGCCTTCGAGATCATCGCCAGCACTGGCGGCGAAGGCCACAGCGTGCTCATCAGCCCGGATGTTGCCACCTGCAATGATTGCCTGGACGACATGAACGACCCGGACAATCCACGCTATCTGTACCCGTTCACCAACTGCACCAACTGCGGCCCGCGCTACACCATCACCCGCTCCATCCCCTACGACCGTGACAAGACCTCCATGGCCTGCTTCCCGCTGTGCGAAAGCTGCGCCAAGGAATATCAGGATCCGCTGGACAGGCGCTTCCACGCCCAGCCCAATGCCTGCCCGATCTGCGGACCCGAGGTCTGGCTGACCAC
Source organism: Desulfovibrio ferrophilus (assembly GCF_003966735.1). Lineage (NCBI taxonomy): Bacteria > Pseudomonadati > Thermodesulfobacteriota > Desulfovibrionia > Desulfovibrionales > Desulfovibrionaceae > Desulfovibrio > Desulfovibrio ferrophilus. The sequence continues at coordinate 1,782,045 of NZ_AP017378.1, forward strand.
CCCGGACGGCAAGGAACTCGCCCGTGGCGAAGAAGCCCTGCGTCAACTGGCCTCTGAACTCGCCGCCGGGAAAGTCGCTGCGGTCAAAGGGCTGGGTGGATTTCATCTGGCCTGCGACGCCACCGATGAGAATGCCGTGACCACCCTGCGCCAGCGCAAGAACCGCTATGGCAAACCTTTGGCCGTGATGGTCCCGGACCTGGACGCGGCCCGCCAACTGGCAGAATTGGGAGAGGCCGAATCCGACTGGCTGACGGGCATCAAACGGCCCATTGTGCTGGCCCAGGGATTGACGCCATCCCCCTTGGCACCGGCAGTGGCACCGGACACCCCCTTCGTGGGTCTGATGCTGCCCTACACACCGCTGCATCATGTACTGTTCAATTTTTATGGCAAGGAACTCGGCGGGGCGCGATTGCCAGCTCTGGTCATGACCTCGGGCAATCTGTCCAGCGAACCCATCAGCCTGGGCAACCGCGAGGCGCTGTCCCGATTGTCGAACATTGCCGACGTCTTTCTGCTGCACAACCGCGACATCCTGATCCGCTGCGATGACTCGGTGCTGCGCGTGGTGAACGATGGACACGCCAAGGACGCTCCGCAATTCCTGCGCCGGGCACGAGGGTTCACCCCCTCGCCGGTCTTCCTGTCTCGCGGGGGACCATGCGTGCTGGGTACCGGCCCGGAACTCAAGACTACCCTCTGCCTGACCAAGAACGACCAAGCCTTTGTCAGCCAACACATCGGGACCATGGAGAACCTGGAGACCTTCGGATTCTACAAGGAAATCGCCGCACATCTCCAAGGCATTCTGCAAGTCGAACCCCAAGCCGTGATCTGCGACCTGCACCCCAATTACATGACCACCGAATTTGCCCGCGAATCCGGGCTGCCCATGCACCGGGTCCAGCATCATGTAGCCCACGTGCACGCAGTCATGGCCGAGAACAAATTCGACGGAGCCTGCATCGGCCTGGCTCTGGACGGCACGGGCTATGGAGAGGACGGAACCTTGTGGGGTGGTGAAGTGCTACTCGTGGATAACGAGGAACTCTGCCACGAACGACTGGCTCATTTTTCCCCCGTGCGACTGCCCGGTGGCGAAGCCGCCATCAAGGAACCCTGGCGCATCGCTCAATCCATGCTCTGGGAATTGGGGCAATTCGAACCCTTCGGACGCACGTGGGGCTGGCTGGACGACCATGCCCAGGCCTCGGCCATAGTGACCCAGATGCTGGAGCGAAACGTGAACTGCCCAGCCTCCACCAGCTGCGGCAGGCTGTTCGATGCTGTGTCCGCCCTGCTGAACCTGAAGCCCGTTATCTCCTACGAGGCCGAAGCGGCCATCATGCTGGAATCCGTCCAGGACATGACCGAGAACACAGCCTACCCGTGCGCCTTGCGCACAGCCAGCCAGCCAGCTTTGCTCGACACCCTGGCGCTGTTTGCCTGCGTGGCCGAGGATTGGGAGGCGGGAACCGACCCGGCAATCATCAGCCGCCGCTTTCACCTGGGACTCATTCAGGGACTCGCCGACACGGCCCGGGCCTTTGCGGATGTCACGGGCATCTCCCATGTGGGCCTGTCCGGCGGGGTGATGCTCAACAAGACCTTGGCCGAAGGATTACCCCGAGCCCTGCGCAACCTCGGGCTCTCGCCGCTCACCCATCGCGAACTCCCTCCGGGTGATGCCTGCATCTCGCTGGGGCAGGCGGCCTATGGGGTGCGCTTGCTGGAAAAAGACGACGACTTTCAGGCCAGCAACACCTGCCTCTCCGCCACTGCCAAATAACTCCCCCCAAACCTTTGAATTTTTCTCTTGTCAGTGGCATACTGGAGAGGCGTTTGGACTTCCAACCACTGAGCCGCCATGTTTCGCTCTGTTGCCGTAGCACTATTCATCCTACTTACCGTCGGCTCTTGTGCACAAGCCGAGACCATCCGGCTGGCAACGCTGGAATGGCCACCATACATTGGTCAGGAACTCGAGCAACAGGGATACGTGGCCGAGATAATCAGAACGGCATTCGCTCGCTCGGACATTGAGGTCGACCTGACATTCATGCCCTGGAAGCGAACAGTGGAAGAAACCCGCGTCGGTCGATTCCAGGGCTACGTTCCGGAGTACTTCAGCCAGGAGTTACGCAAAGATTTTGTGTTTTCCATCCCCGTTCCCGGTGGTCCGCTGGTCCTGCTTGCCCGTCGAGGCAGCGGCATCAGCTACTCCACACTCAAGGACCTCACACCCTATCGTATCGGAATCGTAAAGGGTTATGTCAACACACGGGAATTCGATGCGGCCAGCTATCTGAACAAACAGCCGTTCGTAGATGACCTGACCAACCTGCGCATGCTCCTGCGCAAACGGGTGGACCTCGTTACCATGGACCTACTTGTAGGGCTCTACCTTGCGCGCAAGCATCTGGGAGGCACAAGGGATATCGAAGCCCTCCAACCAGCTCTGGAACACAAGCTGCTTTATCTCTGCTTCCCAAAAAGCAGGGACGACCACCTCCGGCTCCTGGTCGCCTTCAACTCGGGGATTACAGCCATGATGGCCGATGGCACTCTTGCGGTCATCCAAGATCGGCACGGTTTCGTGCAGTCCGAGTGGTAACCCTCCTCCAGACGGGGCCCCGCCTTTGTTCCCCCGCTATGGCTCGCGCTTCTAGAATCCAAAGAAGATGTAGTTGACCACGAAATGGGCAAAAATCAATGGCAGCACACTGCCAGTGCGCCACATGCCGACCATGAAGACAGCACCGATCAGCCCCGTCGTTGCCACGGCGGCGACCCCCAATGACCAATGGATCATCCCGAAAACAATGGACGACACCGTAAAAACGACCCAGGTGGGCAGTCCTGCTCGGGTCAGTGCCGTAAAAGCCAGCCCTCGGAAGATCAACTCCTCCAGTACTCCGGTCATAAACAACCCGAAATGCAGATCAACCCAGCCCAGAACGCTCCCGTCAGGGGCCGAGGGAATGCCCCCCAGCCCTTCCGACGGCAATAGAATGGTAAACAGCGGCAGCCCATACTGATCCAGCAACGTCCCAAGCACACTCATGCCAAGCCCGTAGTAAATCAGCAAAATAGCGGGCAATCGGGCAATACCAAAATCAGCCCAGGCCAATCGTCCTGAAAGGCAAACGGCAATGATCACCAGCAAAGGCAAAGCCTTGGCGAATCCATAGTCAATGGTAACCCATGCGGCGAAGTCCTTGACGTAGATATTGGCAAAGTCATTCAGTAAAAAAGGAATGGTCAGCCCAGCATACAACCCCAGCATCCATCCAGCACCCCTGGCCATACTCCCTCCTCATGATCGATATTTGGAGAATATCTATAATCATCATACAGTTTTTTCTCCTTGGCGGTCCATGCCGAGTTGATCGTCGCTCACTGCCCAGCCAAGACTTGCCATCCATTGCCACCCATCATATATTACTCGGCTCAGCAACAAATAAGACTTAGGTTGGTTTCCGCATATGCCCTACAAAGGCCCCCACATTTCCATCTCCGCCGATCCCTTGGTAGAAAGGGTGCTCGGCGTTCCCGACGACGAATTCAAAGCCTGGCCCGAACACGTTCGCGAGGCCGCTTTGGACCTGACCGCAGAGCTTTTTCTGATCCGCTACAATCCGTTCATCGATCCAGACACGGTCTGGCAGAGCGTACAGACATCCTTTGCACAGACCAAACTTGCCATGGCCGAAGAGTACTCCTCTGCCATTGCCACGGGCATGTTCCGTTTCTGGAATCGCTTCCGCGATGACCAAAAGTTCAAGGACGAGGTCATCAAGAGACTGCAGCAGATCTTGCCCGAGGAATCCATCGACAAGCGCCCCAATTCACGAGTGGAATGCGCCACCGACGCCACCGACCTGCGCATGGAACTGCCGCTGCTGGTGTTGTTGCCCGAAACCACGGCCCACATTCGCGACATCGTGCGCCTGGCACGCGAGATGAATTTCTCCCTGATCCCTCGCGGAGGCGGTTCCGGCCTGACCGGCGGAGCCATCCCCGGCGACCGGCGCTCCATTGTGCTGTCCATGGCCAAACTGGATAGCATTCTGTCCGTGGACACTGATGAAATGGTGCTCTGCACCCAGGGCGGCGTGATCACTCTGGATGCCATCAACGCAGCAGCCAAAAAGAATATGCTGTTCACCGTGGACCCGGCATCCAAGGCCGCATCCAGCATTGGTGGCAACATTTCGGAAAACTCCGGCGGCCCCTTCGCCTTTGAATACGGCACCACCATCGACAACATTCTGTCCTACAAGATGGTCACTCCTGATGGAGACCTGATCGAGGTCCGCCGTGTGGATCACCCGCGTCACAAGATCATGCCCGGCGAAACCGCAATCTTCGAGATTCTGGACGAGGAAGGCAAGGTCAAGGACGTGATCAAACTGGGCGGCAACGAACTGCGCGCCAAAGGTCTGGGCAAGGACGTCACCGACAAATTCCTGGGTGGACTGCCCGGCGTGCAAAAGGAAGGCGTGGACGGCATCATCACCGAAGGCTGTTTCACCCTGCATCCCGTGCAGGCTCACTCGCGCGTGCTGTGCCTGGAATTCTTCGGTCGCACCATGCGCCCGGCCATGCAGGTCATCAAGGATATCGTGGGCCTCAGAGACACCATCCGCGAACAGGGCGATCTGGTAAAAATCTCCGCGCTGGAAGAATTCGGCATCAAATACGTCCAGGCCATCGAGTACAAGAAAAAATCCAGCCGCTACGAAGGAGAGCCCATCAGCGTGCTCATCCTGCAGTTGGATTCCCAGGATCAGGACGCGCTGGACCAGGCGGTTCAGGCCATTGTGGATATCGCCGAGCCATACGAAAACGTGGATGTTTTCGCGGCCAGCAACCCAGCCGAGGCCGAATATTTCTGGGAAGACAGACACAAGCTGTCCGCCATCTCCAAACGCACTTCTGGCTTCAAAATCAACGAAGACGTAGTCATACCCATTGGAGTCATCCCCCAGTTCTCGGACTTTCTGGAGGCCCAGAACCTGTACTACATGGCCGTGGCCTATCGAGCTGCGCTGCAGGATGTGGGACGCCTCCAGGGCTTCGGCGTACAGGACAAATTCATCAACATGGAATTCACCTATGCCTCACGCATCATCAACGGTGAGGTAACCACCGCCGAGATCAGCGACGAGGAACTGGGAGTCCAGGCCTACTATTTCTTCCGCGACCTGAAATCCCGCTACTCGGACCTGTCCGAGAAGCTTGATGGCATCTACGAAAACATTGGTGCCACACGCATCATCATCGCCAATCACATGCACGCAGGCGATGGCAACTGCCACGTCAACCTGCCTGTGAACTCCAACGACCCCGAAATGATGCGTCTGGCCGAAGAGGCCGTGCACAAAATCTCGGCCAGAGTCGGTGAACTGGGTGGCGTGGTTTCCGGCGAGCACGGCATTGGCATCACCAAAATCGGTTTCCTGCCCGAGGCCAAAATCAAGGCGCTGGCAGCCTACAAACAGATTGTGGATCCGCACAACATCCTGAACCCGGGCAAACTGGTCAAGCGAGAGCTGCCGGTCACCCCGTACACCTTCTCTTTCAACAAGCTCATCGGCGATCTGGCCAAAACCGGACTTGCCGACCGCAAACGGTTGATGAGTCTGCTGACCAATGTGCAGACCTGCACCCGCTGCGGCAAATGTAAATACGTCTGCCCCATGTATTCACCCACGCGCTCGCTGATTCACCACCCGCGCAACAAGAACATCAGCCTGGGCGCCATCATCGAAGCCATCTACTATTCATTGGTCGTCAGTGGCGAACCCGACGAAAGCCTGATGCGACAGCTTCGCGACCTGATGGACCACTGCACGGCCTGCGGCAAGTGCATGAGCGTCTGCCCCGTGAAGATCAACACCCCGGAAGTCACACTCCATATGCGCACCTTCCTGGAGGAAAAAGGCGCGGGCGGGCATCCCCTGAAATCCCACATTCTGCATTACCTGACAGGCGATCCGGTCAAGCGCGTTCCTCGTGCCGCCAAATTCGCAGCCATGGGACAGGCCGTGGGCAATCGTGCCGTGGGCCTTATCCCGGCTCCGTGGCGCAAACGTGCCCAAAGCCCCATTTTCCAAGGCAAGGGTCCGGCTCTCGGCTTCAAGAACCTGTCCGAGGTTCTTCACCTGGACAAGGGCAGCCTCTTCGCCCCTGCGGGCAAGGCCGGTGGCACGGTCTTCTATTTCCCGGGTTGCGGAGCCAGCCTCTTCACCCGGACCATCGGCATGGCCGGTTTGTATCTGTTGCTCAAGTCCCGAACCCGGGTCATCCTGCCGCCCGAGCACATGTGCTGCGGCTATCCTCTTCTGGCCAGTGGCTGCGAGGAAGCTTTCAACACCAACCGCTCGCGCAACATGGATCGCCTTTCGGATCTGGTCCACAACGCCGCCCAATCAGGCTTCACGCCTCATCACGTGCTGACCTCATGCGGCACCTGCCGCGAGGCCCTGTCCGAGTACCATCTGGACACCTTCACCACGCCCATGGCGCACATGGATGTGACCCAATACATCCTCGAAAACACCCCCGGCCTGAACCTGACAGGCAAAGGACCACTGCTGTATCACTCGGCCTGTCACGCAGAGTGGTCCGGAGTCCCGGCCTCCAAGGCTGGCGCGGCCTACGCCAAGGCCCTGACCAAACTGACCGGACAGGATGTGAACCTGAGCCCTGGTTGCTGCGGCGAATCCGGTATGGGGGCGTTGACGACTCCGGCCATTTACAATCGTTTGCGTGCCCAGAAACAGATGGTTCTCAAGGAAGAACTGCCGGGCTATGACGAGAAAAGTCCCGTGCTGGTTGGCTGTCCATCCTGCCGCGTGGGCATCTCCCGCAGCCTGATCGCCCTGAACGAGCATCGCGCCGTACTGCATACCCTTGAGTATCTGGCCGAGTTGGCAGGTGGCCCCAAATGGAAAAAGGAACTGCTGACTGCCCTGAAGAATGGCGAGTCCACCACTGACGGACGCACTGTCTCTCTGAAAGAGGACTAGACGGGGCACTATGCGTATTCTTGGTATCGACTTCGGTCTGAAGCGTGTGGGACTGGCCCTGACCGACCCTCTGGGGACCATGGCCTTTCCGTACAAAACCCTTGTACGGACAACTCGCGACGCACTTTTTGCCGAGCTAGCGACAATCATCGAGACCGAAGCCGTTGAAAGAATTGCGGTGGGTCTGCCCCTGAACATGGACGGCAGCGACTCCATGACGACCCGGCAGGCCCGCAATTTCGCTCAGAGCCTGGGCAGACGGACTGAGGTCTCCATCCACTTGGTGGATGAACGACTTTCGTCTGCAGCTGCCGAGGAAGAGCTCATCGAAGCCGGGATGATCAAACGTAGCAAACGCAAGGAAGTCCTGGACCAACAGGCTGCGGTTCGCATCCTGGAAACCTGGCTCGTCCAATGGAAACGTGGGGATTGGCAGACATGAAACCTGGCCTGAAAACCCTCTATTACACGTTGGCTGCCGGAATCCTGTTTTTTGTGGCGATCAGCACCTTCCTTACCTGGCAGGCTCACGACTTCCTGAATACCCCGCCAGAGACGTATGGCCGCGAGATCGTACTCGACATCCAGCCGGGCAGTACCTTTGATGCGGTTGCCCGAACCCTCCGGGATAAAGGGTTAATCACCAACTTTAAAAAGTTCAGGATGCTGGCCCGATGGGAAGAAAAACTCGGGTCCATCAAGGCCGGTGAATTCCGTTTGAATACCAGCTGGACACCGATCCAGATACTGGACGCCATCACAGCGGGCCAAGCCATGCTGCACAAGCTGTTCATCCCCGAGGGCCTGACCTGGTGGCAAATCGGTCGTCTGGTGGACGAATCCGGTCTTGCAAGCTTCGAGAGCTTTGAAAAGGCCGTACACGACAAGTCCTTGCTCGCAAAATTCAACATCCCCTTTGACAACGCCGAAGGATTCCTTTTCCCCGACACCTACCACCTTCCACGCCCACGCGGGAAAAATGCCGAACCTCTCGTACGGGCCATGCTTTCGGCCTTTTGGCGGCATGCAGGCAACAAGATCTGGCCAACCGATCGACCCAAGCCCAAGGAACTGGCCCGGGTTATGATTCTGGCCTCCATGGTGGAAAAAGAGACCGGAGCCGATGCCGAACGCGAACGCATCGCCGGAGTGTATGCCAATCGCATCGAAAAGCGCATGCTCCTGCAATGCGACCCCACAGTCATCTATGGCCTGGGCACCGCCTTCGACGGCAACCTGAAGCGTACGCATCTGAAAGACAAAACCAACCTCTACAATACCTATGCCCGGCGCGGCTTGCCACCGGGCCCCATCTGCTCTCCAGGATTTCGTTCTCTGGAGGCAGCAGATGCTCCAGAAAAGCATAGACTCCTATATTTTGTCTCCAAGGGTGATGGTACACACCAATTCAGCAGCTCACTGAAAGAACACAACAGTGCCGTCCGGAAGTACCAGCTCCGCCGCTAACCCACTGGTGCATTGCTACCGCCTGCCCGAACCATCCCTCCGCCCACCGAAACCCCCTGTACTCTTTTTTTCTGAGGGGTTATCCTTTTGCTTTATATAGCCAAGCATATTTTCCGATAAATCTAATCGGATAATCATTGCGCACGCAACGCAATGTGGTTATATAATGAGATAGCCCCCCCTTTCCACCTGTAGCCAGGAGGCGTCATGAGGAATTCCATCGTCGTCAAGATGATCGGCGCAGTGGCTCTGGCCCTTGTTCTTGAAGGTATCTTCTTCTATTTCTACCTGTCATTCGACTTCCGGCAATTCTCTGCTGAGCGCGCCGAAAAGACGAAGGAATTCATCTATCAGGAAGAACAGTACAGTCTGCGTGATGTCGTGCAAATGGCGTACACCATGGCCGAAAAGTTCCACGAACAATCGCTGGATGTTGAAAGCCTGAAGATGCAAAAGGCCCAGCAATTGAAGATGATTGTGGACTCGACAAGCAGCCTGGTCACCAATCATTACAAGGAAATGAAGGGAGTCATCCCCGCGGCGGATCTGAAGGCCGAACTCAAGGCCCTCGTTTCCAGGATACGCTATGAAGGTGACAATTATCTCTGGATCAATGACACCGGGCCCAAGATGGTCATGCATCCCATCAAGCCGGCCCTCGACGGAAAGGATCTCTCCGATTTCAAGGATCCCAACGGCAAGAGATTGTTCGTTGAAATGGCCAAGGTTGCCAAGACCGATGCCGGAGAAGGCATGGTGGACTACCTGTGGTCCAAGCCCGGAGAAAGTGAACCCAAGCTCAAGGTCTCCTACGTCAAGCTCATTCCGGAATTGGGGTGGGTCATCGGCACCGGCGCCTGGGTCGAGGATATCACAGGAGAACTCAAGCAAGAGGCCCTGGAACAGATTGGCAAGATGCGTCTGGCTGATGGGAACTACCTGTGGGTCAATGACGTCCATCCGCGCATGATCATGCATCCCATCAAGCCTGCCTTGAACGGTCAGGACCTCTCGGACTTCAAGGACCCCAAGGGCAAGAGGCTCTTCGTGGAAATGGCGCAACAGGCAAAGGAAAAGGGCGAAGGTTTTGTTGAATACGTTTGGGGCAAGCCCGGAAAGGACGGAGACTTCCCGAAGCTCTCCTACGTCAAGCTGTTCAAGCCCTGGGGCTGGGTCATCGGCATGGGCGTCTACATGGACGAAGTGGAAACCACAGTCCAGACCGAGCGCGAAGCCTTTGACAAGGCCATCAGCAGCCTGCTGAACAATGCTGCCTTCTTCGGCGGTCTGTTCGTCATCCTGTGTATCGTCGCCATGAGTTTCTTCATGCGCCAGGGCTTGAAGAAGCCTCTGGACACCGTCGTCACCTATGCAGGCCATGTGGCCCAAGGCGACCTGGACGCAAGCATGAGTGGAAACTTCAAGGGTGAAGTGCTGAAGCTCAAGGACGCCATTGAAGCCATGGTGGAAAGCTTGAAGGCCAAGATGGGCGAAGCCGAAGCCAAGAGCGAAGAGGCGGCAAAGGAAGCTGAACGCGCTCGCGTCGCCATGGGCGAGGCCGAAGCGGCCCAGCGCAAGGCAGAAACAGCCAAGCAGGAAGGAATGCTCGCTGCCGCAGGCACCCTGGACAGCATTGTGGCCCGTGTCTCCACAGCCTCGGAGGAAATGTCCGCCCAGGCCGAAGAGATCAACAACGGCACCTCTCAGCAGAAGCAGCGCATCAGCGAAACCGCCACTGCCATGGAAGAGATGAACGCCACGGTTCTCGAAGTGGCTCGCAACGCCTCCAGCGCTGCGGAAAACGCCGAAGCAGCCAAGTCCAAGGCCGTCGAAGGCCGCGACGTGGTGGCCAAGTCCATCGAGGCCATCTCCACCATCCATGAAATGGCAATGATCCTCAAGGACGATATGGACCAGTTGGGTGGGCAGGCCGAAGCTATCGGCCAGATCATGACCACCATTACGGATATTGCAGACCAGACCAACCTTCTGGCACTGAACGCTGCCATCGAGGCAGCACGGGCCGGCGATGCCGGGCGAGGATTCGCGGTTGTTGCGGATGAAGTCCGCAAGCTGGCCGAAAAGACCATGTCCGCAACCAAGGAAGTGGGCGATTCCATCACTGCCATTCAGGAATCCGCACGCAAGAATACTGATAATGTGGACAAGGCTGTAACCGCAGTGGAGCGGGCCAACGAACTGGCCGACACCTCCGGCCAATCCCTGGAGGAAATCGTCGGACTGTCCGAAGGCACTGCCGATCAGGTCCGCAACATCGCCACTGCTTCCGAAGAGCAATCAGCAGCCAGTGAGGAGATCAACAGGGTGGTTGAGGAGATCGACGAGCTGTCGACCAATATCTCCGAAGCCATGGATCAATCCTACCAAGCGCTGAATGAACTCGCCGGACAGGCCAGCGAACTCTCGGGCCTGATCCAGCAGATCAAGGACGAGAACTCATAAACAGCATCTGCACGCAAACATGAATCAGGGCGGAGTGGGCTTAGGCCTGCTCCGCCTTGCTACGTTCGAGAACTGTGGCATAGAGTTTTTCGAGTTTCTTGCGGTCGTCGCTGATACTCCGCACGGCAGGCACATTGGAACCCAGGCGTTCAAGGAGCCCCGGCTCGCCAACGATACGGGCCAGAGCCTCAGTCAGGCCTGCAGCATCGCCCGGAGCAAACAGAAGACCATTAATCTCATGATCCACGGCTTCTTCGATGGCTGGCAACCGGGAAGCCACAACCGGCAGTCCGGCATGGAAGGCCTCGCGCACGACCAGGGAATAGCTCTCCTCGCGAGAGGGGATGATCACGGCGTCCAATCCGGCCAGAATGCCAGGGAGTTCCAGCGGCTGATACGCTCCATAGAGGTTCACACCCAGAGCTTCTGCCAGCCCCGACAGCATCTGGAACCATTCGGGCTGGATCACGGCCCCGTGCACGGACAGTTCCGCCACACCACGCGGCAGGCCCGCATAGGCCTCCAGCAAGACATCCAGCCCCTTCTTGATGGAGATGTTACCCAGATAGCCCAAGCGAATCGGCCCTGCCCCTCGGGGGATGGGTTGCTGAGGTTCAAATCCGGGAATGCCAAGAGGAGCAAGAACAATCTTGCCTTCCGGGATGCCAGCGCGGAGCAGATTCTCACGAGTGTACCAGGAGGCTGCCAGAAGGACGTCGGTTTTCGCCAGGGCTTCGGTCAGGAATGCTGTTCGCGCCCGCATGATTTTGGTCACAGCCTCATGCGGATACATGGCCTTCAGATTGGGTACCCGCTCCATCAGGCAAGTGGCACACAGCTCGTCACTGGGAGGACCTTCCGCACAGATCTGACCATCCCAGCGCACGAAATGACACTGGTTGCAGCAGAACCAGGCATCGTGCACGGTCATCACAACAGGGAGCCCAGCATTGGCCATTGCCGTCAAAGCACTCCCCGTAAACCCAATGAGATGATGCACGTGCACCAACTGCGCCCCGCTGCTCACCAGATATCCAGCCAGAGCCAGACCAATTTCATCATCCATAAATCGGGCCACAAGGTCAGGCTTCACGGGCACGGAAAAAGCCGTGAATGCCACCCCTTCCACGACGTCCCTCGTCACCGTTCCTAGAGGCTCGGGACTCCGCGGATCGGGGTAGATACACTCAACGTCCCAACCAGTGCCTTGAAACTCACGGGCCAGGTTCAGGACATAGAGTTCGACTCCGGCATTTCGCCGGATGGGAGATTCATGCAGGACAAAGGCGACGCGCTTCACGGTTCGCTCCCGGTTGTTATTACAAAGAATAGAGCAGCATGCCACGGCGGCATGGCGGGGACAAGAAGACTACGCTGCCGGAATGTAATCCTGCCCAAGGACAAAACCGAGCGATTCAAGATGGCTGGCTATATCCTCTCTGGCACCAACGCTGGCCACAAAGGGCAGGGCAAAGCACTCATCCGGCCCCGGAATGTCCTCGCGCGCCAACACGGGCAACCCGCGAATAATCTTGCCAATCTTGCGTGGATCCACATCGCAATAGGCCCGGATGCGCACTCCATATTCTTCCAACAAATCAGCTCGCTTGCGCGTAGTACGGCCCGAACCCATGACGATCACATCGGGATGATGCGTATTGTGCTCAGCCAGCCAACGAGCCAGATACCGTGCCTTGACCCGGTAAAACGCTTCCGGTGCGTAGCGCGGGTCCGTACGTGTAGCCCGGCTAGGCGGATCGTTCCAGATCAACAGCTCAGACGGCAACTTCTCCATGATAACGCCACGGTCCAGCCAGCGTAGCCACATCTCGTAATCCTCGGGGAAATCACCTTGCAAGGCCCCGCCGTGATCATTCACCAGATGGCGGCGAAACATGACCGAGGGATTGGCAATGGGAGCATCCACAAATCGGCCCAGAGCAATGTCATCACGACTGGTCAGAGTATTGGTCCAATCCACGTGCCGGGCATATCCAGCCTGGGCCTGTCGATCACCCCCAAACCGGATGCAACAGGCGACCAGCCCCACGTCCGGGCGCTCGCGCAGATGTGCGGCCTGGCGCGCAAGACGTTCGGGCAGGCACTGGTCATCAGCATCCATACGCGCCACAAAATCACCCAGAGCAGCTTCGATCCCTGCGTTGAAGGCCTCGGCCACGCCTTCATGCCCGAGCAGCAAAGGGCGGACCCGTGAGTCTCTGGCCGCATAGTCGGTAATAATTTGTGCGGTATCGTCCGTTGAGCCATCGTCCACAACTAGGATCTCAAAGGATGGATGTGTCTGCGCAAGCAAACCATCCAGAGCCAAACCAATACTGGCGGCGGCGTTATACGCGGGCAGAACCACGGAGACTTCTGGAATACGGACAGGCATGTTTTCCTCTTTTTGCGCTGTGGCGGCGAACAATCCTATATCGTCCAGTCACCGGAAACGCCAGAATGAAAAACCCCGCCAGCCTTGAGGCTGACGGGGTCTGCATATCGAGAGGATCGAAGGTCTAGATCAACGACATCTGATTGCGGATTTCATCCAGCAAACCAGCCATTTTAAAACTGTCGATCTTGTCTTCGGAGAACAAGCGAAGTTCGGAAACGTCCAGCGTCCGATAGGAAATCGTGATGCGGATGGTGTCGCCTTCAGCGGTGAAGGTCTGAAGCACGGCCACGAGATTATCCTTCTTATCGTAGGAAATAGGCAACTCCAAAGACTCCAGTGCCTTCAGTGTTGCCGCATGAATCTCGGTAATGGTGCCGGCTTCTTCAGACACAACCGTACCGGTAATGATATTGGAGCTCGCGCCTTCGAGCTTCGCACCACAGGCGCTCAACATAAACGCCATGGACACGGCAACCAGTGCATATGCAAGAACTTTGCGCATCGTTCCCCCCTTGAGAGATCGCAGTTTGATTATTTCACATACAGGGCTTCATTCAATGTGGATATGTGACTGCAATACATGAAAACCACCTGCCAAGCAAGATGCTCAGTGCAAAAAAGGGGCCTCTGTACGTGGCAATGCAGTCATCACGGAGTGTCTTATGGACGCACTCCCCCAAAAGGGCTACTCAAGCATGTCCCGCACCCGGCAAACTCCGCAAATTTCTGCAGATGTCGGGTACCCGCAGCGCAAGCAGGGCTCCAGCGCCGGGCCTTCCTCCTGCTCCACCGCGGCAAAAGCAGGCCGCCCCTGCTTCAAAAAGTTCTCGTAGAAAGCCCTCTTGCTGCCCGGACTCTTGCTCTCCAGCATGTTCATCAATTCCTTGCGCACCGTAAAGCTGGCTCCCTTGGAATAGGGGCACGGAGCCACATGATGATCAATGCCATTGAAGAAGCAATAGGCCGCCGTCTCGAATTCCGTCAGCCTGAAGAGCGGACGGCACTTGGAAGCAAATCCTCCGCCAGCAGGCAACACAGGCCCCTGGTCCGACAGGTACGACACATCCCAACGCAAGGTATTGGCAAACAGGCGTCCCACTTCGTCATCCAGGTTATGCCCGGTACACAAAGCAGTATAGCCTTCGTCCAGCGCAACCTTATTGAAGAAATAGCGTTTGATCTTGCCACACATGGAACAGATGGGACGGCGAATCCTCTCCCGAACCAGGGGGATGGGTAGCCCTTCCTTCTCCATTTCCACGACTCGAAGCTCGCCGCCTACGCGTTCGCAGAACTCTTCAACCTTGGCTCTGGCTGCTGCCGAAGACACGGGGATACCCAGATCAATGTGCAGACCGGTCACATCATAGCCCTGCTTCACCAGTTCCATGAACAGAGCCAGGGAATCCTTACCACCGGACAATGCCACCAACACCTTGTCCTCCTTGGAGAACATCTTGTGCTTATGGATGGCTCGTTCGACCTGTCGAGTGAAGAACATCTGGAAACAGTCAGGACAAAAGCCACTGTGATGACTGGGCAGTGAGACCTGTGCCAGCGCCTTGCAGCGTGAACATTTCATAGCTCTATCCCCTCGACACGACGGTGCGCACGACAATGTCATCACCGGTATGAATTCTGCGATCAGGGGTCAGAAGTTCATCACCCCGAATAATCAACGCATCGTTAACGCCCAGCCCCAGCTTATTCAGCAGTTGCAAGGCAGTATTTAGTTTCGAAAACTCGAGGGTTTCCTCTTCTCTTTCCATAACCACAGTCACTGGCTTCCAATTATTCATAGTAAAATCCTCGGAATTGTCGTCTATCAGCACCCCGGCAGGTGATGCAAGAGGAATCTCTGTGTTTTGGGTTGCCATTTAGACGTATCCGTTCCATTATACATAGGCTTCGAAGTACTGCCCCCGACGGGCCCATCACGGGCATAGACCACGGGCTGAACTCCGCGCAAGCTAACCCTTTCCCGGCGAGCCCGCAATGTGCCCGCCGTGATGGAGGACCGGAAAATGAGCCAGAGCAAGGTTCTTGTCGTTGATGATGAGAAGCACATCCGCCTGCTATACCAGGAAGAACTGGAAGCTGAAGGATACACCGTAGCCACCTCCGATGGCAGCGAGGACATCCTTGGACTTCTGGAGCGCGAAATCCCTGATGTCGTGGTTCTGGATATCAAACTCGGCCCCAACCTGTCCGGGCTTGATCTGCTGCAACAGATTCGCAGTCGTGAGCAGAACCTTCCGGTGATCCTGTGCACCGCCTTCGACAGCTTCCAACATGACCTGAAGTCAATTGCAGCAGATTATTACGTGGTCAAGGCCGTGGATCTTTCGGAACTGAAATCCAAGGTTTCAGCAGCCTTGAAAAATGCCTGACCCAAGCGCGGAATTCCATCTGCCCTGTTCCACGACAGGGGCACTGAGCCTGTTGCCAAAGTGCATTCCCAAGGCAGAGGTTCCGCTTGTCTATATTTGTGTCATATCGGCCACAGGCTTCGCCCCGACCAATCGACCGCAACTTGCCCGGCCCCCGCGCATGTGATAATCCGCAAACCCCATGTTCGACATATCTGAAAGCATCATCCGCATCAGCATCCTGGCTGTTCCCTTCATGTTGGCAGTTACCTGCCATGAAGTGGCCCATGGGCTGACCTCATACTGGTTCGGGGACCCCACTGCAAAAATGATGGGACGCCTCACGCTGAACCCCATCAAGCATCTGGACCCCATGGGCTCGCTGGTCTTCATCCTCACAGCCATGACTGGCGGCTTCATCATCGGCTGGGCCAAACCCGTGCCCATCAACCCGCGATACTACAAAAACACTCGCCTCGGGATCATCGTGGTCTCGGCCGCCGGAGCCTTTGTAAACTTCGTGCTGGCGGGGCTCTTCCTGATCGGGTTCAAATTTCTGCAAGCCAACCCGCCGCTGGCCGACAGTACCATGGCGTTCTTCTTTGAACCCACGTATCTGATCTGCCAATTCGGGGTGATCATCAACGTCATTCTGGGCGTTTTCAATCTGCTGCCCATCCCGCCCCTTGACGGCAGCAAGATTCTGGCGGAACTTCTGCCACCGGATCTGGCCTTCAAGTACCTGCAACTCGAACGCTACGGATTCATCATCCTGATCGTCCTTGTGATGAGCGGTGGCCTGCGCTTTGTTTTCAATCCCGTCTGGCAACTGCTGATGACGATCCTGTAACCCTTTCCCTGGACAAGACCATGACTGCAAACAATCGCATCGTCTCCGGCATGCGGCCCACGGGCCCGCTGCACCTCGGCCACCATTTCGGCGTGCTCGCCAACTGGCTTAAACTCCAGGAAGAATACGACTGTTATTTTTTCGTGGCTGACTGGCACGCCATGACCAGCGAATATTCAAATCCCAAACGTATCAAGCAGTTCGTGCCCGAACTGGCCAAGGACTGGCTTGCCGCCGGGTTGGATCCCAATAAATGCGTGATCTACCAGCAGTCCCAGATCAAGGAAATCGCGGAGCTGCATTTGCTGTTGTCCATGATTACGCCTCTGGGCTGGCTGGAACGCTGCCCCACCTACAAGGACATGAAGGAGCAACTGGCCGCCAAGGACCTGAATACATACGGTTTCCTGGGCTACCCGGTATTGATGACCACTGACATCATCATGTTCCGTCCCGGAGCCGTGCCCGTGGGTGAAGATCAGTTGCCGCATCTGGAGCTGAACCGCGAGATCGCACGCCGCTTCAACTACCTGAACTGTCCCGAGGACAAGCCCTTCTTCCCCGAGGCTCAGGCCATGCTGACCAAGGAATCCAAACTGCCCGGCTTGGACGGTCGCAAGATGTCCAAGAGCTACGGCAACTCCATCGCCCTTGGCGAGGACATGGACTCCGTCCGCAAGAAGGTCATGAGCATGCTCACGGACACAAACCGCATGCGCAAGACCGACCCCGGCGATCCGGGCATCTGCAACCTGTTCCCGTACCACAAGATCATGACCGATGCCGGGCACCTGCCCGAGATCGAAAAGGGCTGCCGCGACGCCTCCTGGGGCTGCGTGGATTGCAAACGCCTCCTCATGGAGTCCATGGAGCGCTTCCTGACCCCCATCCACGAGCGCCGCGCCCAGTACGACAAGGACCCGGACCTGCTCTGGGACGTGCTGAATCAGGGCAATGCCAAAGCCCGCGCCGCAGCGCAGGAAACCATGGCATCCGTGCGCGAGCTCATCGGCTTCGACTTCTAAGACCGCTTAACAAATCTCATTTATCGGGCCGGGCTTCACGAGAAGTCCGGCCCGATTTTTTGATTCTGGTACAGGCGGTCCGGGTTGTGGTAAAACAGCCTCATGCAGATTTCCGTACGCAAACTCATCCTGGAGCTACTGACCCTGCCGCTGTTGGCGGTGACTTCCATGCCGGACCGAGCCCTGGCCCTGGAACCCGCCGGGACCGTAACCCGTATCCAGGGGGCTGCCTTCGTTCAAGGGCAGGAGAGACAACGGGTTCTGAGTCTTGAGGCCTCCGTATTCGAGGGCGACGTCATCAACACAGGGCCTAGGGCCAGGGTGGAATTGGTCATGGTTGACGGCACGGTCCTGGTCCTGTCGAACAGCACAGACTTCCGTATTGAAGGCTATGAATACACCCCGAACAACTCAACCGGACGCGCACTATTCAAGCTTGCCTCCGGTGCCTTCCGGGCCGTGACCGGGGAGTTGACCAAGGTTGCTAGACCAGATTTCATGATCCAGACACCGCTGGCCAACATTGGCATCCGGGGAACGGATTTCTGGGGCGGTTTCCTGAACGGAACCGTGCTGGATGTCCTGCTCATCTCCGGACGCGAGGTGCGTATCGAAAATAAATCGGGGTTTACCACACTGACCGAGCCGGGCCAGGGGGTCACCATCCTCGGCCCCTTCCGCGCGCCTCTGCCACCCAAATTCTGGCCCAAGAAAAAAGTCGATCGCGCCTTGGCAACCATCGATTTCGACTAATCGCACCCCGCCAGATTCGCTCTCACCTCCATGGTCATCACTCGATCTGCCCTGGCAGACAGGGCAACACGGCAGGAGGCAGGTGTGCATCGGTCCAGACCAACCGCAGTTGCCCGCATTTCCCCGTGTCGAAGACCGGCACCCCTCGCCGGGCCAAAGTGGCGCAAACCTCGGGATGCGGAAACCCAAGATGGTTCAAAAATCCGGCTGCGGCCAGTGCGAATCGAGGCTTGCAACGCTTATACAATTCGGGACTCAAGGCGTCAGCTGCACCGTGGTGCGGCAGTACCAGGACCTCAGCCGTCAACCCAGCATCCGAGGTCAACAGCTCATCCAATCCCGGCGCTTCCACATCCCCCGGAATCAAGGCGAGCCCCCGCCCGTTCCAGGTCAGGCGTAGCACCAGAGAGCCGTCGTTGTTGTCCGCATAGCGTTCCGGGTCATCGGGATGCAACACTTCCAGCGCCACCCCTGGAGCCAGTTCATGACGCATCCCCGCGCGCCAGACCTCAACGGGAATGCCCCGGTCTCTCAAAATTTCTCGCAATTCGGCGCCCTCCTCACCCGAAACCCAGCGCCCATTATGAGCAAAGCGCTTCACCGTGCATCGCCGCAATGGATGCAACAGCCCCCGGTAATGATCCTGATCAGGGTGGGTCAACACCACCAAATCCAATTGAGGAAGTCGGCCCCAAGCCACTTGGGGTGTGACCACGGCCTTCCCCACGTCAAAGGACTTCGACCAGGCCCCTCCCCCATCGATCAAAACCCGATGTCCGCCCGGAGCCTCGACAAGTACGGATTGCCCCTGTCCCACATCCAGCAGGGTCAAACTCACAGCCTCATCAGCATCAGTGAATTCCCGTTGTGCCCACGGCCAGATCAGGAGCCCCACGGCCAGCAGTACTCCTCCCCAGGCGGCCCGATGCCGGGTACGCAACACGACCAACAAGCTCAGGACCAGCGCATAAGTTCCCAGAATCTGCGGCCACAGCGGACGCATGGGCGTCAGCACAGGAAACCACCCTGCCTCGCCCAAGGCCAACACACCTTGCGCACATGCCTCCAGTAATGCCGCATCCAGAGCCAACAGCCCCTGCCCCAGCCAGGACACTCCCGGCAGGGTCGACAGCAACGCCCCCGCCAAACCGGCAGGGATGGCGAACAACCCCAACACCGGCAGCCACACAGCGTTTGTCCACAGCCCCAGAGCCACCTGCCCGAAATACCAGACACTGAGCGGCAACAGCGCCAGTGTGGCGGCAGTACTCACGGCCAACACGCCCAACGTGCTACGAATGACCGAACCAACCAGCACGGAGACCCATTTGCTCAAACGCATTCTTATCGCGTCCTTCGAGTCGCTCTCTGTTCCAGCAATTCGCTGTTCACCCGGCAGGCGTACTTTGGAAATCATTCGCCACAGGATCGGCCCCAGAATGGAGATTCCGGCCACGGCCACCACGGACAATTGCAAACGGATATCGAACAGGGACAATGGGGAAACCAGCAGAATCAGGGCTACAGCAGCAAACAACCCGTCCAGCAGAGGGCGCTCGCGGTCCAGCCAGAGCATCACCCCCCAACTGAACAACATCACCGCAGCTCGGACCAGACTGGGCGAAGCCCCACCCAACCAGAGATAAAACAGTGCAAAGGGTATAGCCAGGAGCACCCCCAGCTTCAAACGCGGACACCGCAGATAGAGAGCCGGGCGAATCCACCCCAGCAACCAGGCCAGGGCAAAGCCCATGGTCGCTGCAAAACCCAAATGAAGTCCGGAAAGTGCCAGACTGTGCCCCAAGGCGGCGTCCTGCACTGCTGCGTACAGATTTTCGTCCAGGAGCAACCGATCCCCCAGGACCAACGCTGCCAGCAATGCCCGTCCATGACCATCCGTCCTCAACGAATCGGAAGGATTGGTTGTTCGCGCTTCGTAGGCCACGACGTCTCCACTCACAGCCAGTCGCATGGCCTCCCGCCAGCGCTCCAGCATCCCAGGAGGGGGGCCGGACAACTCAGGTGCACCCTTTGCCCCATGAGTCCAACCCCGGTAGAACACGCCTTGGCGCTGCCAATGAAACACTGTATCCCAGCCCCCGTCATTGGCATAGCCACGAACCGGGCGCACCCGCATCCGCACCTGCACCTCTTGCCCCGCATGAGGCCGGGTACGCGGGAAATGCCAGTTCCAAAGCAACAGACCGGGGATTTCCCCCTGCTGTCCGTCCACCAATGAGTATCGAGCCTCGCCCAGAAAGACGCGCAACACACCGCCAGGACGAGTTTCCACATGATCGACCCGGCCCTGGACCACAGCGGTTTTTCGATCCAGCATCCATTGGGGAGGTGAGTCTGGGGGAACAGGTAAAACCGCAACGGCCCAACCCAACCCCACAAGAAAACACGCAGCCACAGCCACTCGGGCACGCATCTTCAGGCTCGAAGCCCGGCACAATAGAAAAATAAAAATCAAGGAAAGGCAGGCGGGAAAGGGAAAACGCAGTCCCAGAATTCCGGCAGCGAACCCCAGGATTCCATACTGCCAGGGCAGAAGCCCCGGCGGAATGAGGCGTCTCTGGTGCTGCTCAGTCCGGTGCATGGCCCTCCCCCCTCAGGTGGCTGCGATCATTTCATGGCAGCGATGGACTCCAGGTCCTTCAGAATAATCTCTACCGCCCGGTCCGGGGCACCTGGTTTGCCAACCATGTCAGCCAGGCGTTCCAGCCGGGCATGTACGGCAACCATGGCGCTCTCGTCCGTGAGCCAGGCCAAAGCCTTGTCCGCAATGGCCTCCCCGCAGGCCTCTTCCTGAAGCAATTCCGGGAAGGCTTCTTCACCAAGAATCAGGTTGGGCAGACTGATGAACTCCACCTTCACCACGGCCTTGCCAATACGATATGACAGAGGCGAGACCTTATAGGCGACCACAGTGGGCGTCCCAAGCAGGGCGGTCTCCAGAGTCACGGTTCCCGAGGCTGCCAGGATGGTCTCGCACTGGCGCATGAAACGATAGCGATCTTCTGGCGGGAGAATTTCAATGGGCAGGTCGTCCGGCAGATACGGGGCCAGCTTGGCCTCGCTGACGCCCGGTGCGCGGACCAGGGAAAAACTGACTTCGGGCAGGCGCTCGGCAATACGCCGGGCCGCATCCACAAACTCCGGCAACAGTGTTTCAATTTCCCGGGTACGACTCCCCGGCAGGATGCCCACCCGCCCCTTGATGCGCTCAATATCGCTCAGTTCATCAAGAGGCACCTGATCCATGAGAGGATGGCCCACATAGTCTGCTTCAAGCCCGTGTCTGGCCAGAAAAGGCTTCTCGAAAGGCAAAATGCACAGCACCCGGCGCACGAACTTCTTGAGGAAGTTCACACGCCCGGTTCTCCAGGCCCAGACCTGAGGACAAATGTAGTAGTAAACGGGAATACCCAGCCGGCGGGCCATGCGCGCCACGAAGAAATTGAAATCAGGCGAGTCGATGAGCACGATGGCATCCGGCCGTTCCTTTTTCAGACACAAGTACAACCTGCGCATCAGACCAAGCACCCGTGGTAGATGAGCCAGCACTTCGGTCAGCCCCACCAGTGACAATTCGCTGATATTGAATTGTTCACTGAATCCAGCCTCGGCCATGGCAGGACCGCCCATCCCCAGGCAATGCAGCCTCTCATCCCTCTTTTTCAGAGCCCTGACCAGAAGTGCTCCATGCAGATCGCCGGACACTTCTCCTGCGTTGATCCAGATTCGACGGGCTTTTATTGCTTTATTCATGCGTTCCGAGGGAGTATTGAGGTTTTGGCAGACGCGGCAAAATATGTTAGTCGCCACGCGAACGTAAGCCAAACACAGGCCGGAAGCAACGGACTCGTCACCCGGCCCAAAGATACCTTTTGAGGAATACCACCATGAGCAATGAAAACACTCCCATGAACGTCGGCGTCATCGGTCTGGGCTGGATGGGCAAGCTGCACCTGCGTGTGTACTCCGAACTCCCCGGCGTCAACGTCGTGGGTGTCATGGATACCGAACAGGCTGCCCTGGATGAAGTCCACGAGCGCTTTGGCGTTCCGACCTTCGACAATTTGGACGACCTGCTGTCCCAACCTCTGGACGCCGTCAGCGTCTGCGTGCCCACCGTGTATCACCTGCCCGTGGGGTTGAAAGTCATGGATGCGGGCGTCCCGCTGCTGATAGAGAAGCCCCTGGCGGCCTCGGCAGACGAAGGCCGCCAGTTGCTGGACAAAGCCAACGAAAAAGGCCTGCCCCTGATGGTTGGTCATATCGAGCGCTTCAATCCGGCTGTCCGGCGGGTCAAGGAGTTGGTCGAGGACAATGGTGTCATCTCCATCCAGATCGAGCGCGTCGGACCCTACCCGCCCCGCATTCAGGATGTGGGTGTGATGCGCGACCTGGGCTCTCATGATATCGACCTGATCCGGTTCATCACTGGCTCGGAGTACAAGAGCGCCTATGCGGTGACCTCCACCACCATCGGCAAGCACGAAGACACCGCGCTGATCACCGCCGAAATGGAGAACGGAGTCCTGGCCCATGTCAATACCAACTGGGTCACCCCGTACAAATCTCGTTTCATTCATATCGCCACCAAGGATCGCTACATCGCCGCCGACCTGATCACTCAGCAGGTCAAGGCCTACAGCAAGTTCGAGGGCTACGATGCCCACTATTCCATCAAGGAATGGCCGGTCATGTACCGCGAACCCGTGGTGGAAGAACTGAAGGCCTTCCTGGCCGCCGTGAAAGACGGCACCCCCTTGCCCATCACCGGTGAGGACGGACTGAAGGTTCTGGAGATCATTGAGCGCCTGGAGCAGTGCGCCTGCTAGCCACGCCCAAGCCAGACATTAAATAGCAAAGGCCCCTGCCAATCCGGCGGGGGCCTTTTTCTTTCTGCATGCCTTACACGCGTTCAGGAATTGTCCACGGTCGGTGCCCCCACAGGAAGATTGATGACAAACGTGCAACCGCGCCCCGGCGTCGATTCCACATGGAAATCGCCACTGTGCTTGGTGGTGACAATAAAATACGACACGGACAATCCCAGCCCTGTCCCCTCCCCGGCTTCCTTGGTCGTAAAGAACGGTTCAAAAACACGCTTGCGGATGTGCGACTCCATGCCGGGGCCGTTATCCTCCACCTCGATACGCACACCAGCAGTCTCTTTGAATGTACGGATGGTGATCTGCGGCTGCTTGGATTCGTCTCCTTCCTTGGTCAGGGCCTGAGCGGCATTGCGCAACAGATTGAGTACGACCTGCTCAATTTCAGAAGGTGTGCAGTACACCTTGGGCAAGCCTGATTCAAATTCCCGTTCGACCCGGATCTTGCGAAAATCATAACTCTTCTTGAGATCGTAATCCTTGGAGGCCAACTCCACGGTTGCATTGAGCAAGGTTTCGATATCCACCTGAATTTTCTCGGATGCACTCCGACGGCTGAATTCCAGCATGTTGGTCACGATCTCCGCAGCACGCAGACCCGAGTCACGGATGCCCTCGATCATGCTCAACACCTTCCGCCGTTCCAGATATTCCCTGATCTTGGGCAGGGGCACATCCACCTCTTCGGCAACCTTGATATTGCCAGGCAACCCATCGGAGACGCGCCGGATGATATTCTGCACAGCTTGCAGAATTCCACCCAGAGGATTGTTGATCTCATGGGCCATGCCAGCAGCCAGCCCACCGACGGACATCATCTTTTCGGTTTGGACCATCATTTCTTCCATACGCACACGATCGGTGATGTCGTCCACGCGCATCACGGCCTGTTCGCCGCCACCAGTCGCGGTCAGGGGGTAAACCATCACGTCTTCGTATCGGACCTGCCCTTCGTGCTCGCGCACGACCTTGGGCAAATGCTGGGGCATGCGCATGTTCATGGCTCGCTGAAAGATCTCGCTGTACCCAAGTGCTTCGTGAAAGATCTCGGACAAGCACAACGAATCAGTCTTGACCCCCGGAAGTCCAAGCTGTCGCACGGCAGCGGAGTTCCAGTTGGTAATCCGCCCTTTCCTGTCCAGACCGAGCACGGCAGAAGGCATGGAGTCGATGACATCCTTAATGTATCGGCTGGCGCTCAGAATCTTTTCCTCTGCCATCTTCCGGTCATGAATATCCTCGAGAATCCCCTCGAAATGATCAATACGACCCTGCTCATCAAGAATCGCACGGGCATGCATTGCACCCCAGCGTTGACCACGCTCTCTGCACTTGAACAACACCTCAAAGCCTGAGACCCCTCGCTTCTTGTGCATCTCTTCCACAAACCTGTCGCGATCTGTGGGATTCACGTAAACCTGAGTCCTGAGATCTGTAACCCCATGGAGGAGATCCTCTGCAGAAGAATACCCCAGGAACCTGGCAAAGGCCGGATTGGCACTCAACAATTTGCCCTCGGGAGAGCTCTGAAAAATCCCCTCCATGGCGTTCTCGAAAATGCCTCGATACTTGCGCTCGGCCGTGGCCAAGTCCTCCTCCGTCCGCCTGCGTTCCGCAATCTCCTCCATCAGCTTAATATTGGCCTTGACCAATTCATCCGCGTGTTCCTTGAGCAGGACTTCACGCTCCTGATAATAATCGATGCGTTTGGCCAAATCCTCGGGAGACAATTTCAGGTCAGCCAGGATGTCTGCATACACCTCCGATAGCTCCATTGTTTCCCGAGTCGAATACAGACTGCCGTCGCGCATGGTCTTGTATGCAGCAGCGGAACCGATCACACCTGTCAGCACCCGTTCGGATTCGGCATACAAGGCCATCAATTGCCGAATATTAATGGTTTCCATCCCATGCAGCCCGGCCTCTTCCAAACAGCGTTCGGACAATTCAACTGCCTTGCGGGCCGGATAATAACCAGAGAATTGGCGAGCTAACAGACGCCGCTTACTATCCAGATCTATATGCGAGCTCCAGCCTCGTGCCTGCCGAACAACCTTGCTGCGCCCCACCACCTCGCTCAAGGACTGCGGGTCTCTATCTCTCAACGCTTCGCCCATGAACACCGACATCACGACATACAGCCCACCATTAAGCAGCATGGACCAGAACAATGAATGGGTTAGCGGATCCAGGACATCCAACCCCAGCAGAGCTTCGGGCCGCAACCAACTCACCCCGAGAGGCCCAACGTCCAAAACGCTTGCAGCCAGCCAACCACTGCGGACAAAGGCGGGAACCAGCATGGTCCAGCCCCAGACGACAAATCCGGCCCCCAAGCCAGCAATGGCTCCCTCGCGAGTGCCACCATCCCAGAACAGACCACCCAGAACCGCTGGGGCAAATTGGAGGGCCGCTGCAAAGGAGATGATTCCCATGTTCACCAGAATATAGGAATCACCCATCATGACGTTGAAGGCGAACCCGAGGGTCAGGAACACGATGACAACGGCCCAGCGCCCCTGCAGCAGATATCTCCTGATAAAACTCAGCTTCGGGAACAGGTCCAATGCGGGCAAGAGAAGATGGTTCGTGATCATCGTCGCCATGGTCATGGTGCTGACGACAATCATGCTCATTCCGGCTGACAGCCCTCCCAAAAAGGCCAGGATACCCAGTCCGTGGGCTCCACTCATAAACGGCAGCCGCAGCACAAACGAATCCGCAGCATCGCGGGGCAGGCCAAAGGCCAGTCCCCCCATGGCAATGGGCATCACGAAAATCTGCAGCAAAAAAACATATAAGGGGAACAACCACATGGCCTTGAGAATATGCCGTTCATCGGAATTCTCCACCACAGCCACATGAAACTGCCGGGGCAGGAGCAACCCGGCAAACATGGTCAGGAACAACATGCTGGCCCAGGTCATGTACGCGTTGGTGCTGCCATCACCAACCCCGGTGAGCACCTCGAAGGGCAAGGCCTCCACGCGGGCATAGATATCATCCAGGCCATCAAACATGCCCCAGGTCACATACGCACCCACGGCTGTCAGGGCCATCAGCTTGACCACGGATTCCACAGCAACCGCAGCAATCATCCCTTGATGCCGCTCAGTGGGGTCAAGCCGCCGCACACCGACAAGGATGGTGAAGACGCTCATGAATGCGACCAGGGCAGGCCCGGCAGCATCAAGCCAGGCAGGTCGCAATACCGGCCCCTGCCCCGAAGAGAATGTGGCTGCGATTTCCAGGGTCGAAAGGATCGCTTTCATCTGCAAAGCCACATAGGGCAAGCTGCCCACGAGAGCCATCATTGTCACAAGTGCGGCCACGGACTGGGAGTGATCATATCGCGCGGAAATGAAATCCGCGATACTGGTCACGCGTCGTTCTGTCTTGAAGCGAACCATACGTCGCAGCACAATCCACCAGACCGTGGCAGAAAGCAGAATGCCCAACGTAATAGGCGCGTACATGTAGCCGGAACGGGCCGCCAGCCCCACGCTGCCGTAGAACGACCATGTGGTGCTGTAAACAGCAAGAGCCAGGGCATAGACATATGGGCTGGACTCAACCCGCTTACGCCAGGATGGAGATTCCTCCACGAACAGGGCAATGGCGAACACAATGGCCGCATAGATGGCAATGATACCGAGAAGCATACCGGAAGCGCCCATCAGCCATTCCTCTCATTATCGCTTCCCTCCCGTACCCGGGCGACAATGAACAGCAGGACAATAATCAAGGTGGCACCGAAGGTCAGATAGAGAGCAAAGCCCTGCCCGCCCTCCGCCAAAGTAATCAGTGGCCACCCGAAAAGCAGCCCTGCCAATACAAAAAGAAGCAGCAGGCTCATGTTTCGCCCAAAAAACAACTTCATCCGTTTCATTCCCTACTCCGGAATCAACGCGCAACATAAATCGAACTCCATACTACCTATAGTTTAATCATTTTTACAAGGTCTGCGTCAAATCATTCCGGGTTGTTGCAGGTAACAAAAAAACCCCGGTTCCAATTTTGAAACCGGGGTCTGCAATCAATTTCTGGAGCACGAAAGAACGGCTCGCCTCGATCAAAACTACTCTTTTTCGCGGCGAATATGCCCCCCCACCGCCAGCAGTTTATTCTCGATGCGCTCATACCCACGATCCAGATGGTAAATGCGCTGCACTTCTGTTACTCCCTTGGCTGCCAGCCCAGCCAGGACCAGCGAGGCCGAAGCACGCAGGTCCGATGCCATGACCGGCGCGCCACGCAATTCGGTGACACCTCGAACCATAGCGGTGCGTCCATCAAGGGTAATGTCCGCCCCCATGCGCCTGAGTTCCTGCACATGCATGAAACGGTTCTCAAAAATGGTTTCCTTGATCATCCCCGCGCCTTGGGCCACGCACATGGTGGCCATGATCTGGGCCTGCATGTCCGTGGGATATCCAGGAAATGGCAAGGTGGTCACGTTGGCACCGTTGAGGCCATTTCCACGGCGGCAAAGCACCCCACCCTCAGCTTCTTCGATGGTCATACCCATCTCTCGGAGCTTCTGGACCACGGCCTCCAGTTCAAACAGCGGACAATCCTCGACGATAAGCTCACCGTCGGTGATGGCGGCTGCGCAGAGGAAGGTTCCGGCTTCGATGCGGTCGGGCATGATGCGATATTCGCAGCCAGTAAGCTTCTCAACACCCTGTACGGTAATGACGCTGGTCCCGTGCCCGGTAATCTTGGCTCCACAGGCGATCAGGAATTTAGCCAGGTCCACGACTTCCGGCTCACGCGCGGCATTGACCAGCATGGTCTCGCCCTCGGCCAGAGCCGCAGCCATAAGCAGGTTCTCGGTTCCACCCACGGTGGGGAAGTCGAACTGAATATGCGCGCCCTTCAATCCGTCCTTGCAGGTGCCATGGATATAACCGGCATCCAGATCAAAAGTGGCACCCATTGCCTCCAGTCCCTTAAGGTGCAGATCAACGGGTCGGGCTCCAATGGCGCAGCCTCCGGGCAAGGAGACCTTGGCCTCTCCCATCCGAGCCAGAAGCGGCCCAAGGCACAGCACCGAAGCTCGCATGGTCTTCACCAGATCGTAGGGGGCCTCGATCTTCAGGTCACACATTTCCACCTTTGCGGTGTTGCCCTCGAAGGAACTCGCACATCCCAGGATTTCCAGCAGCTTCAACGTCGTGTGAATATCCCGCAATCTGGGCACATTGGTATAGGTGATGGGACCTTCCACCGCCAGTGCTGCCAACAGAATAGGCAATGCGGCATTCTTGGCGCCACTGACCTTAATGGTACCGGAAAGGGGTCTGCCCCCCTCAATCACAAGCTTGTCCATGCACTCCACCTTATGTAAATTAACGTTCTCTTCTTAAAAACACTTGACCGTCCACCGGTCCTCAGTTAAATCAACCTTCCTCTTGCGGTGGGTGTAGCTCAGTTGGTAGAGCACCTGGTTGTGGCCCAGGTGGCCGTGGGTTCAAGTCCCATCACTCACCCCATAAGAAGAATATGCCCCGCTCCGGCGGGGCTTTTCTTTTGCCGATTTCAAACTCGGCACTCCCGCCCGCAAAGCGCTGGGGATTTATACCCCGGGCCGGTCCAAAACAAAAGTGAATTCCCCGTCGCCATGTCCGTACTGTGCCTGCTCCATATCGCATTCAACAACCGCCCTGCAAAGTCTTGCACTGGCAGGACGTAACCTATACAACTGCTTGACCAAACCGCTGCCCTTGCACCGGGAAGCAGCACCAACCAGAGAGAACACACAGAGACAGAAGAGACAGAATTCACATGACACCCATTATGCACATCACTACAGTCAGCCTTCTCTGGGCAGCTCTTTCTTTATGTTCATCAACTCTTCTCATTGGCCCTGATTCAGCCTTTGCCGCGAGCAGCGTTCCCATCCAATTCCAACTCCCAAGCAACCCCGGCGGCAAGGTCAATATTTCATCGAAGGACCGTGCGGCCATCGCCAGCACCTTGTCCGGCTACAGTGACCTTATCGCCAATGTCGCGGTCGTGATGCGAGGCTTTGACGTCAACCCCTACATGACCGAAGGGCACACCACTCGCATGGCAGCCTTCTCCCTGAGCCTGACCCTTAAAAACGGAAGCTGCCTCTGCTCGAAAATGCGCAAGGTTCCAGAAGACAATCTGGGCCGAAGCATTCAGGAATGCATCCGCCACTGTGTCCGGCGATATCAAAAAAAGACAGGCGGAGAAGAGGCCACGGTCAATCTGACCAATCTCTGATTTTGCCCACCAAAAAAGGCCGCTTGGGCGACCTTGTGCTTTGATCATACAGGCGAGCTGCGCTCCGGCTTACAGAAATCCAACTTCGCGCATGGCCAATTTCAGATATTTCCAAGCCTCTGCACTGCTGACCTTCTTGAAATTGTCCTTGAGGTCACTCTTGGCAAACGCACCGATACGCCAGCGCCCCTTCACATGCACAAGGGTTTCGTGCAGCTCGGCTGAGTAGACCATCACTCTGTCGGTCTCGTCATCCACCATCGCCAGAGGAGTGGTGGAAAAGCGGGTGGCAATTAAATTATTAGTCATATTAGGTAGTTATCAAAGTTTGAAAAAGGATATTACCGAGGCAAATCCAATCAAGCAAGAGGGGAACAGGCCAAAAACGAAAAATACTATCCCCTCTCACATGATACCCACAAATAACAGCCGTTTATAACGCGCTCGCAAGAAGTCATCAGCGCTTGCGAAGCCTGCGCTTATCCCCCACTCGCACGGTGAGCTTGTCTTTGTCGAAATGCTCCAGAAGCGGGATGGCGAATTTTCGAGAAAGCCCGGTGATGGTCTTGAAGTCCGGGGCCGCCATTTCACCACTCTGTTCCAGAAAACTGACCACCTTGGAACGGATGGACCCCAGAGCCTCGGCATGGAAGAACATGTCCTCCTTGACCTTGACCAGTTTACCCTGCTCCATGAGCAGCCTGAACACGCCTGCGGCTTCCTTGTAGCTCACTCCCAGCGGCTCCAGCACATCTTTCAGATTGGGTGGTGTCTCACCGCCTGAGGCATAGGCCCCGAGCACGGCTTCCCGCAATTTTTCCTGATCCGCAGCCAGACTGACCTTGTGCCCCTTCAGACGCAGAGCTTCGGCTTCAGCCACCAGCTCGCCGCGTTTGAGCAACCGCTCCACAATGGCGTGGAACAGGCGTTCCGGCAGTGCACGGCCCCATGTGGAGGCCAACTCACCACGCAAGACGCCCTGCTTCATGGGATCCGTCTTGTGGAAGGCATCCACGAATGCCAATGCGGATTCACAAAGTTCATCAACGACCTGGCCCGAGGCGTACCGACGCGTCTCGCGTTCAAACAAAAAGGCCTCACCCTTACTGAGCAACGATTGCAAGGCCTTGTCCAAGGCTTTGGCCTCCAGCCCGGCCATAGTCCTGAGCTGTGCAAGGGACAAGCCCTCGGCTCCGGCCAGGGTCAACTGCATTCCGAGCACGGCTTCCTGATCATCAACGGACAGCCCGGTCAAACGCGCCAGCCCGGATTCATCGAATCGCTTCACCTTGCGGCCCAGTGGATTCAGGATGCGCCCTCCCGCAATGGTCCGAAGTGGCGAAAAGGATCGCAACACAATGCGATCGCCATAGACCCCGGGTAGCGGCTCGGGCAGGCGAATCTGACAGATCACCTTGTCGCCGGGGCGCAGGGCATCACGATCCAGCAAATGAATTCGTGCCAGCACTTCACGTGCTCCGTGGTGCAGGTGCACCTCGCGGCGATGCTTCAGCTCACGACCGGCAGAAGGCAGATAGTCCAACTCCACATCCCAGACCAGGCTGGGGAACAAGGACCCCGGACGTGCCAGCACCTCGCCACGGGTCACATCCTCCACCTCCAGTCCGGCCAGATTCACGGCCGTACGCCGCCCGGCGGGGGCCTCGGTCACGCTCGTACCGTGAGATTGCAACCCGCGCACCTTGGTGACCGTTCCTTTGGGATACAGACGGACATCCTCCCCCTCGGAAATACTGCCGGAGACCAGCGTCCCCGTAACCACGGTGCCGTGTCCCTTCATGGTGAAGATGCGATCCACAGGCAGACGGAAAAGATCCGAACGACGGTGGCTGTCATAAGTTCCTGCAAGCTCGGCGATGGCAGCTCGTAGCTCATCCAGCCCCTGGCCCGTATGTGCAGACACGGGCATGATCGGAGCCTCGGCCAAAAAGGTATCCGCCAACGCACCGGAGACATCATCCGTGACCATCTCCAACCAATCCTCGTCCACCATGTCGGTCTTGGTCAGAGCCACCAAGCCGTGCCTGATTCCCAACAGAGTGCAAATTTCCAAATGCTCGCGGGTCTGGGGCATTACGCCCTCGTCAGCCGCGATCACCAATAGCGCAAAGTCCACCCCTGCGGCCCCGGCCACCATATTCTTCACGAAACGCTCGTGTCCGGGGACATCGATGACACCCAGCCTGCCCCCATCGGGCATATCCAGAAATGCGAATCCCAACTCAATGGTGATGCCGCGTTTCTTTTCTTCCTTGAGCCGGTCGCAGTCGATGCCCGTGAGAGCCTTGATGAGAGTCGTCTTGCCGTGATCGATATGTCCGGCGGTGCCCATGATGAGCGGCATGCACTGTCTCCTTGAAAACCGTGTTGCAATATGATTTATGCAGAGTAGGTGAAATCGCTGGCGGCCTCAAGCTATCCGAACTTGCTGAAGAACCGTCATCGGTCTAGCTCTTTGAGAGGAAAACCGATAGCGTAGCCCAAACCACACAAGGGGAAACACGATGAGCATTACCTTCGAAGGGCCCGCCGTGTTCGTGGCGGACATGAACTCGGCCAGAAAATTCTATGAAGGCCTGTTAGGCCTTGAAGTCCAATTCGCGGTGGCCGAGGCTTACACGGCTTATGCGGGTGGCATGTCGTTGTGGTCCGCAGCAAGTGCCAGCGAACTGATCCATGGCTGCACTCCGGCTGAACAGCCCGGTCCACAGGGCCGCAGCAATTTCGAACTCTATTTCGAAACCGAGACCATCGTCGAGTCCTGGGACAAGATCGAATCCGCAGGCGTGCCCATTGTGCACGGAGTACGCGAGATGCCTTGGGGGCAACGCTGCTTCCGAATCCAGGACCCGGATGGACATCTGGTCGAAGTGGGTGAACCCATGCCCTTGGTCATCCGCAATCTGCTGAAAACGGGCCTTTCCCCACAGGAAGTGGCCGACCGCACCATGGCCCCGCTGGAAATGGTTGAAGCCGTGGCCAAGGGCTAATAACCACTCGTTCTCCGCCACACCCGAACCCAAGCCAATTAAAAAGCCGCCTCTCAAATGAGAGGCGGCTTTGTTTTTTACCTTGGCACAGAAAACAGAACTTACCCAACAAAACAATCTACAATCATTTATTTTCACATTACCTATTGCCTTAGTGTCATTGCCTAGCGAGACAGAAAAAAACAAGCATCTCTATATCACACATAAACCACGCTATTGCCTGTTAAATCACTGACTATCTTATCCTAGAATGCGGTACACCAATTAAGCTAGACAACCTTTCAAATGTAATTTCATCAATAAACTTCATTACCTTGAAAAAGTAGAGATATTTCTCATCATCATACCAAGGCAAAAGCACCATCATAGGATCAGACTTGTCTTTTATTGACTGAAGATTCATAACCCGCTTAATCTCTTCCTCTTTTTTCTTTCCTCCAGCTGGCCTATACAAATGATAGTCCCTGCCCAATGACACATGCGAATGGGCAATAGCATTTCGAGTCGCATGTATATACTCTATCAATTTCTTTTCATCTTTTGTGATATCATCCTCAAATAAATCGAAAAACTCGCCCATAACATTTTTAAATAGCTTCTCCCAATAAGCTGCTCTCTTCAAGTGCAACTCGTTCGGCACCCTTTCTGGAGTAGAAATAAATGCTTTGATTTTATCAGGATTGTTCCGAAGGATAACAAGATCTGACATTTGGCACTGAATCCATACAGTATACATAAACAGCTCGCCAGCACGAATCAGTGTCTCTTTAGGCCTATCCAACATTTTCGTCTCCACAACGTTTAAACAACACTCATTCAATATATCAAAGCCACATATCGTTACATCTCAATTGATAAAAGTGCAATTATGACTCATACTCAGAACTGGAGTCAGGTGAAAAGCATAATAACCACAAACATGACGCTAAAAGAGACTCCTTCACTGCAGAAAATCCACCCACAAGGACACGTTAAAATGACAAATAAGCTAGATGCATTATTTATTTAGACATTTTTAACGACTAAAACTTAGAATCAATTCAGAAAACTGAAAAGGCTTCCAGCGAATCCCTGAAAGCCTTTACTTTTAAGCTGAGAGCACGGCAATCACTACTCCCCTAGGGGCGTTCAATCGCCGCGAGGGGTAGGCACGAAAGCAAAGCAAGGCCGACGCAATACCTAACGAGTGGAGAAGCGACTTCTCTTTTCAGGGCGTTCAAAAATGGTCAGATGCTAGGCGCAAAAAAAGCCCAAGCTCGACGCGTATATGACAATACGCGAGAGTTTGGGCTTTTTAAAACAACAAAGCAGATGGCTGTTTTTCAGCGCCCTGCCCTAGCTTTCTAGGAAGGCGCGATAGGCCTGAATGGAAGCATAAACATCAGCCTTCGAGGACACCTCAAAGGGACTGTGCATGGAGAGCACTCCGGGTCCGAAATCGATGACATCCATCCCGTAGACGGCCAGGAACTTGGCCACGGTGCCACCACCGCCCACATCGACCTTGCCCAGTTCGGCCATCTGCCAGGGCACTCCGGCCTTGCTGAGCATGCCGCGCAGCCAACCTACGTATTCGGCGTGGGCGTCATTGGCCCCAACCTTGCCACGATGGCCGGTGAACTTGCAGAACACGGGGCCGTGGCCCAGCAGCGAGGAGTTGAGCTTCTCGTGGACGTCCTGATAGTCGGGGTCCAGAGCACCATGCACATCGGCAGACACGGCCTTGGTGTTCAGGAATATCTCGGACAGACGAGTCTCGGGTTCCCACTCACGCGCCAGGTCTTCCATGCAGTATTCAAAGAACAGGCTCTTGGCGCCGGTGGCACCCTCGGAGCCGATCTCTTCCTTGTCCCAGTAGAGGGCGATCTGCGTGTGTTCGGGCTGTTCGGTGCTGTTCAGAAAGGCTTCCAAAGTGGCAAAACTGCACACGCGGTCATCCTGACCGTAGCCACCGATGAGGGAGCCGTCCAAACCGACAAAACGGGCAGGACCGGCGGGCACCACCTGCATCTCGGCGGAGAACAGGTCCTCTTCCACGATGTCGTACTTCTCGTGGAGCAGTTCCAGCACACGCTGCTTGATGGGTTCCTTGGGCTCATCTCCCTTCTTGGACTTGGCCGGGGCATGACCCAACACAATGTTCAGCTTCTCGGCCTCAAAGGCCTTGGTCACTGTTTTTTCCATCTGGGCATAAGCCAGATGCGGCAACAGATCGAGGACCGTCAGCACCGGGTCGGTGGGATCTTCGCCGATATTCACACGCACGGTCTGGCCATCGGCCTTCACGACCACGCCGTGCAGGGCCAGAGGGCGCGCCAGCCACTGGTGCTTGCGGATTCCACCGTAGTAATGGGTCTTGGCCAGGCCCACGGCGCAGGATTCGTAGAGAGGATGCTGTTTCAGGTCCAGCCGCGGGGTGTCTACATGGGCACCCACAAGGCGCACGCCCTCTGATAATGGACGCTTGCCGCGCCGAGCCAAAAACACGGTCTTGCCACGCATCACGCGCACGACCCTGTCCTTGCCGTAGCCTTCCTCAAAGCCAGCGGCTTTGACTTTTTCCAAAATGAAATCAACAGTTTCACGTTCAGTCTTGCACTGCGAGATGAAATCGATGTAGCGGGTGGCCACGTCATCCATGGCCGCAATATCCTGCTTGGAGGAATAGACATCCCAGCAGTTCTTGGTTTCGTAGTTCAACTCGGGCTTCTTGGTCTTGGCCATGTATGAATCTCCTTGAGAATGCGTGTCGTTATTCAGCGTTCAGGACCTGCTGCAAAGCTGCGGAGGCCAATTGAAATTCCTTGTCTTCCAGAGTCCGTGGGTCCAGACAAAAGCGATCATCCTCGATGCGCCCGATGAGTGGCGGAGTCGTGTCGCGCAGTCGCGCTTTCAATTCGTCGGCCGCCATCTTTGTGCTCGGTTCCACGGTGACCAGTGTCGTCGGCAGATCACGCTCCGGGAAAGAGCCCCCGCCCACACGGGACACACCCGGGACCAAATCCACAGTCGCCGTATCCCCCAGGTCCCTGCCCAGACGATTCTTGAGTCGTCTCGCTCTGACCTTGAGTTCATCGGCAGTGGCAGTAATCATCTTCAAGGTGGGCACGGACCGCCTTGCCGTCAAGGGGTCCAAATACAGACGCAAGGTGGCTTCGAGAGCGGCAAGTGTCATCTTGTCGATGCGCAGGGCCCGGTTCATGGGGTTCTTCTTGATCTTGTCGATCCAGCGTTTGGTGCCCACGATGATCCCGGCCTGCGGCCCGCCCAGGACCTTGTCGCCAGAGAAGGAGACCACATCCAGTCCGGCGGCCACGGCCTGCTGCACGGTGGGTTCATCCAATGCACCACCACCGAAGTCGAACAGACTGCCGCTGCCCAGGTCCTCGATTACGGGCAGGTCGTGCTTCTGCCCAAGGGCAGCCAACTCGGAAGCCGACACTTCCTTGGTGAAACCGATGACCCGGAAATTGGAACAATGTACCTTCATCAGCGCACCGGTATTTTCGTTGATGGCATCCTCGTAGTCATGAAGATGAGTGCGGTTGGTGGCTCCAACCTCGCGCAGGATGGCCCCACTCTTTTCCATCACGTCCGGAATACGGAAAGAACCGCCGATCTCCACCAGTTGCCCGCGAGAGACGACAACCTCGCGTCCCTTGGCCATGGTGTCCAGAATGAGCATTACGGCGGCGGCGTTGTTATTGACCACCAGGGCGGCCTCGGCTCCGGTCAGACGACACAAGAGCGGCTCCACATGGCTGTAGCGGCTGCCACGCTCACCCGTTTCCAGAGCAAATTCGAGATTCGAGTAATGGGCGCAGGCGTCGCTTACGGCCTCCATGGCTTGCGGCGCAAGGATGGATCGACCAAGATTGGTGTGAATGACCACGCCTGTGGCATTGAGCACGCGCCGAAAATGCGGACGCGCACCACTGCGCACGGCAACCCGCAGGCCGGGCAACAGGACATCAAGCTTCAGTCCGGCAGGGTCTTCTATGCTCCCCTCACGGATATCTTCGCGCAGAGCCTCGAACGTGTCATTCACCAGGTCCTTCAGCAGGAGCCGGGGCAGGAGTGCAAGCTCCGGGTCCTCCAAAAGCGCTGCAAGCGCCGCGTCCACTGACGGCAGATGCCGATACAGATTCGCCATATTCGCCTTCCGTATGAATAAGGGTCCAGTTGTACTCAAACTGCCGGGAATGCTACCCGTTCGCCAGCCCTGCCGCAAGTCCCCACAACTCCATCACACAGAGGCACAAACGTGCCTCGGCCTGAGTGTGGACAGACCACAACCCAATGCCTCGAGTATCAGGGCAAGTGCGGGAAGCAAGAACGGCATCATTAACAGCATGTAATGATCGAGAATCGTGTGGACCTAGATGGATACATCCGGTCCGTGCATGCCCAGATGCTCGGGATGCAAGGCAAAGAATTCTCCCAGCAGATACAAGGAGCCACAAATCAGTACGGGGCCATTCAGGCTGGCCACATGCTCCAGAGCCTCCGCCATGTCGCGGACCCCATGAGCACGCTCACCCAAGGCGACGGCCAGAGGACCAGACGCCATGGCGCGCTCCATGTCTGGTAGCCCCGTGGCAAAGATCGGACCCTGCGTCAGGGATTGCACCTGCTGAGCCATGGACCGTAAGTCCTTATCCTGCATGCAGCCAAAGATCACGGCTTGGGGTTCAATACCCTCGGTACGTAGCGTCGCGGCCAGGGCATCCAGAGCCTGGGGGTTATGCGCCCCATCCAGAATCAATTCCGGCTCACCGGAAATACACTGAAAGCGCCCGGGTAATCGGGCTTGTGACACCCCCTGGATACACGCCTCCAAATCAAGAGACAGGTGCATGGATCGAGTCAAAAGCTTCCAGGCAGCAAAAGCCAAACGGGCGTTGGCAATCTGGTGCGGCCCCAGCATACCGG
Organism: Desulfovibrio ferrophilus; assembly: GCF_003966735.1. Taxonomy (NCBI): domain Bacteria; kingdom Pseudomonadati; phylum Thermodesulfobacteriota; class Desulfovibrionia; order Desulfovibrionales; family Desulfovibrionaceae; genus Desulfovibrio; species Desulfovibrio ferrophilus. The sequence continues at coordinate 1,819,506 of NZ_AP017378.1, forward strand.
GTGCCAGGACAGGACAAACGGCCCCCTGGGCCGTTACACCATCCAATAATGCAGTGCGGAGACGCGCGGCAACATCCATGAGCGCGGACTTGGCCTCGGGGTGTTGTTTGGCGGTCACGGCCAAAACTCCCGGACGCATGGCCCCGGCCTTGTCCCTGGCAATGGCATCCAGCGTGTCTCCCAGAATCTGGGTATGATCCAACCCCACGGGCGTGAACACCGTGAGGTCCGTTTCCAGAGCGTTGGCAGCGTCGTATCGCCCCCCCAGCCCGGCCTCCATCACGGCCACGTCCACGCCAGCGCGGGCAAAGGCCAAAACTGCCAGTACAGTGATGAATTCGAAATAGGTCAATCCATCATCGCCCGAAGCATGGAAGACTTCATTGGCCAACCCGGTCCAAGACGACTCGCTCAGCATGCAGCCATTGACGAGCACACGCTCCCGAGGGGTTACGAAATGTGGGGAGGAATAGAGCCCGACGCGCAAGTCGTGAGCCGAGGCGATCTCCGCCAGATAACGAGAGGTGGAGCCCTTGCCATTGGTGCCCACCACATGCGCCACCTTGTACGGCGGACGGGTCAGCCCCAAGGTAGACAGGGCCTTGGCAACCCTTGAAAGGCCAAGCTCCATATGGAACATGCCCAGCCCGTCAAGATGGGCCATGACTTCGTTGAAATTGCTGAACCTAGAAATCGTAGACAACGCCTTTCCGAGGTAAATGATATTGGTACCCGGCCAGCTCGTGCTGGAGTTCCTTTTGAATCTGGCGGGTGTATATAGCCTTCAGGTGGGTCACGTAAAGCACGGGTTTGATCTTTAAGCGCTCCACCTTCTGCTTGAGCAAACGCGGCGTCAGATGATCCGATGCCAGGGCCAATCCTTCGAGTTCATTAGGGAAAGAGCACTCAACAACCAAGTTATTCACAGGGAAGTGCAGGTCATTGACGAAGCTGGTCCAGCCTCCATTGGGGCCGGTATCGCCAGTTACGACAACATGCTCGGCAGGGTCCTCTCCATAGAGAGCAAAACCAGTGGAGCCGGAGGAATGCGGCACAGGGAAGGCAATGACATTCAGTCCGCCAAGATGAAGCGGCACGCCAAACTCGATGGGTTCAAGAACAATCGTCGGCTGTTCTTTGGACGGAATCGCTGTAAAATCCGGCCAGATATCATCATTGAAGAGATGGTCTTTCAGGCTCTTGAGCACACTGATCTGCGAACACACCTGCACGGGGCCCTTGCGTCCGGCAAAGACCGCACTCGCCAGATTATCCGCCAGGAACGCGATATCCTTGGTGTGGTCGAGATTGGCATGGGAAACCAGGATGTGCGTAATGCGCTCCTGATCCTCGACGTCTAGATATCCGCACACAGCCCCGGCATCGAGAAGAATGGTGTCGTTGATGCAATAAGACGTCAGGTTATGCCCCGGTTGCCTTGAGCCGGAACACCCCAGCACCTTGAATTTCATGCACAGAACTCCCTTGCAGCGCCAGAGACATACTCACCTCGTCCTGGCAACTGCGCCACATGTTTCCCCAATATCAGAGAACATATCACATCGCTGAGGAGAATTCCAAACATCCGACACTCCGGCACCACTTTTTTTACGCCGCACCAAGCGGGTCTCAGGGGAATTCGGAATCCAGCTCCTCAGATGGGATACGCAGCCTTGACCCCCATCCCCATCCTGGAGTATATGTCCCCTCCTTCCGCGCGCGCCAGTAGCTCAGTTGGATAGAGCATCGGCCTTCTAAGCCGACGGCCGGGGGTTCGAATCCTCCCTGGCGCACCAAGAATTTCAAGGGGTTACGGTTAATCACCGTAGCCCCTTTGTCGTTCTTGGATAAGTTATGGATAAGTGAGTTGCGAACCCGATGCGCATCGCTTATCCGTAGAGCATGGCTACTCGCAAGTTCCTCAAGACCCGCTATCGTGGTGTTTACTATCGCGAATCCCCCAACCGTCGCCCTCACCGGGGCCGTGCGGATCGCTGCTTTGTGATCTGGTACAAGGGCGCAGACAATAAGGGTCACTGGCAGACCATTGGCTGGGCCTCCGAGGGCATCACCCCCGAGTACGCAAGCCAAAAGCGCAACGACGTGGTCAACACCGTGCGCGACGGCAAGCCCATCCCCGCCAAAGGGGCCAAGCGCTTCACCGTCGGCCAGGCCGTGGAATCCTACGAGGCCTGGGCGCGCGCCGAGGGTAAGTTTATTGATAAGGAGCTGAGCCGTTGGAACAAGCACATGCGTGCCGCGTTCGCCGCCCTGCCCATTGAGGCCATCACCGTAGCCATCCTGACAGAGCACAAAGCCAAGCTCGCACGCCTTATGTCCGAACAATCGGTCAACCATTGCTTCTCCTTTGCCCGCCGCGCCATCAACCACGCCATCGGCATGGAGCTTTACTCCGGCTCCAACCCCATGCGCTCGCGGCGCAACTCTAAATTTTCTCTGCCCCAGCCAGATAACGAATCCAACCGCTACCTCACCCCACAGGAGGCCAAAAGCCTGCTGGCGAACCTGCGCAACCGCTCCAAGCAGCTGCACGACATGAGCTTGCTCTCCCTCAAGACAGGCCTGCGCGCGGTGGAGATCTTCAGCATCACCGGCGCGGACCTGGACACCTCGGCAGGTGTGATCAGCTTCACGGCCAAGGGTGGCCGCCGCGACTCCATCCCCGCCCCGGCGGACATGATCGAGCTGCTGCAGTCCTATAGCCGTGCCCCTGGGGAGCATATCTTCCAGGCGCGCAACGGTGGGCGCATTACCAGTGGCATCAGCTCCGCTTTTGGCCGCGCCGTTGCCGACCTGAAGCTCAATGAAGGCTGGCCGCGCCCCTGCGACCATGTGATCTTCCACACCCTGCGGCACACGTTTGCCAGCTGGCTGGCCCAATCCCGCCGGGTCACCCTCCAGGAACTCAAAGAACTCATGCGCCACGAAAAGATCAGCATGACCCTTCGTTACGCCAAGCTTATCCCCGGCCAAGAGCGTGACCGCCAAGCCATCATCGCCGACGTACTCAAAGCCGCCGACCTCGCCGCTGAAGAAAACACCGACACGGCTACGGACGCCGCCCAAGGCTGACCGCCTACAACAGGCCATCATCGTCCACCGTCAACACTGCTTGCTTCACAAAAAAATTATCCAGCGCCGCACGCGGATACAACACTTGCTTGCCGTGGCGTGTGTACCGAGGCCCGCGCCCCTCGGAGCGCCACAGCTCCAGCGTCCGCCGCGACACACCATAGAGCTTGGCCACCTCTCGCGTCGTGAACGCTTGGCGATGTTGATACGGATTCTCCGCCTCGCGCACGAAGACGATCTGTCCACTCTCGGCAAGGGCAGCCAAAGCGTCCTGAAATGCCTCCGTAGCAATGTCCCTGAACCCTTTGCCCAATAAGTTTTCACCGCTCATTTGATTCCCTCCTCTCGTTCCGTGTCCGCCACCAGCACACCCGGCAGCACCTTTTGAAATCCTTCCGGCACACGCACGGCCTGCACCTCTGCCCCGCGAAAGGTCCGCAGATGATCCTGCCGCACGCGCCCCTGCACATGCTGAAATCCAACCCAGAACCCACGCGCATCGCGCCGGTCCACCCGCACCACAACGGGCCTCTGTTTGCCCCGCTGCATCATGATATCCATCCCTGGTTGCAGCATCCGTTACCTCCCTAGGCTGGCGAACAAACCATTTGCCCAAGCCAGCGTGTACCAAAGCGACAGGACGAACATGCCCCACTGCCGCGCCCGAAACGTCTCGCGGATCCAAAACGGCTGGGCGGCAAGTTAAGGGCGCAGCCCACCAAAAGGCTCCCCTGGGCGATAAAGAAAATCGCACCACCAGAGAGCACGGCAAGAATGATCTGCAACCAGTTCATGCTGGCATCCTCATGCGTAAAGCACTATGTAGCTTTGATTGTTTAGAACAATGACCTAAAGGAGCTGCACAGTGGCTAACCCCAAGCATCTCGAAATTCTTCTGACTGGCGTCACAAAATGGAATAAATGGCGGGATGACAATCCCCACATAACCCCTGATCTGAGCGGGGCGAACCTTCAGGGAAAAAACTTGCAGAAGGTTAATTTCCAAGATGCACTCATTGGAAAAGCAAACCTCAAAAATGCGAACCTTGATGATGCAAATCTTCAAGGTGCCTATCTCGCACAAACAAATCTTAAATATGCACGGCTTTGGAATGCAAACCTCCAAGCGGCAGAACTTCCAGCCGCCAACCTTGAGAAAGCAGAAATTCCTAGATCGAACCTCAAAAATGCAAATCTCTCGTGCGCAAATCTCAAGGGCGCTGATATGGGCAGCGCAAACCTCAAACGAACATTGCTCATGGATACAAGGGTTCAAAAAACTAATTTCAGGGGTGCCCAACTTGATGAAGCTGACGTCCGCAACATTTCCTACAAGCAATGGGGAATATCCCGAGGAGGATACCGAGACATCGAGCTCGGCAACTGCCACGGCAGTCAGCAATTTCGAAGATTCGCCATGGACCAAGACTTCATCGAAGAATTTCGCGTTCACAACAAACACTGGCGCTTTTGGCTTCTCTACATCCCCTGGCTGATCCTTTGCGACTGTGGGCGCTCGTTTATGCTGTGGCTGGGATGGTGCATTGCAGCGGCTGTTGGATTCGCTTTTGCGTATGAGCACATCGGTGTAGATGCCTTTCACCTGTCCAACGGTCTTGCCTGGAACTTTGACACCCTGCTCTACTACTCCACAGTCACCATCACGACTCTGGGCTTCGGCGATGTGACCCCAATTACCGCACAGGCAAAACATTGGGTTATGGCAGAGGTTATACTCGGATACATTCTGCTGGGCGGTTTGATTTCCATCATGTCCACCAAACTTACTCGCCGTAGCGGCTAATCCGAAGGCTTCAGTCGTCCATTTTTCGGAACAATAAGACTCTGAGGACGCCCAAGACTCACAGGTGCTCATATTCATCCCTCCATCCATCACCACAAAGCGACTCCAACGCCTTCAGCTCGCTGACCAGCAGTTCAGCCCGGCGGCGTAGGCGCGAGGCTTCGCCCTGCTCGCCCGAAAATTTCTTGATGGAGTTAAACAGTGAGAACGCCGTCATGGCGGAGCACAACACCACAGCCCTGCCCTCGCGAGCCGCTAGGTCCGGATCCATGGCGCGCCGGGCGCGTCCCAGAGCCCGACGAATACCCGGAGAAACTACCGCGCTATTCATCGCCCACTCTCCCCGCCAGGCTCCCCACCAGACGAAGCACCTCGCTCGTCACGGCCACAGCCAACCACAGCCCCAGGGCAAAATATCCCGCCCCAAGGGCATCGGCCCACAGTGCGCTGCTCATGACGCCACCTTGCGCAGCACAATCCCCCGGTAGCCACAGCGCCGCAGATCAGCCAGCAGACGCACGAAGGAAGGCAAATCCGGCTCTAGTTCCAACTGGCGCTCCACAAGCCGACCGTGCTTATCCTCAGCCACGATAACCGCCCGGGCAGGCTCAGCCGTCTCAGGTGTGGCCACAGGCGGAACAATGGGAAGTCGATAGGTATCCACAAGCATGGCGTTCTCCTTACCTGTCCCCGGCCGGGAGCTGACGTTCACGCCAATCCGCGCAGGACGACGGAGGAGGCGACGCAACACCACGGGCCACGTTGCAATGCATCCGGCGGCCCACCATCTCCAGCATAGCCAGTGCCGCAGTCACGGAGGATTCATCCTCCTCACGGCAAACCTGCTCGCTCCGCAAATCCAAAGCGATCTGCTTCATCTTGCGCAAAGTGCTATCGAATTGGTTCAAGGCGTCCATGACTTCCTCCATGCTGTTTGCGAGGCGGGCGCAGTGGCCACACGTCGGTTAAGGAGTGAGTGAACGATCGTTGCACCAGGGGATGCGGGGAAACCGCCGAGTGGCAAATGGGGGTAAACGGCCTCCCCGCGTTGGAGGGGATACGGTTACTCCCCAGGGGCAACGAGCACGGCACGGCTATCCGTCTTGCGGTGCGTTGCGCAGGGCCTGCAGGCCGGAGAGCGTGGCCATGGCCTCCTCAATCAGCTCATACAATTCGCGCATGAGCCGACGCGCCTCGTCCGGGCTGATGTGGTTGTCAGCCACACTGCGCTCGCCCACGCGGGCCACATCGCCCAGTTCGCGAAACATGCGCCCCATGGAAAGCACCAGATCAGCCGCGTCCATGGGCTCTGGATCAAACTTGAGGCCACCCAAACGAACCTGGGAATGCAGCCAATCCAAAAGCAACGTGTTGCCGCAGGCCACGCAGAACCGCGCCACGGTTGGCAGGCTGGGCCAGTAGTTTTCTGAGGAGAATATGCGGTTGGCGTTGGACGCCGCCCAACCGACCTCGGCGGCGATCTCGTCGCGCGTTTTGCCGGACTTGCTCACGGAGAGTTGAATTGCGTCGTACAGGCTGAGCTTTTCGAGATTCAAAGACATGATGTAATTCCTCTTGCTTTCTCATGTTGTCGGCACGCGCCGACACCTTCATTGATTGATGTACGGTGGATCAGGCGATGGAAGAGCTGGAACTGCGCTTCCCCTCGCGAGGATCAGGAAGCAATTCACGAGGCACTCCAGCCTGCACGAGCCGCTCGATGCGTTCACGCGGAGCACGACGGCCAGAAATGATCATGGACATCATCTGCGGGCTGACACCTGCTGCACGAGCCAATTCGCGTGATTCCAGGCCATACGTCACCATCCACGCCTTGAGACGCGCTTGACGGTTAGGTTTTTGGAGGTGTAGGGATTCACATAAGTTAACAATTATTTTTTCCATAAGTGACTCTCCATGGCTGGTGTTTGCTGTTTCACCCAGTCGTTAAGTGAAGTGATATTCCAGAATTTCGTAGTCGGCAACTAAAATTTCGGATTTTATAGTGAAGAATTCTTACAGCATCGGATTAGCCGAACGATTACAATCGGTTATATCATCCGAAAAAATACAAAAAAAGAAGCTCGCAGAGCTCGGCGAGATCACGACACAAACAATGTCGGATTATCTCTCCGGGAAAACACTCCCAAGCGCTAAAGCCTTGACCAATTGGATAAAAAATTTCGAATTAAACGCTAATTGGGTCCTCACTGGTGAAGGCTCCATGTTCCGAGACGAACGGGGGCAATCCAAAGACGAAGACATTGAAACAAAGACCGAACTAGGAAAGGAGCTCGCTGATATCAAAACAACACTCCAAACAGTTGGAGCCAGCGAGGAAGAAATAAAGCAGGCGCTACTCGACTACGTTAGCGGTGGCAGATCTCCACTGAAGATTGCCACAGGCACCGACGACGATTCACGCTAATAGCAGGCAAAAGCAGAGGCGACGGCATCCCACGCGGGACACTGACGCCTCTTTTTTAAAATACACAAATAGACTTACACATTGCATTAAAACAACACCACATAGAAAGAAAAGCATTATGCATACCGAAAGAATATGTAATCAAATGATATAAAAAAAATATAATAATGACAGAAAACTTACGAGAGACAATCAAAAGCCACTACAGAACTGGTATTTCAGATTTAGGAAAAGATTTTTTCTCGCCCTGCCTTAGCTTATGCACAGAGTATTTTCGCTCCACAGGATTCTTTTCAAGCAGTGCTCTCATTACATGGGCTGAAGCACTGCCAAGAATCACCGAATCAGACGATATAAAAATTCAGCTACTTATATCTCCATGCTTAAGCGAAGACGATAAATCTGCTTTAAAAAAAATCATCGATCCTATTGATAAAGAGAAATATTATCAGATACTAGTTGACCAAATATTAGTTGATGTCATCGAGTTCACTAAGAACCCATCAGCACCTGAAAACAAGGTCCGTAGAATTAAAATATTAATATGGTTAATCGCCAATAATAAACTGGAAATACGATTCGCAAAACCATCAGGGCAAGAAACAGATGGAATGTTCCATGAAAAAATTGGAATTTTCAAATATCCATCTGGAGATTCTATTGCTTTCACCGGGTCAGCGAATGAAACACTTTCAGGACATAAAAGAAACTATGAATCAATTGATGTCTATCGAAGTTGGATAGCATCAGAAACAGAACGAGTTGAAATCAAACTTGAGCAGTTCATAGAAGCCTGGCGAGGAAATGCGCCTGGCCTTGAAGTTCTGACGCTTTCAAAAAAGGTGATGAAACTTATCAAATCATACTCGCCTCAAAGTATGCCAATTGACGAAGAAACACCGCCTTTGACAGGGGCAACCCCAGAACAACCTGACAACAAATGGCGCCACCAAGATGAGGCTGTAAGTAAATTTCTTCTTGCAAAACAAGGCATCCTGGAAATGGCGACCGGAACAGGCAAAACGCGAACTGCAATCAAAATTATAACGCAATTAATAAAAGAAAAAAAAATCAACAGCGTAATTATTACCACAGATGGAGTTGATCTTCTTGATCAATGGCGAAAAGAAATTGATTCATGGAATCTAAAAAACTCTTTCAACTACACCGTGCTCAGGCAATACGAAAAAAATCATGAGATGAACTTCTTTTCATCAAATCCAGAAAATAGCGCCATTATAATATCTCGAGGAGCACTCAAAGATTTATTTAAACAACTCCCCATCAACAAAAGAAATTCAATAGCAATAATACATGACGAAGTTCATGGCCTCGGCTCACCTAGCCATTGCAAAAATTTAGCAGGCGAGCATCACCAATTCGGCTACCGACTTGGGCTTAGCGCAACACCTGAAAGAGAATATGATGAAGAAGGGAACAAATTCTTATCTGATGAAATTGGGGAGACAATCTACACTTTTAAAATTGAAGATGCGATCCAAAGAGGAATCCTCTGTGAATTTGATTATGTCGCTTTAGAATATGAACTAACTCAGAATGATAAAAAGCGCCTACAAAAAGTACACTCAAGAGAAGCGGCAAGGCGAAAGTCAGGCAACCCAATGACCAGACAAGAAGTATGGATAGAGCTATCAAAAGTATACAAGACAGCAGAACAAAAGCCAGCAGTATTCCAAAATCATATTAGAGACAAAAATGAACTACTTAAATCTACAATAGTATTCGTCGAAACAAAAGAATATGGGAACAAAATACTTCCAATAATACATACAGAAACATCAAAGTACAGAACATACTATGGAGATGACGACAGGTCACACCTCATTGAATTCTCAAACGGAAGGATAGACTGCTTGATTACTTGCCACAGAATCTCCCAAGGAATTGACATTAAAAATCTGAAAAATGTGATTCTATTTTCTGCTGCAAGGGCAAAACTTGAGACCATTCAACGCATCGGAAGATGTTTGCGTACTGACCCAAACAATAGTTCTAAACGAGCAACAATCATAGACTTCGTACAAGGCATTAATGAAGAGAAAGCGCATAATACAGATAAGGAAAGATACGAATGGCTAAGCGCTCTCTCAAAAACCAAGAGGACAGAATAAATGTCTATAGACACTGAACTTGAAAAGGCCGTTATTGAAGCCACACACGACCTGGGGCAAAGCCCTTTAACTGCGAACAAAATCATCGCCTGGCTCAATGAAATGAGCAACGGGAACATAACACCTGAAGACACAAATACATTCTTAAGCACCACATTAGACAGCATCCAAACTGATACGTACGAGGCGGAAGATGAAAATTGAAATTGGAGGATGGAAATCTAAAAATTTAAGATGTCCCGACATTGAAGTTAGCCTCAATCACAATGGAATACTTGCACCCATCTCCTTAATTCAAATGCCAAATGGCACGGGAAAAACAACTACTTTAAATTTACTTAGAGCTTCAATGAGTGGAGAAGCACAGTCTTGGGACAAGAACACCATCTTAAGATATAAAAGACGCGATTCAGACTTTTCTACTGGATTTTTTGAAACAACACTTCTTATTGACGATCGTCCCCTCACCTTCGAGCTCACACTAGACTTTCAAAACGAAACAGCAACATACACAACCACCTCACCAGGGAGTGGAGGAATCACCAAAGGATGGAACCCCCCAACCCAGGCACACCGTTTTTTGACTGAAAAATTTGTTAGGCTATTCGTATTTGATGGTGAATTTGCAGACAGCCTCCTAGATGCCCGGCAATCTGAAGCAGAGAATGCAATTGATGCATTATGCCAACTCTACTTACTAAATGAAATTGAAAATGAAGCTGAATCAATTTGGAAAAAAGCAACCCAAAACAGCTCATCTAAAACAACCAAAGGCCTCAATAAATGGAGAAACAAAGCATCGAAAATTCACGATCGAATTGAATCAATCGAGAAAAAGCTCAAGAAGCACAATGACAGTATTTCAGAAAACAACGCCAGGCTTATAATTATAAAAACAGAGATGAGTAAACACACAAACAATGAAGAGCAAAATAGAATTCTATATTTTGAAAAACTTGAGCTACAAGAAGCAGCAGAAAACAAATCTAAAGAGATTGCTCTCGAATTACTATCTCTTATTAGAACCCCCCATGTTTTAACGAAAAAGTTCACTAACAACCTTACAAGCTTGAAACATCAGCTTGACACATTAAAGCTACCATCCAGCACTTCGAAACAATTTTTCATTGAGCTACTCGAAGAAGATGAGTGCATATGTGGACGGCCAATGGATGGAAAAGCAAGGTCAGTAGTAAAGAAAAAAGCTGAGCAATACCTTGCAGAAGAAACTTCTGGCTTCCTCAATGGACTCAAACAAGACATAGATCAATTTCTTCAACCAGAAGGATCTTCGCATAACGACTTCAAAACAAAGCTAGACGAGCTAAGACTATCAATTATCCACAAGAAAAGAGTAGAAAGCGAAACTAGAGCAGCCCATGATGCATTTATCGACAGCGGCGGAGAGGAATTAAAAATTCTCGAAGAAGAACGCAAAGATTTGGAAACTAAAAACGAAAAGACAAAAAAAATTATTGATGAATTTCAAAGAGAGCCTGCAGAGACAGACGATGCAAAAACAAACTGCCTCAAGTCACTAGAAAGACAATACAAAGAAGCAAGAAAAAAGGTTGCAGAGATATCTGACACCCTTGATCTACAGTCGCGAACAGAGACATTGAAAAAAATTGCAAGACAGGCCTTAGAAAAATCAAGGCGTTACATAAGAGAAGAACTAACAAACGAATGCAACTCTAAACTTGATGTAATTTTAAGCCGAAGCCCACTTAAGATTGAGTCAATTGGAGAATCACTGAAACTAAAAAATCAAGATGGCGCCAGCGTGGGACAAACATTATCCGTTGGCTATACATTCCTAACAAATTTGCTTCATCGAGGAAAACACCAATTTCCGCTCATTGTGGATAGCCCTGCAAACCCAATCTCTTTCGAGGTACGCCAAGAAATCGGAAAAATTATTCCAAAATTATGCAAACAATTTGTGGCATTTACCATTTCCCCAGAAAGAGCAGGCTTCGTAACAGCTCTAGAGAAGAATTGCGAGCACGGCATTCATTATATGACCATCTTCGGAAAAAGCGAAGGCACACAAGAACTACTGCATGATATCGACAAATATGAGCATGCTCAAAATGACACATGCGCGCTAGTATATGGAAAGCAATACTTTATGCAATTTGATAGAGACCTGGAGTAAAATATGCCCTTCTACCTAAGAAATGACACAGACAACTGGTTCAAAAATATCAAAGACCAAAAACCATACTTTGAAACTAAATTCGATATTTATTATCTGTGCCTCATGCTTGGCATTGCTTCTGGAAAAAAAAGCAAAGTTCATGGCAAATCAGAAACCACTGAATTCCAGAAGAATTTTGTAAAAACATATATACCAGTTCAAAAGCTTATAATTGGGCTGATGATAAGTTCAGAGCTAAAGCGGTATGGCATATCACCAACAGAAAAAACTTTGGTACAAGAACATTTAGCAAGTATAATAGATCCAGATGTATCTACAAAACTCACGGACAAAGGGCTTAACACTTTAAATGAATATGCAAGTGGCGGATATGAAATTTTAGCTGAAAATTTCACAAGCAAGCCATACGATGTAGAAGAATTCTTAACTAGCTACTGCGGCCTATTAGATAAAATATCAGATCAATAATTGTCGACCGCAGGAGAAGCAATGCACTCAAGAAAAGGAAAACAATACAAGGATGGAGAGCTTGAAACCATCCTTAGCCTTGCACCTACAACCAAAAACATTCAAACCCTAAGCCTACTACTTGAAAGATCAGAAGAAGCCATCAAAATCGTGTATAAGATTGCATTCGAACATGGCCCCTTTGGGAGGGAGGCAACAATTCAAGAAAAAAAGATACTTGCCGCAAAAGAAAAAGTTGGGATCTGCATAGGCAGAAAAAGCCCTAGACCATAACGCTTCGTACGAACTAAACCATATCAGACAGTGATTTGACCTTTTGGAAAACGCTAACAACCCCACGGTTCATATGCGAAACAAACAAATCGTCAAGTTCTTCCATAGGGGCTGAATTCATATCCATCCAGACCTTCAACAATGAAACAGCAATGGACTCGTAATCTCCCAGCAATGTATGGCGATTAATCTCTCGACCTTTCTCCTGAATTTCCACATGCAAAGGATAATTACTTCGTTCCAAAGACATACAAAATCCTATTCTACAGAGAATATTAGGAGTTATACCAGTCCGGGACTTCAAAGCACGGAGCTTATTGTCCGCATCTTTTGAAAATGGAATTTTTTGTAACTTCAGACTATTCATCACTCATCCTCGCCAAAAATATTCGTTAGAGACAATTGTCTGATTACTATCTGAGTCATATTTCAAATGATAACAATGTGAAATACTCGGACTAAGCTCATTATACCAATCCTGATCAACTTCAGTATCGGTAGATAGAATTATCACTTGCTCAGAAGCTTTAGGAAAATAATTTTGAATCAGCTTCCTACGATGATCGCTATCGAGCCGCCCGAGGGGAGTATCAATAATCACAGGCAACGCCCTGCCTGAAGCCTTTGTAAGTGCCCAGAGCATTGCAACTGCGTACATTTGCTTTTCACCAGAACTGAGCTCTTCCTTAGGCAAAGAATTTCCATAACGATCTAAAAGCGTCACCCCAAACGTCTCAGGATCAATATCAATCTCTCGAATCAAATCTCCCTTGCGGCTTAACGAATTAAAGCATGAAGCGACGGTAGTCTTTAATTCCTCAATTTTCGCCCTGGTTAGCTTATCAATATATTCATCTAGGCCATTCTGAATACGCGCCACCATCTCAACTCGTTCACCGGCAGCTAACTCATCTTGTTCGCGTTTTACCAAACGTTCATACAATCGATTTGTTTCAGAAATTTTATTCTTAATAATTCGCTTTTGATCCTCGAGAACATGATATTCGCGCTCTTTCATCCCTAGGCGCTGGTTCAACCCAGCCAACTCTTCCATAATTGGGTTGAGCACTGAGTCACTCGGGGATTTGGCAATCTCTCGGTCAACTTTTTGCAATTCCCGAACTACCTCTTCCAAACGTTGAGCAAGCCGTTGCATTCTCGGCCTCGAATCTTTCTCGGCAGCACTTAACCAGGATAATACATGTTGAGACTCTGACTCAGAAAGCCCCAAGAACTCCTGGGACTCAACACCTGAATGAATCGCATTTAATCGCCCTTCAATAACGCTCGAAACTATCGCTGGGACCTGAACACCTTCACCACCAAACCCTTCCAGGGATCTCAGCAACTCTAACTCAATATTTTTCAGTTCATCCCCAACAATCCTTAGTCGCCTTTGGTCAACTTCGTTCTCAATTTGCACTACGAGTTTTTTTGCGACTGTTGGGCAAAATGAAAAAGGAAATACCTCTTCGCATTCTTCACGAATAGCTTTCTGTATTTCTTCTATAGAAGTAGCCAACTCTGATTTTCGTACTATTAACGATTCTCGCTGCCGAGCAAAAACGTGACCTTCGCTATGGAGCTGACTTTCTTTCCTCCGAACAGCTCCTTCGATCATGTCTATATCCTTACGAACCTCACCAAGCTTTTCGATAATATTGGAAAGACCTTCCTCAAAACTAAAACGCTCACTCTCAAGAGTAGCCAGTTGCGCGACGCAGCTTTGGCTAGCGACCTTTTTAACTTCGCGGGACCTATAAATTCCAAGGTCAGACTTTAATCTCTCAACAATATCCAAACCAAGAAGACTTCGAATAGATTCTGCAAGAGCTTTATTACCCACGCCATCTTGGGCAATATCTTGAATTTTCTTTTCACCATCAAAAAAGAACAACGTGGACAGCCGTTCAGGGATAATATCCTCGACAAAACCTTGCCAAAAATCAGCAGTAACACCCTCCAACTTCTCCCCATTTTTCTCAATCCGCAGATGCTCTAAAATGCCTTTTCCATTTCCAATCGCCCAAGATCGCTCTACAAAATAAGTGTCTGTCAACCCCATTGAGACATAATCAAACTCCAAAGCAACTGACGCGTTTGAAGAACCAACGACATCGCTAGGCGAACGATGAATTCTGCTTCGCAAAAAATCTAAATACTCCTGCTTACTCACCCTATTACCTAAAGAGTTTTTTCCGTATAACGCCAAGCGAAGCGAATCGAATAGAGTCGTTTTTCCTGCACCGTTTTTTCCTCCGAACAAAACAACAGGCCGAATTTTATTATACTTCATCCTCGGAGTCAGATCGAAAATCTTTTTCCCTTTATATAAGCCATAATTATTAAGAATTATTTTTTTCAGCAGCATGTACGAGATCCCCTATGCCGGTTTGTTGCTCAGAATTTTGCCTTGCGATTTCAGCGAATACCTCATCTCGAGTTCGCCAGTCTTTCTTCAAAATCGAATGAACATTATCAAAGATTTTCGATCTTCGGCTCATGCCATTGTATCTTTGTTCCATGGCAAAAAGGTCAGTTAAAAGGCCAACTGGCAATTCATGCTTCTCACACACATCACGCAGAATATTGTGCTCCGTCACTCCCATTCCTGACCAATCATCTCTTGGTGCATCGAGATCAACGCCCACTTCATCCTTATAAATCTGCTTGAAGGAATCACCCCAATCTCCTTCCTCGCAACGCCACAGCTGGCGGATGGCCAAAAGCTCGTCTCGGCGTATAAGCTCCAACTCAAGATCGCCTTTAAGCAGTCGAGCCTGAGTTTGGGCCTGCAATAATTTCCGTAAAATTATTTTTCGAAATTGGAATGTATATGGTCCCCAAATAATGGATTTTTTACCGTCAGCATCCGTCCATGTCTGAACATTCCCAGTACGCCGCCTAAACTCACGTATATCCCCTTTCTTCTCCGGGTCTTGTGTAGTGGTCAGCCAATCTCGGAACTTCAGCAGGGGCATCATCCATGCATTGCCCTCTTTCAAAACAGTAGCTTCCATCGAAATATCATTTTGGACGACGGTGCATGTCCAACAGCCAAATCTACTATTCCCAAATGTTTTTTCGGCAAGTTCGTCTTCTCCATCATCATCAGCCTTTTGAGCATTACGATAAAGAATCTTAAGCTCGCTATGATCACCACCCCAAGGAGCATCGTGCTTATCTAAGAATTCCCAGACTTCTTCTGTCGTCCAATCTTCAATTGGAGAAAAAACAGATGCACTTGGCAAATCTTTATGTTGTGAAACATATTTTGATATAATTTTTCGACCAATTTTCTTACCATCTTCTGTCGTTCTTTCTGCTTGCATGCTGCTTGCACGAGCTGAACTTTCATCTCTCCTTACACCAAGAGCTATTACGACGTCCCCATGTACTGCAATCTTATCTTTGATAAACCTGCTTGTCGGTTTAATTTTCATTCGATCTGTACACCAACGAAAATTGCGATATGGCGCAGGATACCCACGTCCAATCAGGTTAACCCAAAATGTTTCATCTACATCAGGGGTCACCGTATAAGCTTCGATAGGGATTTCAGATAAAGCAGCAGAACGGTTCAAATGATCAATCTTACTATGCAGATATTTCTCTATTAACGGCATCTCAACATATGTATCAGAAGATATGCAATATATTTTCTTTTTCAATTTAGATAAAGACAGCTGAGACAGTGCCATCCATATCAAATGCAACACTGTAGTCGAGTCTTTACCCCCACTAAAACCGATAATCCAAGGCCTATCATCAGCAGTATATAAATCTTGTATTGTGGCACATATCAAATCTATTTTATCACGAGTAATATTACTTTCTTCCGGCAGCATACTTTTCCTCAAGCTCAAGTTCTATGGAGTTAAGCGGAAGTCCTAAACTTTTTTTCAATACATTCGCAGTTAGCATGACGTTATTATTTGCCTTACTAAGCCTACCACCGATCATTGCTCGACCTTCCCAGAGGGCAAGATTACTCCTGGACCAATCAACTTTTTCCAACCTAGGGAGACGCTCCTTCCAGGTATCCGGACAGCGAACAATGAGATCAGAACCTGCAATAGCAAGTGCCTGCAAGGCAATCCCATGTGCATGAATATACTCAGTTCTAAGCTCTGAAGGACTCACTTTGCGCTGAACGGCAAGGAGCCAATCTGGAACACATCTGGAGACTTCACGCCAAAAATCCTGAGCTAGCTTCTCTTCGGCTCGTGTAATTTTTTCATCTTTTCTTTTTTGTAGCAGTCGCTTCGTTGCCTGGTAGATACTACTCAAAGTGAATAGCTTTCGAGAGCGATTGGAAATCGTGGTCTTCGCCTTTTCGGTCATCCCGATAAATACAGGGACATTCGCAACTAGCTTAGTTACCAAACGAGCCATAGGGTCCCGGTGATCATACAAAATGCCCAAAGAACGAGTAGTCCTCACCGCATATCTATTCAAATCAGCAAACATCTGCTGACTTCGTTCCAACCCTGCGTCAACAAAAAACACAACGGATATGGTTTCTTCCCCCAGCTCAGGACAAATTTGCAGAGCTTCTTCAATAGCGGCTCGACGATGCTGACCATCGTTGATCAAAAACCTAGCCTCCATGGGTATGGTCAGCACTCCTTGTTTTCTTCCTACAACATCATCGCCAAACGGTTCAAAACTCACCTCTCCGTCAATTGAAACCGTAAGAGATGAAAAGGCATAACTTTCAATATTTTTCACAATATATTGGGCAATCGCAGGGATTCTCTGCCTGTTGATGCTACGCTGCGCCCTTAATTCAGGAGGCAAGTCTTCCTCGACAAACTTGAACAGCCGAGGAACAAGCTTAAGAGGGCACATTGTGATATAATATTCTCTTTTTGCCTGAATTCCACGAATAGCAGGGAATGAATAGACAAATTCAGAAGCGGATGTGTTTTTCATGCAGAAAAACTCTATCAATTAACGTTGGAAGTCAACTCTAAAACTTCCTTATACATAATATTCAATAATTTCAGCTAAATGAATCTGCCAACATCATATTACCTCTCCATCCACAGACACCGTCAGTCCCCCACTCCCCAGGTTGTGAACCACCCGCGTCACGCTCAATTCCCCGGCGATGCCCTCGCGGAAGCCACCACCAAGGACAAGGCGGCTCTCCGCCATAATCCCGGGGCGACCGGGTAGGCTCAAGGAGATGTTCGCCTTGCCACGTTGGAAGGCCCCAAGCTTCGCCCGGGCAGCCTGCTGAGCAGCGGCCTTGGTTGGGAATACATGGCGAAGCCGAAACATGGGTTCGCCCTCACCTGCGCACTCTTCCACATCCTTCGCTGCGTCCACATCGCGCCAGGTGGCCACGACGGTATTGTAGTTCTGACGGCCCGAGATGGTCACGCTGCAGCTGGTGACGTCCTCAGACGTGAGCGTGATCCGCTCCAGCTCCTTACCCGAGGCGGTCTGGCCAAGCCCCTTTTTCACAAAGATCAGGCTACCACCATTGGCCTTGGCCACGGCGTCCAGGTCCATGGCCAGGCGCGTCAGCAGGTGCATGTTTGATTCATTGATCTGGTCCACGTGCGGTAGCGTGATCTGCCCGATCTCCGGACCAACCGCAGGCGTCAGGCCATGCTCGGAGGCAATCGCTTCCACCAATTCTCGCACGGTGCGCGGCGTCCAGGACCGCGTTTGCTGCGTTTGCAACTCTCGGTAAGCCGTGCTCTTCTCAAAGGGCGCACCCGCCGCCTTGATGGTCATGCGTGCCGGCGACAGGATCAGCCCGATCTCATCTACCACATACAGCCCCATGAACCGGACCGAAGGCTCATAGCCAAGCCAGACGCGCAGCTCCGCCCCCTGGGACGGAAGCCTGATGTGCGGCGGAGAGTCGTCCAGGACCAGCGACAGACTGTCGGACTGCATCCCGGCCTCATCAGTGATGGATAGCGAAATAAACCGCTTGCGAATGGACGCGGTGATGTCGTCGCCATTGGCCACAATGCGGAACGCGGGCTTGTGCAGTTTCGCTTCCATCACCTAATCCCAAAGGCTTGTGCCCTTCTCCGGCTCCGGATCGGGCAAATCAGGCAGATTGATGATCACACCCGCCTCCAGCACCGGCCCCAAGTCCGCCAGCCCTTGGTTGGCTTTCAATACGGCCTCGACCGTGCCATCCGTGCGGCCATAGTGCCTGTGGCAGATGTCGTCGATCATGTCGCCGTCCTTGCTGCGATAGCGGAGCATTTAGGCCTCTCCAAAGTAACGAAGCTTAAGGGAAAATTCGATCTTGCGCGGTACGCCATCGGCAAAAAATACGCGCTGCGTCTCAGTGGCGTTTAGGATTACCCACTTGCCGTGGATCCTCCCCAGGCCATCCACCAACAAGAGCGGCTCGCCCAAAGCGGCCTCCGTGCGCATCTTCTCCACCTGGTCAGCCGCACCAGCCAAATGTGGATAAATCGCGCCAGACAGAGAAAGAGAGTCCTCGCCCGGTCCCAGATACTGCAAAGCAGCATGCTGACCGTGGCGCTCCTGAGCCGTCCAACGATACGCGGCGCTATGCTGCAGCTCCTGATAGGCGGCGGTGTTCAAAGAGAAGGCGTACCGCCCGAGCTTCATCATGATTTTTGGCATTGGCTAGTCATACAGAGCACCACGCCGGGCATCGTGCGTGCGCTCATCGAGTTTGCGCATGACCGCATCGGCAATCTCATCGGCAGATTGCCCGGGCGCGGCATACACGTGGATGCCCTCGACGCGCTGCGTAATCTGCGCACCGCCGGACATGGAAGGGAGATCAGGGATGGAAGGTGCGCCCGCCATGGCCGGGACGGAAACCCCACTGCCACCGGCAGCACCCCCAGGGCCGGGAGCCTTGGCTGCATCATCACCCCCAAAGAAATCGAAGTAGCGTCCCACCGCCCCAAGGAAGCCCCCCTCTGCGAACGACTTCTTCAGATCGTCCCAGATGGTGATCAGCCGGACCACTGCCAGCGTAATGCCGGTCAGGACCAAGCCTATAGGATTGGAGGCAAAGGCGATGCCCACGGCCTTGATGCCCGCCACAAACCCGGGCAACGCCATGGCAATGATGGGCTGCAGGGCAGCCCCTGCCGCCCACAGTGATTGTCCAAACTGCACGACACTGAGCATGGTCTTTGCGCCCAGAGTCACGGCCACGGCAATGGCCAAGTTATCAAACCCGCCAAGCATGCCTGCGGCCCAGGAGACGACCGTGCCCACAGTCCTAAAGACGGAGGCCAGGCCACTGCCAAATGAAATTACAGCAGGCACCAGTTCCTTGACCGTGGTCCCGATCTCGGCAAAGGCCGTGCGGTTGTCACGCACCCAGTCCGCCAGTTTCGGCCCCCATTCCTCCACCACCGGAGCCAGCGCCCCGCCAATCAACCCGGCAACCTCCTGCGTGGTGGAGGAAATAACCGTGGAGAACTTGGCAAAGGCCACGTTGTACTTCTGTGCCCCGGCCCGCCCTTCGTCGGACAAGACATTGAGCTGCTTCTGCTGGGCAAGCAGCTCGTCCACCCCCTCCTTGCGGCTGCGGAGATAGCCAAAGAATTTGTTGGCCTCTCCACCCATCAGGATATCAGCGGCAGACACAGCGACCTGGTGATCGTCCAATTCCTTCACGGCCCCGGCCACCCGGCGGAACTGCTCCTCCGGGGAGAGGTTCTGCAACTCCTCAAAGGTCAAGCCAAGGATCTGCAAGCTCTCAGTAACCGCCGTGATCTCCTCAAGCCCTGCGGATTCGCCGATCTTGTTGTTCAACTCCTCCATCAGGTCACCGACGTTGTCGACCTCGAAGCCCATCTCCTTGGCCAGCCCACCCCAAGCCGACAAACCATCGGCGGAGACGTTCAGGGACTGCGCCATAGCGGTCTGCTCCGCCGTCATTTTATTCGTCACCGTCACCGCAGCACCCACCGCACCGACACTGGCACCCATAACGGCGGTGAAGCGCCCGGCGTGCCCGGCCATATTGCGAAAGCTGCCACCCACATCGGCACGCATCACCCCCTGGAAGGATTTCATGCGGCGTTCAGCTTTAGCGACTTCGCTCGACAGTCGATCAAACTCGCCCTCAAGGTCGCGGGTATTGACCCCGGCTTTCTTCAATTCATGATTCAGAATCGTGAGTTGGCCCTTCTGGCGGTTGTAGGCCTTTGCGGTTTTATCCGCCTTGCGCTTGGCCCGCTCAAATGCAGACTGCAGCTTTTTGGAAGGTTTGACGGTTTGAGCAAGCTCATCACCAAGGCGCTGGACTTCCTCACGCGATTCAACCATTTCGCGTTTGGCTCGCCCCAAAGCCTGCATGTCGAACCCAGCGAACTTATGCAGCTTGTCCTGCTTAGCCTTGATGTCCTGAAAGGCAGAGCTGACACCCGACAAATCACCCCGCACAGCTTTTGTTGCTGTGCTGAAGGAACTGCCCATGGCCGCCCCGAATTCGACAACTGCAGATAATCGCTGTTTGGTCACTTATTTGCTCCGAGGAAGGTGCGAGATCCAGATCAAAAACTCCTCAACATCCAGCGCCAAAAGTTCGGCCCGGCTCCAACCCGTATAATAGGCCAAGGCCAGCATGCCACGCCGGGCCGTTTCCGCGTCTATGACAAAAAACCCGAATAGACCGCCTGCAGCTTTTTGTAGTCTTTCATGTCCAGGGCCTGGATGATCTCGGGGGTCACTTCGCAGAGGTTGGAGAAAGTGACCGACTCCTTCTTCAAGTCACTGCCGCCCTTTTGCTCGGCAATCAGCATGTCCCGGAGCACAGGCCGCCGCATGGACAGTTCGCCATAGTTCTGCCCGTCGATCTCTACCGGATATTCAAGAGTAATCTTTTCCATCTTGTCGTGCTCCTTTCAGGGTTAGATGCCACAAGCATCGCGGATTGCAGCCAGGCGATCCGTGCCGCCGATAATCCGCTTCATGTTCAGCACATCAATTTCGTGCAGGACGCTACCGTTCTGTTCGCGCTTGTAATACGTCAGGGACACGGTGACGGAGAGCGTAGACTTCTCGCCCGGCTTCCACGCGCCATGCTCGATCTTTACGACCGTGCCGCGCATGTTAAGCGCCACAGGGACAACGCTCCCGTCCAGGCTTTCGAGCGCCCCGCGAGCCGTCAGCTGAACGCCATTGTTCGTAGCCACGCCAAACTGCCCAAGGAGGTGCTCGCACTGTTTGGAGAGGGTGAACGTGCACTCCAGCTTCTCCATGCCCATATCCAAAGCAATGGGCGCGTCCATTCCCCCGGCGCGATAGTCTTCGGTCACAAGGGCCAGGTTGGGCGGTTGCAGCTCATCGCAGTTGCCGACGTAGCCACGACCATCCACGAATAGCGCATAATTCTTGAGAATGTGATCAGCGGCAGACATTACTTGAAGACCTCCTCGATGTAGTCATCAACCAGGTGCGACCTGAAGGTGACGTGTTCAGCCGGGTACGGGGTGGAGAAATCAAAATCGAAGTAGACCTTGCCCTGCGTCGTCTGGTCCGAGGTATTGAGCTCAGGATCCGCCCAACACGTCCCGCCCAGAATCGCACCCACGGCGGTCAAATGCCGCAGGTAGGCGTTGACTCCTTCAGTGACGTCCTCGACATAGGTCTTGGTGATGTTGCGATCGACAGCCCACAGATGAGCCTGAAGGATGGACTCGTTAATCATATCAGCGATGCGCCGCACGGACAGGAAAGCCCACTTGGAATCAGACGATGCGGTGCGGTTGCCCCACAGGCGGTAGCCATCCTCATTGATGATGGTGGCCACATTCTGCTCGTTCAGCAGATTGGCCCTGCAAGACTTGTCACCCAAGGTAAAATCAACCGGGCGCGCGGTGCCGGAGATGCCAAGCACCTGTTGGTTGGACGGCGACCACCAAAAGCCTTTCTCATTGTCGATAAGGGCGATCAGACCAGCCACGCGGGGCGACGCCGGTTCGGTGACATACACACCATCACGAAAAACTTTCACCCACGGGTCCACCATGTAGACTCGCGCTGTGCCGTAATCGCCAATGGCACTGATAGCGGCTGCATCATTGGTGTTCGGACCGTCAACGATGATCACCGCGCGCAGGCGGTTGGCGATGCTTTCCAGTTCGGCTACCACAGGATTCTTGAGGTAGGTACCGGGATTCTCCGCGTCCTCCTGGCGCTGATGCGTAAAGCCCGGCGCGATGAGCAGACGCGGCATAAATCCAACCACGGACTTGCAGGCCAAAAGCGCATGCACGCCCTCGTATTGACCAGTTGTTTCATCCACGCCACCCACGACGTTGGTCAAAGTAGCGGCTTCGTCCGCCCCTTCGTCCACGCGGATCACAATGACCACGGCCCCGCACTGGTCGAA
Source organism: Desulfovibrio ferrophilus (assembly GCF_003966735.1). Taxonomy (NCBI): domain Bacteria; kingdom Pseudomonadati; phylum Thermodesulfobacteriota; class Desulfovibrionia; order Desulfovibrionales; family Desulfovibrionaceae; genus Desulfovibrio; species Desulfovibrio ferrophilus. The sequence goes on from NZ_AP017378.1 coordinate 1,842,225, forward strand.
GACTCCATCCAAAGCAGCAGGCAACGTGCCCTTGCCATCGCCCACAGTATCCAGCTTAGCCGCCTCACGCCGGTTACCAGCGATGAGTACGGGAGTGTTCAAAGGAAAGGCTGCAGCATCCGCATCCGGGGCCGTGCCCACAATACCGATGGTTGCAGAGCGAACAGTCTTGATAGGACGCGGACCCGAATCGATTTCGAGGATCTCCACGCCGTGCAAAAAAAGTTCAGACATAAGGGCCTCCTTTATGCGGTTTTAGTCGCAGGGGGTTCGGGCCAGGGCACGACCAAATCATCAGGGCCTTGCCAAGGAAAACCGGGTTGGTCCGGCAAACTACAAAGGGCATCCACATACGCATCCCAATCGGCAATCAGGGCATCTACAATCGCCACGTCTCCCGCCATGGCCACAGCCTTGCGGCGCTCGCGCAGCAGTTGCATCACAGCAGCGTCATAGACCTCGCGCACGCGGCGATCGCGCTCAGTACGAAGAGCAGAAGCATGCAGGAAATTCAGAGCCTGAAGATCATCCGCCCAGGTCTCCGCTTCGGCGTCCCAAATCTGAAAATCACCGGGGGCGATTCCCGTCAGCTCCTTGGGAACATCCCCAAGGTATTCGATGACCACTGGTTCGCCAGTAACCGTGGAATAGTAAATCTCACCCCGGTGATCCTCCATCAGGCTCCAGGCTTGGTCTGCCCAAACCGAGGCTTGCCTCTCACCAGCCTCGGGTGGAGCGACCTCCGTGGCATGAGCAGGAATAAGAAACCGACCCTCTTCCAAGGGATCAGGGCGGGCGATGCCATTGCCCAGATATTCGCCCGTTACGGGGTGGTAATTAAAAATCTGCATTGGGTTCCCCCTAGTATTTGATGATGAACATCAAGGCTCGGTTACGCGGGCGGGTTTCAGTGCCTCCCACAGCAGTGGTGGCAACAGATGTAGTCGTCGCGTTTGGCGTCATGTAGATCAGTCCGCGCCCAGGCCCCTCGCAATAAGCATTAGGAATTTTTGCAGCGTGGTTGTGACTCTTGAATGCTTCCCCCTGATAGCTACCGAAGTTGCGGCCAGAATCGACACCCCGGCCATGGTCCCAACCACGCAGGAACTCGCCACGCAGGTCAGGCAGGTTGAACGCATCCGTCCCGGAACCAAAGACCGATCCGATCACGGCATAAAGCCCTGCATAGCTGGTAGTCGACAGGCTCGCCCCATCACATTCCAGCCAGCCATCGGGCACGGAGGTGCCAGCAATGGCGACAACGGTCCCTGTGGGGGTATCTGGTGGGTGGGTATGATTGGCTGGGGCGGCCCCGATGTCCTCCGGGGTCATTGTTCCAACGCTTTCATCCAAGGCCGCATTCATCTGCTCCGTAAACAACTGTTCAAGAGCCGCAAGGGCATCATCCACATACTTGCTCGTTGCGAGCACGATGGTGGGATCAACACTCAGGTTAACAACGCCGCTTTCGGTTACTTCCAGCAGGACCACGACCTTCAATTCACGGGCCGAACCCTCGGAGAGCTGGGGCTTATAAGTATCGGGGAAATTGCCCACGGCAAACAATCTGCCAGCGTCGTCAAAAACGCCCACTTCACGAGCGGTCCAGCCGCCCACAGTGGTGGGCACGATCAATTCCACCCGCATAATGGTTGGGCTTTCGGTCTCGACGGCAATGTTATTGATCTCTGCCCGGTAGACTTCGTTGACCAGGGCCGTCATTTCCGCAGTGGGAGACATCGCTGCACCACCACCGTCACCTATGGCCATTTCTGCAATGCTAATTGCCGTTCCCAAGGCTGTTGCGTTTGCCACCGCAGCTTTGCCCTGGCTCGTCAAAATCGTGAAATAATCAGCCATTATGCCCCCAGGGGATTGATGGTCACAGAATCATAGCCAACCGTTGCCAAAGCAAAGCAGGGGGTGCCGCTGCATTGGCGCTCGCCAATGGCCCAGGGGCTCACGGTCACAATGTCACCACTTAGGGCAGTACCTCCCATAAAGAGCGTCCCGGCCACACGCGCGGCCACGGTAATTCCTGCCAGATGAGAGCGCGTATTCTTCGCCTTGTTGACCACCCGTTCCAGAGTGTTGAGCAGAGCATCATCGATGCCGCGATCATCCACTTCAATGGTCAGACGAAAGGTAAAAGGATCTCCGGCTGGTTCAGCCTCGAACCACTCGGTCACGCGGACGCTGTAGCCCAGCGCTGAGATCGCACGATTCAGAGCCCCGCGTGTGCCCTTGATGCGATGCACAGCCACGGCGGCGGCAATGGTGGCCCGCTTCTGCTTCTCGGACCAGGTGACGTCCCATTCATCCACAGACAACGCCCAAGCTAACCAGGGCAACAAGAGTTCGGGACAGGTGGCCGAATTCCAAAGCGAACGAATCGGCACCGGAACAGCGGAAAGGCAAGAACAGGCCTCAGAGAGCGCCCGCTCCCGTGGCGTGGAGTTGGGGGGCAGCAGGTGGTTAGACACTTGTCACCTCCAAGACGATACCCGTGCAATATGCCGCTTGATGGGGGTCGCAGTTCACATCCACAGCAGGCGAAGCCAGCTCCACACGGGCCACGCCCTCGACATGCAAAGCGGCGTAAACAGCGGAGAGCGGCATCCCCGTGCCCAGCACATGCCGGTCTGCCGCGAGGGAAGCCATGGAGTTCAACGCGGTTGCTTGCACGGCCTCGGTGCTCGGTCCGGAGCGCACATACAACCGCGCCTGCACGCTGTAGTTGACGGCTTGCGCCGCCAGAACGGTCACATGATCTGTCAGGGGCCGCGTCTCGGACGCCGAGAGCACCAACTGCACAGTCTCCAGAACGTCTGCATCCGGAATGCCGTCTCCAATACGCCCAAGGACATGCACAACGACCTCGCCCGGTGTCGGACTGGATACGGCTGCGTCTTTGACCTCAGGCACTGCCAAGGCATGGAAGATATACGCCCCATCCGGCCCGGCCACCGAGAACCCTTCAGGCGCGAGCTGAACACGACGGCGAAAATCCTCGTCACCTTCATAAGTGGGAAGGATAGGCGGATACGCATCCGGGTCTCCGGGGTCGACGAGTTTACGCTGCAGGGGCACGAATGCGGCCAGATTATCGAGATCCACATCCGAGGCGTAAGCCAACATAACGGCACAGGCTGCTTCATTCACTCGCTGCCGCAGAATCAGCTCACGGTGCGCCGCCGTTTCCAAAACCTTGTAGGCCGGGTCGGACTCGACCGGAGCACTATGGTCTGGATCCCGCTGTAGATAGTCGGCAAGAATCGCTTCGAGGAGCTGTTCAAAACTGAACTCTTCGATCAGCGACGGTGCAGGGAGCTTGGAAAGATCAATCTTTTCGAAACTGCTCATAGGATAATGCCCTCCAGGGTCACAGCCTTGCCCTCGGGCAGATAGGTACCGGTCAAAGCAAGCACGACACGCCCTGCTTCACCGCGTTCGGCCTTAACGCTGGAGAGGCCAAACCGAGGTTCCCACTTGGCAATGGCCTCTGCCGTGGCCGCGTAGAGTTCGATGAGTGTTCCATCGTTCAAAGGGGCATCCACCAGACGGGGCAGACGGCTGCCGTAATCCCGCCGATGAACACGCGACCCAAGGGGGGTTGTCAGAATATCCCGAATGGACTGGCGCAAATGCGCAATACCGTCCAAAGACTTGCCGCTCGCAGCGCACATGCCACGCATCACTTGGGTGCTCCCGTCTCACCATCATGTGGGCAGTCATGCACATGGCCGGTTAGAGAAATGCCGGAAGCCTTCACATCGTGCCCCTCGTTCACGAAATCACCGCCCGTCTGGTTGGCTGGTCCATTCAGCTCAACGGGATAAATCTCGCCACCTCTGCCGCCGGTCTGAATAGCTCCGATCAGGTGGATCAACGCCGCATCCAGTTCAATCAAGGGAGCGCTAATTGTGACACGCGTCCCTGCCTGCATATTGATGCTTTTCCCGACCTGAGCGGTGATGTCACCGGAAGCCTCCACAAAGGCATCCCCTGGAATCAAGGCATGCAACCTGTGACTCTCGGTGTCGTAATCAATGACAGCGCCATCCGAATAGACACGGCGGTTGATATGCGGAGAAACCGCAGGCGCTGGATACTTCGCCTGATAGATACTGCCCAGGATCACGCCTTGGGCGCATTCGCCAGAGGGGGATAAAACCACCACCTGCTCCCCGATACTCGGTGCCCACCAGGAACGATCATTCCCGGCGCGTTGCGTCAGCCAGGGCAACCACGCGGAGAGTGCCTTACCCATGCGCACACGCACGCGAGCCGCCGGGTAGTCCGCCTCCTCCACCGTACCGAAGCAGATCAGGCGGGCCACGCGTCGCTCTAGATCAGAACTGCGAAACGCTTCCATCCGTAACCTCCTGATAATCTGCCTCATGTTCCGCACCGATCAACGGCGTGTACGACACCATCAGCTGCTCGGGCACCACACCCTCGCCATCCCAAACGGACGCGCCAAACAACAACACCTGCTCAAATTCCACGCGCCAGCATTTGGCCCCTTTGAATTGGGGTTCGAACTCATTGGGTTCCGCCAAGATAAAATTTGCGGGGGAGGCCTGAAGCCCGAAGCGATGACCGTGCACAAGGGTGCCCACCACCGCAGCCAACTCACGAAGCTTTTGTTCGTATTTTGCCCGGTCAGGCACCACCAGAAACACTTCCCACCGGCAACGCAGGGCAAGCTTGCCAGAGCCATCCTCCGGGGTATCGTCGGGTTCGATATGGGCAAGGTTCAAGACAGCGGCAGGGGTTTTAAGCGTTGTCTCGCGCCCGTAATCCAAAACATCCTGCAGACCGGGACAGCCCGCACGTAATGCGACAATGATTCCTTTATGAGCGGCATTGATCATGCGGCCCTCCGGACTTCCCAACGCAGTTCCTGCTCAAAATATTTGCTAAACATCCGCTCAAAACGCAGACTGATATCCGTCAGCAAAATGCGCCGAAACTCGTCGGCGATGTTTTCATATTGAATGGCCAGCGGCAGGCGTTGATCCCGATGCACGCGGCGATAGACCTGCCCTTTGGCCCCATGGCGAACGATAAAGGCATGACGACGATCGACAGGCCCGGCACTGACGCCCGTCTTGGTCTGCTTCGGCCCCATCGCAGAGAGTGGGATGGCATTCAGCCCATACCAGACACGGGCAGTAAACTGGTTGCCATTTACGCTCATGCGCAGGCGGTGCTTCAAAATCTTGCGTTTAATCCCGGTATCGCGCGAGGCCTCGCGCAGGGAGATGGACTGCACCCAGCGGACCAGCTTACGCACGGCCCGCCGTGAAGCCTTCTGCACCTGGCCCTTGGTCGCCGCGAACTGCTGAGCAATGCGCTCCACCTCTAAGGTGTTCGTCTGCAAATAGACCGAGGCCATTAGCTCATGACCTCCACGATTGCATCGGCTTTAGTAAGATCGATCACCGTCACCCCGGCACCGTCGGGTTTGACGTCCGTGACGTCGTATTCCGTTCCGACCACGGTGATGGTGGATTCCCCCCGCATGATCCCCGCCGCGTCCGAAGCTTTGCAGGTCAATTTATGCGCGGCTGTTTCCAGGGCAAAACCGTCTCCCAGCTCATGCAGGGCAAACGGCGCATCCAAATACCCCAGGAAGCTGCGCGTACTGCCGTCCGGCAAGGTCACGATCACTTCCTGAGCATCCAGCCCCGCGAAGAAGAACTCAAGATCATCTGCAAACAAGGAGTCCATTAGGCAGCCTTCCTGCCACGATCACCAAACCACCAGGCCACGCACAAGGTCGCCAGATAGAGGATGGTGCACACGATGCGTTTTTGCAGATCCATGGCCATGGCAATATCAATGCGCTCGATGCCCGCAGCCTCCAGAGCCGCCTGGACCTCGCAGCGAGTGTCCCAAATCAGCCAGAGCATAAAGATGGTCAGCCCTGGGCGCGTTAACCCACGCACAACATCCACCAGCACCAGCAAGGTACGGTTGACCGCCAGCTTGACCTTGAACCCACGCGAGTAGGTCGCCTGATCATGCTCATAGGATGCTGCCTGCAGATCGTCGGCGGACTCCTGCATGCGCACCTCGCCCTCACGCGCAGCAGCGCGATCGCGGTATTCCCATTCCTTGTCCATCATCTCCATATCCAGCACGCGCATCTCGCGATCGTGAGCCATCTCCTGACGGCGTTTGAAATAATCGCCAACGCCTTTGAACAAGGAACCGAGCAGGCCCGTCGCGCCGCCCGAAATAATGGAGAGCAAAAACTCAAGCATGGGAAAAAGCCTCCCGAATTTTGAGGATGAAAGGCTGGCCGCCCAAAGCCGCCATGAACCTGCTCAAGGCAGGACGCGAACAAAGCACGGCTCGCTGGTCCCCCAGACGACCATGATGCAAACCGGGCAAAATGCAGCCGTGAGAATGGGTACGCCAACCACGATTTGAATCGCCCGCCAAATTGCCTCCGTGGATCAGCACCCCAGTACGCCCGGGCACCTTCCCCACGAGATAGACCGTTCCAAACCGAGGGGAGCGCACCAGGTGGCAGGGATAATCCCCCACGGGGATGCAGGAGACGTTGCGACGATTGCCATGGTCCGGCAGTTCCGCCGTGCGCAATAGCTGGCCCGCAATGGCCAGCGAGCCAAACGTCCCCTGCTCACCCGTGCTGGAGCGGGTTAAAAACACCGTTTTCATCGGCTCACGCCCCGCTCGTTGAGGATTTCTTCCTTCTTTTCCGTGGGCAGGTCCGAATGCAGGATCAGCGCACGCAGCATCCGGAACTGGATATCAAGCTTGCGCTGGATACTGCCGTTGGTACGGCACTCCTGCTCGTGGTTAAGCCTGCACTGAGCCTTGGTCACAAAAGAACCACCCAGAACCAGACGCACGGACAGAGCCGTGATGATAGAGATAATGGCGCTACCGAGGAGCGTTTCTAGCGGGGTCAGTGTCATCGTGCGTTCCTGCTTGGAATGTCCGGTTACTTTCCGGCCTTCTTCGTATCCTTGGCCTCGGGCTCTTCGCCGCCCTGCCCCGCCTGCTGCAGCTGAGCCTCAAGCCCTTCAGCATATTCCTGAGCCTGCTCCAGCTTGGCGTCGAAATCGGCCTGCGCGATTTGCAGCTCTTCACCCTTGGCTGCAAGCTGCTGGTGCAGTTCGGCCACCTGGGTCCGGAGAGCTTCCATCTCGGGATTGATCAGAGAAGGCGCATCGGCCTCGGCCGCATATTCCTGGGCCAAGCCCTGGTCGATGAGGTCCCGGGCTTCTGCTTCGGGCAGGGGCACTGCTTTCCCAGCAGGCACCTGGCCTTCCTTGCCGCTATAGGTCACAGCCATGACGACCTTGATTTTCTTCTTTGCCATGACGACCTCCTAGAGCACTTTGGCGTAGACAAAGCCGCCGGATTGTTTGGGGAACGGGAGCGGGCGGGACTCGACACCCATCCAATAGGCGGAGGGATTTTCCTCTTCCCAGGCCTTGGCGAAATACTCGTTGGGCTTGCCGTGGTTCTTGAGATCCTCGGGCACGCCGAACTCGATGCTGCACTTGGCAGAGGTGGAGCCCAACAGGACATAATCAGGGTGCAGCAGATGCTGAACCGTGCCATCGAAGTCCTCGTACTCACCGCCGTAGGAGTAGATATCCAGGCCGTTGTATTCACCCTTGCGCAGCTTGTTCACGTCCGGGGAAAGGCTCCCAATCTCGATGCGACGGCGATCCAAATCGTCCTTAATCTTGGCGTTGCCCTTGAAAGCGCGCCAAGCGTTGGTGCCCATGACGCACACATCCGCACCCACCCCGGCGGCATTCAGGATGAGCGCGGCCCAGTCCTCGAAATTGGCTTCGGGATCGCCGCCGTCCTGGCCCCACTTCACGCCATCACCAAGCACGATCTTGTGCTCAGCGGGCATGAGAAAATCGATGTCCAGGACCTTCATCCCCTCCTGAACAACGGACAATCCGCCCTTGACCGCTTGGGCGCACATGAACTCGATGGTCAGTTCGATGTCGTCTTTGATGGCATCCAGGTCGCGGACGATGGTCTCCTCGATGGCGGCGTCCAGATCTTCTGGCGTATTGCGATAGGGTCCCTGACCCGGACGGCTGACGTCGATCAACTCCGGTGCGGAGAAACGTTCGATGGGGTTCATGCGCGGAGTCTTGACCGTGCGCAGCTCACGCTTGGTTTTGGGGGACAGGGTTCCACCCTCGTAGTCGGTCACAAAGGGGACCAGGGTACGGCCGCGAACCAGCACTTCCAGCTCAGCAAACTTGCTGGGCAGCTTGTTGCGGGTACGGAAGAATAGCTCCTTGAACAGACCCGGGAGCGGCTTGCGGGCGGTGATGACCTCGGTCAAAGTCCGGGCATCGAACTGAAGAGGCAGTTGAGTGGGCATATTGAATTCTCCTTGCTAGTTACTTGACGTACAGGCCCTTGGTAGCCAGGGCGGTGACGGCTGCGGCCTTTTGCTCGGCAGTCGCGGCATCGGGCCAACCGAGGCCTTTGCCCCGAAACTCACCATGCACGTATACGTTCGCGCTGATGTCTCCCGCGCTGGGCACACGGACGTCCTCCACCAGGATCACGGCGGCAACTTCACTGCCGTCAGCGGCGGCAGGGTTCCAAGGCACGGCTTTACCTGTGGCGGTGACAAGACCGAGCACCGTTCCGGCAACGAGATCCACTTCCGCACCGCTGGAGGCCAGCACGCAATGCTTCATGATCGCAGGATGACTGCCCACAAAGTTCGGGGCCTGGTAGCTTGCAACGTGCATGGCCTACCTCCTTTCCAGTTTTTTCATGCGTTCAGCCGAGGCCGCCCGCTTCATATCGGGGGTCTCAGGCTGGGGCTGCCGGGTGGCATGGACGGGGGACGGGCCGCTGTCATGCAGGGCCTGCAAAATCTGTTTGCGTGACTCGCTTTCGTCCCCGCCTTCGTCCTCGGGCTTCTGCGCGGATGCAGCGAGCAACGGCGCAAGGGCTTCGAGCTGTACGGAGGAAACCCCGGCATCGGCCAGCGCCTGAAAACGGTCGGCGGCTTCGTCACCGGCCACGGTGCGGATCAGGGTGGCGGCTTCGGCCATGGCCTGCTTTCGGCCCTGTTCCTGCGCGCCGTCTTTGGCCTCTGTTTCGATCTGCGCGAGCAGCTCCGGATGCTGGGCTTCCAGCTCCTTTCTGGTCATGGGAGATGACTCCTGTGTTAGACGTTCGATGAGTTCTTCACGGCCTGCGACGATGCCGCTGACAAGCCCCAATTCCAGGGCCTTTTCAGCGAAAAATGTTTTGCCGTCCGCCCACTGGTCCACGCCCGAGGCATCAAGGCCCATGCCCTGGGCAACGTCCTCAGTGAACAGGCTGTAGAGGGTGGTGCATTGTTCCTGCAGGCAGGCTTGATCTTCCTCGGACAAGGGGTTGTCCGGGTTGCCCACAACCTTCCATTTGCCCGCATGGACGTAAGTGACGTTCACGCCGAGCTGGTCGTTGTACTTGGACCAATCCAGGTGCTGCATGACCACACCCACGGAACCTACCTCGGCAGTCTTGGGTGCGTAAATCTTGCCCGTGGCCGCGCCGATCCAGTACGCGGCGGACATCATGGTGCCGTCGGCATAGGCACACATGGGCTTTTCGTCCCGGACCGAATAGATCCAGTCAGCTAGGACCTTCACGCCGTCGGCACCACCGCCGGGGCTATCCACATTCAGCAGAAGAGAACGCACTGAGCTATCAGCTAGAGCCGCTTGGATATCCTCGCGAATCTGCTCGTAGCCCTGTGCCCACCAGCCGCCGCGCTTGGACAGCACACCTTGGATGTTGATCACGGCCACGCCGCTGATGACGTCATAAGAGGCGCGAGCCTGCTCGGACTGACGACCAAACAGGCCCGCACCAGCCGAGGGATGGCGGGTTTCAAGATAGATACGTTCCACGGCGCTGGGCGCGACCGCCCACAAGCGCTGCCCCAAAAGCTCAAACATCGGCGATCTCCTGTTGCTTGCTATCCAGTTCACGCAGGCGGGCTTCTTCGGCTTCGCGCTGGTCCCAGACCTCCTCGATATCGCCACCGCGTTCGGCAATAACGTCGGCGTAAGTGGTCAAGCGGGCCTCCAGGGCCTTGGTCGAGGCCACGACTTCCTTCACCGGATCCACATACCCACGAGCGGGGCCAATCCAGGTGGCGTTGGTGTAGGCAGCCATCGCGTCATAAAAATCGGGAGCGCCCTGGGGCAGCGTGATGATGCCGCGCAGCCAGGCTTCTTCCTGGATCATGCTCCAGATGGGCTGGCAATAATGACGCACCAGCCAGGTGCGGTAGAGCATGAAGATGCGCCAGGCCTCCAACAATGCGGCCCGGGCGGAGGAATAGTTGGTCTTGGAAAAATCCTTGGCCAGGACCTCGTAGGGCATGCCCACAGAAGCGGCCATGGAACGCATGATCAGCTCGGCAAACGAGGTGAAGTTGTTGCCGGGCCGTTTGCTTTCGATGGGGATGGGCTCTTCACCCGGATTGCCATAGGCGACCGTGCCGGGGGGAAGATTCTGGAAATAACGACGCTGATCCTCTTCGCCTTCCACTGGCTGGGGCTGCGCCCACTGGCGAGCAACGGCTTGGGGGTCCTTGGTGGCGATGAACACCGGGAAGGACGCGGAGACGATCTGCGCCATGAGCTCGTAGTCGAAGGAGTCGTTCAGATGCCGGAACAGCTTCATGCCCGGGGCGAGCTTGGGCACACCGCGCACCTGTTCGTCCTCCTCCGCTCGGAAGCAGTGGAACACGCCAGGGCGGTGCCCGGTCAGCGCCGGACGCCGGACAAAGTGGGCCGAACCAAGGAGGGAGAATGGTTGGTTCAGGCCCACTCCCCGGCTCGGCTCAGGGCTGGCAATCCAATAGGCAAGGGGACGGCCGATGGGCGACAGCTCCACGCCGTCTCGAAGGGACGTATCCATGGTGCGGTCGGAGGGGGTACAAAGACGCGCCGGATGCACATCCTGAAACGCCAGAGAAAAGGTACGGCCCGGATCATCGAGCATCAGCGGCAGATGCACCAGCTCGCCCATGCGCAACAGCGAGCGCATGCCCAGAAAGACAAGGTCGTCAAAATGGAGCTTACCCGAGACGTGCGCCTCAGCAGACCACAGTCGCCAGGCCCACTCCATCTGCTCGTTTAGGTCTTTGGCGGCTTCCTGCGAGATACCCAAGCGCTTCCAATTCACTCGCGCCTGGGGCTTGATGCCTGAGCCGACCGTATTCACGGTCATGGAATCGACAACCGAAGCGGCAGCCCAATCGTTGGCGGTCAAATCCTCGGAGCGGGTCTGCGCGGTGCCACGCTCGAAAGCCTCGTGGGAAATGGTCGTGCGGGTGGGACGGTAGTTGCTGAGGGTACCGCGATGCCGCCCGGCGTCGCGCGAGATAGACGGCATGGAGCGACCAAGGGCGGAGGCCATGCGCAGGGAGCGCTTGCGAGTCAGCGCCGGTGCCCTCATCGCACAACCCGCCCGGTGACGAACACGGGGCCGGACTGACCAACGAGCTTGCAGCGCTCCGCATCAAGCCATTCGATAGTGGTGCGGATCTCCGGCGCGTCCTGCAGCGTGAGCGTGCGCCCTGCTATAGAGTACGCTTTACCCCGCGACACGGAGAGAAGCGCCTTCTTCCAGGCGGCTATCTGCTGCTCAAGCTCTTCTGTTGACCAAATAGACATGCCCGGCAGGATAGACCGGGCCGGGCATCATGTCGTGGACGTGGTGGACGTGGTGGACGGAAAAAAATATTATAAAACGACAAACTAATTATATATTCACAAACACAGACAGTTATCTAACCAACCCCAGGCAATCATCTATCCGAGCAATTTCTTCTTTAATTCTATTTCAATTTTTTTCAATGAACCTTTAAGAATATTATTTTCTGCATAAAAACTAAAATCAGAAATACAGCCTTGTTTTATTATAGCGGTATCTCCATAACTACCACTCTCTTTATCAAGAGCATTATTGAAAAACATATCCATTATAACATCATAATTCATCGATAAACCAACCTGAGACATTGAAATATCGGCAAGATCAACACCCTTCATTATCAATGCATCTCGATAAACAAATTCATCAACAACCCGTTTAATATCTTTAATAAGCAAAATATATGAATATTTCGTTTCGCCGCGTTTTGCTTTCAACGATTCAATGATATAAACTGTATCTTCATCTAAAAAACAATTTTTGAATGAACTTGAAGCAAAAGTATCACTATTTAAAAGGCTTAAATACTTTGTATAACAGGATACAAATTTAGTATTTCTATCAAAAATGCAAGATGAAAACGATGTATGCACAAATCTACAATTTGAAAAATGACAGTTTGAAAAATCAAATGCAGAAATTTCTCCGTTAAAATACAAATCACTAAACATATCATTTATAGAAAGAAATTTTTTAAAATATCTAGTCCGCTCGTGCACATCCGAACGAGAAGCCAGCTTTGATATTGCCTGCAAAGCAAGCGTTGTCCCTAGCAACGACAAAGAGCTCAGTTGCGAATTAAAATGAATACTACACCCCATACTCAGCAAAAATTGAACGATAGATACAACTTCTGATTCAGCTTTACTTAAATCTTGCCGTGAAAAAGAATACTCCACAATCGCTAACGCAACATTAGAGGCATGAAGAGAATTCAATGATATCAAATCATTTATAAAAGCCAAAAGATCAGACTGAGAGAAAACATCAAGCTCTCCTTTTACATCAGATCGCTCAAGTATATACTCGCAAATACGCTGCGCAGCCAAATTATAGAAAATTTGCTCCTGCCTAAATGCCCAAACATTATCTTCGCTATCTTTCAAACACAAAAGAGGATGCGAGGTCAGTTTTCCAAGAGCTCGATTATCAGCGCCTCCTAACAAATCAACAATTTGATGCGACTCGACGCCATTAGCCTCTAAAACCTCCTCCAATACCTCACCGCTCCCTTCACCCAATTTAGAGGCTGTCGCCTCAATAAAATCCTTAAAAACTTTTAATTGAGTTTGAAAATCTAGGCCAATCTGCTGCCTCCTCTCCTCACGCTCGCACAAACGCTCCATTAGCCAAGCTAAATAGCTTCTCCCATTGAGATGATCACGCAAATCTGAAACGCTATGCCCATATTTAAATAAATCTGCAAGCAAACTGATCGTAACGCCCTTACCAATTGGGTTATACTTTCTATCAGCAAATATAAGGTAAAGATCTTTATATAATTTCAAGGCTTTTTGAACAGCCCCCTCTGATTCAATCGTTAGTTTAAAATACCTTTCCACCTGCTCATCTTTAAACGATTTCATATGAAACACATCAACATCACAAGGCAATGTGCTTAAAACATCATCGTTTACAGCCGCGTTCCAAAAAGTAGTTCTTGAAGTTATTATAATATCAGAATTTGAATCATGTGCGAGCTCAGCCAATGACCGCAAAGCCTCTTCTGCACTTACCGTTTTATTGTTCCAAAGAATATACTCATCAAACCCGTCAAATATTATTTGAAATACTCCTGCGGCTAGCATTGCTTTTAAAAATCGCTTCTCGTGCCCCTCAACCCAGTGGATCGAAGCCCCATAATAATTGAAACAAAAAGTTAAAGTACTCCATATAGATTTCAAGTCACTTTCAAAAATTGATTTCCACTGGTTGGAAAAAATATAAATAGGTATGATATCGGTCATACTTGAAGCAAAGTGCCTAGAAAAAAAAGACTTACCTTGCCCAGGTGAAGCCAACAAAACTTTCAAAGCCCCCTTATCACGTGAAGGCCCCACCTTCACCCCAGGAAAAGAACGAGAAGCATCTTCTGATTCAATCGTGGGTTGGATATAATTATCCACTGTAAGATCAGAAATTTTCTTTTTATAATCATTAATTTCTGATGTAATCAACTTCACTAAGAATTGACGAGTAGTATAAACGCTCAAGTTGTCAAGACCAACTATAGTTTTTATATTCAACTCCATAGAGACTGGATGGACGACTATCGGATCACCTAATCGTGACACCCTTGAAAACGCTCTATTAACAGAATCCGTTGTGGCATCAGAGTAAAAATATATTAAATACTTAATTGAAGCAGCATCTAAAGCTTGCCTCATGGAGAATTTATAAATTTGCCAATGCCCTTTTTCCTCATAATCACATTTGGAGTTGATTGTTATATCACCATGACATCGTAGCAACTCAACAATAACTTTAAAATCTAATTTACTATCCACAGCTCTACACCCCTATACAATCAACAAGAATAGCACTAGACACAGAGTCAACATCAAAGTATACGCACTTGCTAAAATCTATGCCGCGCAATTCCGCCCCACAAAAATCAACTTCTCGCAACTCTGCTCCTTCAAAATCAACATCAACCAATAATGAGTTACAGAAACTTGCCCCATTTATTACTGACTTTGAAAAATCACTATCAACAATTAGACAATCATCAAAATCACCACCACGCATCTTCGACAGCACAAAACTACACTCAATCAACACTGAGCCACTAAATGAAGAATCAATAAACTTGGCCGCGCAAAATCTACACCCACACATATCAGATTTCACAAATGACACCTCATTAATGTCTTTATTACATAAACTTAATTTTACTATCTCTATGCAATCCAGATTAAAACCTTTAACTTTCAGCCTACACAGCTCATCAAAACAGTTAACCAAGCCAGAATGACTATATGGAGTATATACCTCTTTGCATACATCCATCTTTACACGAATAGAATCAATACTTTCATTTTTCTTTTTTCTCTCCGACAGAATATGAAATACAATACCAAATATAAAAAACTCTAAAATAGCCCCGTGCATTTCAACTTTTACACCAGAAAAAAAACTTTGATCATTCAAATAATTTTTTAATGATATTGAAAAAGTAACAACAATTAGCGCTATAAATATAAATACAAGCTCTTTATTCGAAGCACAAAATCTTTTTATACGACTATAATACAAAAAATAAAATCTCTTCACATTAGATATATAAAACATCAAATCAAAATTTATACACCATGTAGCAAACAAATTGTATTTATCATATAAACTTGAAAGCATTCCCACTCCTATACATTTTCAAATATATACAATCCATTGAGCAAGTGCCATATTGCTCTTAGCTGAACCGATACATTTTGTACAGAAAGTTGTTTTTTTAATTACTTGTATTGGGTTTCTCCTACTCTCCCATGCTTTTTACTGGAAACATCCTTATCTTCTTCACCTGCTGAGCCCCGAGTGCCTACTTAATAAATTATTCACCTCTTCTTCCCACACCCACACCCCGCGCACCTTCCCTGCCCGAAAAGCTGGAAGCTTGCCCTCATTAATCAAATTATAAAAATGGCTCTTGGAGCAATTCAGCATCTCGCAGGCTTGCTTCCAGTTCAATTTTCGACCTTTGCCCATCTCTGCGCTTCTATCCATTTTCATAGCTATCTCCTGTTGAACCAGTCCGGGCGAGAACCGTACCCAGCATTTGTATTGGGGTGGGGGATCATCTGCTGCTTACGTTCGTTCGCCTGCTTCGGCTTCGCCCTTGGCCGCTTCCAGTTGCGGATGTTCAACTCATAGGCCGCCACCAATGCCATGACCTCACAGTCCCAAAAGTGATTATCCTTGCCCTTGGGGCACTGCCAACAGAGCTGCTCATCGTCGTAGTATTCGGCCACCATCTCCTGAGCATATTCATTGGTCACACTCGCATGCAGATGAAACGCGCCCGGGTCGCTTGGCTCTATCTGCAGTTTAGCGGCGAGATCATTCTTGAAGAAGGTGGTATCCACCTTCCACAGCACAAGGCCACCAGGGATGCGAGATTTTGTACCTGGGTAGAATTCCTGCGGGGCATACTGCACAGGTGAAGAGAGTGTACGCTTGCCCTGGTAGGGGAACACCCGCCCTCGATTCTTGACGCAGAACTGATAGACTTCTTTGGTGCGCGTGCCCATAGCGTCCTGCACCGCCAACCGCACACGGTGCTCATTCCCATCCGCATCGCAGTAGGTGTTCTTGCAAAGTACCTGCTCTAGGGCCTCGAAGCTGGGGACGCTCCCGGCCTGCACCAACCAGCTCTCCTCATCCTCGCCCCAGCCGATGGCCCGGATCACGTAGCGGAAATAGCGCTTCTGGGAGTCCACCCCGGCCACCAAAGCGGCCACGTGCGGAGTACCGTCCTCCAGCGCCCCGGGCACGATGCCGCGCGGACGGTCGTCGCACAAGGCCAGGATCGCATCCTCGTTGCGCTGCACCTCATAGGCTCGCCACGGCTCGGCCTTGTACTGGTTCATAAAGTCCTTCAGGTCGTCGCGGTTGCCGGTCTTCTTCCATTTCAGGAAGGCCGCCGCGACCTCGGAAAGCGAAACGAAGTAGGACAGCCAGGCCGGGATATGGAACCCAACCTTGGCCGGGCGATGCGCACGCAAATGCCCCGCCAATTCCAGCCCGGTGTTGCGCGCCCGCCACTCGCCCAAGCGCACGGCCTTGTCTCGGTCGTTGTCGTCCCAGCACACACCACACTGCCCGCATTCGTACCAAGCCAGGCGACGCGCACGAACCACCTCGGGATCCCGCTCATCCTTGGGCCAACGAATATGGTCAAAATCCATGAGTAGGTGCATCCCGCAATGCGGGCAACGCACAAAGTAATCAAAGACGACTTGGACCTCTTCGGTCAGCGACCGCCAGATCGGGCCGCTCTCTATGGTGGGGGTCGAGATCTTCCATATCTTGCGCTTGCGCCGCCAGGTCGTGGTGCGCTTCTCGGCCAGGGCCTCGCTGGAGGTCTCGTTCTTGGGGTTCTTGTATTTGTCCAGCTCATCCATCACCAGAAAGCGCACCGGCTTGTTTCCCAGGCGGGAGACGGAGCCGGACCAGCCAAGGTAGATGGTCATGTGCGCAAGGTTGATACGCAGGCTGCTGGCGTCGTCCGCAAGCCCGGTCAGATAGTTGCGCAGCTGCGGGCTGGACTCCAGCATCGGGATGATCCGGTCCTGGGCATTCTCCTTGGCTGTCAGCCGATCCGGGAATACATACATCACCGGCCCAGGCGCACGGTCGATTGCGTAGCCGATGCAGTTATGAATGGCTTCGGACCCGCCGGTCTGCGGAGTCTTGCAGATGGCCACCGTCTCCACGGACGGAAAAAACGAGGCATCCATCACGCCTGCCATGTAGGGGGTCACCTCGTTGTGCCAGCGCCCGGGAATGGACGACTGATGAACGATGCGGTGCTTCTCTGCCCATTGGCTCACGGGCATGGGCCTGCGCTTGCGGTAGACCTTGCGCTCGCCCAGTGAGAACCGGAAGCGATGCACCACACGGCCATCCTCGCCAATTCGCCGCGACAAAACGGAGCGCACCGCGTCGGGTAGCCAACGCGGCAGCGCCACCGTCAGGCTGCGGCTATTCACCTGTTTCGGTTCCATTTCCTGCATCAGCATCTGTAAACGTCACCTCGAATTCTGCTTTACTTGCAAACTGGTTCAGCGCTTCGTTGAGATAGCCATCAAACACTTCCAAAAACCGCTGTGACTTGCGTGGGTCACCGTCCACCAAGTGGATCAGATCGAGCACGTTCATCTCCACGGCCTGCCGAAGACCAGACTCCAAAACAACAGCCCGGCCCGCCAGCTCCAGCTCCACCTGTTCACGAGGGATGAAGCGGCCACGCTCCACCTCCCGCTTAAAGCGGATCCGCGCGGTCTCTTCCTCAATCTTCTGAATGGTTGCTTCCTGCCTGCGCCTGGCGAGCTCCTTGATATTGTCGGAGTCCACCTTGGGCACGGCCACCAAGGGCAACGCCTGCGCGTAGGCATCCACAGCGGCCTTGCTAAATCCGCCTCCGGGCTGTCGCGCGAGCAGTCCTGTTTTCACATCCTGATACAACTTGGATTTTCTCACCTTGCGACCGCAGTCCTGCAGGTGCTCAAGAACCTCGTTAACGCTCGTAAGATTCTCCATCGGCATCTGATCTGTCTTGCTCATCAGATCCTCACCACCAGGTTATCCGCCGTGATAATCGCGGCGGGATGTCGGTCGAGATAAGCCCCTAGTTCGTCGTCCTGAAAGCACAACTCCTTGAGCCGTCGCAGAATGCCAGTGTGTCCACGAAGGGGCTTCGGAATATCGAAAGGTTGAGAACCACTGAACGTCAGCTGAATGCCGGTCTCCCGCAGCAAACGCTCCAAGGCCGCCAGGCTGGTGGTTTTTTGTTCAGGCTGCTTAGACTCAGGTGAGGCCAGGGCCGGAGCCGAGACCTCGGGAGTGGGTTGGGGTTTGGCTGGACGCACAGGGGCCGCAGGCATGAGCATGACCGGCGGCAGGCCCGCCTTGATCCAGTCCGCGATACTCACACCCGCCGCGAAGGCCTCGCCGGGATCCTTGGCTTCGGGCACTGGCCAGCGTTCGGCGTGATCGTAGGTCACCTGCCACCAGTCACGCACGCGGCGTTGCTGGCGCACCTTGCGCTCGGCTTCCAGCTGAGCCTTTTCGCTGCTATCCGTCGGCACGAAGGACTCAAAATCCAGTGCATTCAGAATGGTCAGAGATTGGGAGAGGACCCCATGCGTCCAGGCATCCGGCTTGGCGGAGATAGTGCCCAGCCCCAGAGCGCCCACGTCGTCACCTGTAGCAAAGTCGCAGAGCATGGCGTCCAGCTCCGCTTCCACAGCCACAAAGGCCCGGGCACCAGGGGAGAGAACCATGGTCCCGCTACCACTGCCCGGCACCCAGCAATATTTCTTGGGGCCAAACGGCCCGGGCTTGGGGCGGCGCACACGCACACGGTGCAGTTGACCATCATGGAAAATTGGAATCACCAAGCCCGCTGGTATCCACAACTTGCGCGGCTTACCCGTTCGCGGGTTCATCTCGTGCGGCAAACCCCACGCCGAGCGTTCGCGGTACACATCTTTGGAGAGCCACCCCAGCCGATAACGCTCGACAGCCTCCAAAGGCAGACCTCGCCGCGCAAGGAACTCCAAAGCCTCAGAGGTCCGCAGCAGTTCAGCATGGGCCGCGACCACCAGTTCATTCGCTCGGGTGCGCCAGCGCTCGGAAGGCTCACGGGCGGGCTCTGGCTGCCACGGAGAGGCCTCACGAAGACGCCGTGGGGGCAGTAGTGGACGCGGGGCGCATGGCTCCAGCTTTCGCCCAACGAAGGCCGCAGCGGCACGAAAATCCATGTGTCGAAAATCCACCAGGTACTGAATACAATCGCCACCGGAATCGCAGCCACGGCACCACCAGCTACCATCCCCACCGTTCTGCTCAGGCCAGCAATGGAAACGATCCGTCCCACCACACCCCGGACAAGGGCTGTGGTGCTCACCACCCTTGGAACCGGACACCTTACGAGGCGAAACACCATCAGCCTGTAGTAACTCAAGCACGTTCATGTGCGCCTCCCCCCTCCGACCAGTGGAAAAAGCAAATTTTCTGCATGGTCCTACCCTGCTCCTGCTTCGATCCTGGCTTTGATCCTATCTCTAACATCTTTATTTTCTTTATTATTATAAGTTAAATAGGATAATAGGATGATAAGTGTTGATACTTGTCTGAATGTCGCAACAGTACCGTATAAGGGACTCTGCACATGAATCATCCTTGGGTCCTGGCCGCACTCTATGACCCCGAAATTGCGGGATATTCACCCAGGAGCGAAAGCGGCTACCCGCTCCTGTCTATGGTCCTTCGTCCTAGAACAGCTTCTCTCCACCCATTTCCTCACGGGTTTCAGCATTGAGCAGCAGGCCGTAGTACCAATTCTTCCCCCCCACCTTTTCCTTACGGAACTTCTTCTGGGCCAACGCGCCGAACTTGCGCTGGGGGAATTGCTTCTTCTTGGAGATGTTCACCGAAAACCAGCGCACGAAGGCGTCATAGAGATCCGTAGCATTCGTGCGGGTCGAGGGATCATTCAGATCAGCGAGCACAACGTCGCAGCAGTCGTCCACGAACAAGGCCAGCAAATCCTCATCCCGGCGATAATCATCCGTAGCGGCAAGGACCTTGGCAGGCGGATTCAGGCCATGCTGTTGCCACTCCAAACAACCACGCACCAGCCAGGCGAGAATGCCCGAGGCCTCAGCCATGAGCGCTTCCCCCAGGGAGTCGTCGCGCCGCATCTCGGTCTCGTCCTCTGGCTCACGATTCACAAAAGAACGCTCAAACGGGATCAGGTGCATCCGTTCCCAAAAGGCGAAATCATCGGCCGGGGCATGGGGCTTGTGGTTAGTCAACAGAAAGAGGATGTGCGTAGGCGCAAAGGTGATGGGCCGCTTGTCGTTGGGCCAGCGGCCAGTGAGCATGTCACCGCCAGAGAGCCATTTACAACGAGCCGAAGAGAAACGACGATTTTCGTCCGTCTCGGAGGCAAACGCCGCACGAAGACCACGCAAAGCCATAATGGAAGGAGACGGTGCGTCGGAGTTGCGGACGCTGTTCTGATCCAGCAGCATCTCCGCCGGGATTGGTCCAGCGAGTGGCCCAAGAACATGCATAATAGTTTCGACCAGCATGGATTTGCCGTTGCGCCCCTTGCCATGCAGCACCGGGAGCACATGCTCCTTGTTACCGCCGCGCATGGAAGCACCGAACAAGCGCGCCAGATAACCGGCCATCTCGGCATCATCCCCCATAATCTCATGGAGGAACCGCTCCCAACGAGGAGCCGGGGCATCGATCCCCTGCCATTCAACGGGCGAGGCCTTAAGGATAAAATCTTCCGCCCTCCCCCCACGAAACCGACCAGAGCGAAGGTCCAATACTCCATTTGCACAGGCCACCTGCCATTCGCGGGCATCCAATTCTTCACCAGAAATGGCCAAGGGGGTGCGGTTGGTGTGGGCAAATTCCAAGCAGGCTTCGGGGCCACCCTTCTTGCGGAGCCTTTTGACCCGGGTCATGACCATCTGCTGTTGACGTTGATAGAGCGTGGCCGCGTCCTTATTTCCGGATTGAGAGGCATCCGTAGCCGATTGCCCAAGGCGCGAATGCTCTTCCAAAAGGCGCTCCGCCACGGCTTCGACCTCGGCCTTAGCCTGGTCCATCTTATCCAATCCCCAATGGTGGCCACTCCAAACAAGCCACTCCTGGGTCTGTTTGATGAAGAGGAATCTGTCGCGGTGGATTTCCGCATAAAGCATCCCAAGTCCGAGATCCTCCGCACGTACGCAAGGCATAACAAAATCCGAAGGAACCGTGCGGCTCCCTCCGCCAGCATGGTTATCCTGACCGTCTTGATCATCCTCGGTCTGACCGGCCCGCTCCTCCTCCGCACGTCGCGCCTGTACCTTGCGGCGCATCTCTTCCAGGTCCGAAACGGCGACTCCCTGGGTGCCGGGCACCTGATCACCAGCTTTGGCCTCTGGTCCCGACCCCGTTTTGAGCTCATGGCTCATGCAGCGCCTCCAGCCGGTAACACGAAGTCAGAACAACGGACGTCAAACAGGTGTAGCGCCTGATGATTTTCCATTTTTCCACGTAATGTTTTCCGCACGCCACGCGAAAAGCGTGAGAGTTTCAGTACCCGTACTTGGGAAAGGCCAGGAAGGACCCGTGGCCTTCGGCATCGAGAAAACGGCCTATAGGACCATCTGGCTTGCTTCTTAGGGAGGGGGGAGAGGGGGAAGCGCGCGGGCCGCTGAAAACTCACAGACGTACAAGGCGCGTTCGGATCGTTCGTGCAGGTAGGTTGAAATGTGGACTCAAATACAGACACAGGGTATGATTGCGGGTCACCACAAGGCCTGCGACGGTTCGGCGCGGATAAGTAGCCGGATAAGTGAAATGCGGATTTTACACGAAAACAGGGGGTAAAAGCCTCCCCCATTAATTCATCATAACTACCTGTAATTTGATGGAAAAGTGGGTCTACTGCGGTAACGCTCGCCCGGCCTTCTAAGCCGACGGCCGGGGGTTCGAATCCTCCCTGGCGCACCATAAAATCAAATGGTTCCGGTGATTTACCGGAGCCATTTTTCTTTTGGTTTCTCGATTTGCCATTTTGCTCATTGCGGGCGGAAGACAAACAGACATGGAAACACCGGGCCATCGCTGCCGCGAAGCCCCGGCCAGCGCCTCACCCATCCGCCCGGAGCCGTCCCCGCACGACGGAAATCGACAGCTTCCTTGATGGACACCTGTGGCGTTCAAAATTTCAAAAAAAGTCCTGTGAGAACGGCCAGTCTAAGCACATAAGGGTAATGCATCACAATAGAAGCGAACGCTATATAAACTATATTGAGAACATATAAAACAACAAAACAGCAAGTATACCATATCGAAACACATCATATGAAGACAAACAAATGAACAACGTGTTGCAAGCGCGCTAAACATTATGTAATGTTATAAACAGGTACAATTTTATACACATTGCACCCCGGACAGAATCGGCTCGCAGGATCTGCATCACTGTTTTGCGAACGGTCCCGCCGGAAGGCTGGAATAGCATGGGGCGAGTACAGACGAAAACCAAAAGCAAAAGCAAGAGCGTAGGCTCCTCCTCCCTGCAGTATGAGACGGTGCCCACCAAAACAGCAATACCCGCCGATCAGCCAAGCCTGTTTCCCGATGCCTGCCCCGAACCGGTCATGCGGGTGGATTGCGACGGCCGGATTCAGTACGCCAACGAAGCCAGCGCGATTATTCTTGAGCATTTCAGTTGCCAGGCTGGCGAAGTTCTCCCCGAGCCGCTGTTCTCCAAGGTCTTCCCGAAGCCTTCCCCCGGCAAATGCCACAGCTTTGAAGCCCTGTGCCCCAAGGCCGTCTTCGCCCTGACCGTGGTCCCCTTCCCGGAGTACGGCTTCGTGCATGTCTACGGCCTGAACACCAGCTCACACAAACTTCACACGACCAAGCTACAAATCCGGGACCAGATTCTGGATATGTCCCAGACCGCCGTCCTCGTGACAGACCTCGAATTCCACGTCTGCTATACCAACGCCTCCTTCCTCTACATGTGGGGATTCACCCACAAGCGGGAAGTCCATGGGCGCCGTTTCCTTGATTTCTGGGATAACGAAGCCGCCGCGTCCAAAGTGCTCCAGGCCGTTCGCAAAAAGGAATACTGGGCCGGGGAGTTGATGGCCAAGGGGCATGGCCGCCCTCCCTTCCGCATCCGGGCCTCGGCAATGCTGGTCAAGGACAAGGCCGATACCCCCCTGTGCATTGCCGGGTCGTTCATGGACATCACCGAACAGGCCCAGATCAACGAGGCCCTGCGCCACAGCGAAGAAAAATATCGCGCCTTGGTCGAAACCACCAGCGACTGGATATGGGAGGTGGATTACAACGGAGTTTACTCATACGTCAGCCCGAAGGTACAAGACATCCTGGGCTATCCTCCCGAAATTCTCCTTGGGCAGTCACCGTTCGACTTCATGCCCGTAAAGGAGGCCGCCCGAGTCTCTGCAATTTTCCATGACCACATCTCGAAACGGAAACCCTTCAAGAATCTCGAAAATACTAACTTGCACAAGGATGGCCGCCACGTGGTTCTCGAAACCAGCGCGGATCCTATTTTTGATCAAGACGGCAAGTATTTAGGATATAGAGGCATCGACAGGGACATCACCGAACGCAAACGAGCTCAAGAGACTCTCAAACAAATTCGCGACGAACTCGAACAGCGCGTCAGCGAGCGCACCAGAGAATTCGAAAAAGCACACAAGCGCCTGGAAGAAAGTGAGGCCCGCTACCGTGCGGTGCTTGAAGATCAAACTGAACTCATCTGCCGCTTCACCCCCGATGGAACGCTGACCTTCGTAAACGACGCTTACTGCCGGTACTTCGGGACGGATCGGGAACAATTGATGGGCAGATACTTCAAACCGCTCATCCCCGAAGAGGACCGCAAGAAATGCGAATTCCACTTTGCCTCGCTCACCAAGGACTCTCCCGTAGGGCGACTTAAGCACAGGACCATCATGCCCGACGGTGAAATCCGCTGGCAACACTGGATCGATAAGGCCATCTTTGATGAGCACGATAGGCTTGTGGAATTTCAATCCGTTGGCCGAGATATCACGGCCAGCGTCCTCGTAGAACAAACCTTGCGCCGCGCCCACAAAGAGCAAGACAAGTTGCGCAACACTTTGCAAGCGGTCTTCCGTAGCATGTCCGATTCCATCATTACCGTGGATCAGGACATGCGCCTGTTGAACAAAAACCAGGCACTGACTTCGCTCTGCACAAGGGCTCCCTACATGATCGAGGGCAAAGACCTCAATGAAGCCTTTGACAATGACCATCATCCCGCTTGCCTGCGTGTATTGAGCCAAGTATTGGAAACCAAGACCGCTATTCGCGGTTACCGGGCAGAATGCCGTTGCGGCACTCGCTGTAACCAGGTCACCATGCTCAACGCCTCGCCCCTCATGACCAGCAACAACCAATTCGCTGGTGCGGTTCTCGTGGTCAGAGACGTCACTCGCCTAGATGAGCTGGAGAAGCGTCTGGACGAACGCGCCAGCTACCGAAGCATCGTGGGCAAAAGTGAACGAATGCGTGAGATTTACACCATTCTGGACCAACTCACTGACCTGAAAACAACAGTCCTGGTCATGGGAGATTCAGGGACCGGCAAGGAGCTTATCGTCGAGGCTCTGCACTACGGCAGCACCTGCATCACTGGCCCTCTGGTCAAGGTTAACTGCGCGGCGCTGGCTGAAAACCTGCTGGAAAGCGAACTCTTCGGCCATGTACGGGGCGCCTTTACCGGCGCAGTCCAGGACCGTATGGGCCGTTTCCAGGCCGCCGAGGGTGGCACCATCTTCCTGGACGAAATCGGGGATCTGAAGCCCAGTACACAGCTCAAGCTGCTTCGTGTCCTTGAGAGCAAGGAATATGAACGCGTTGGTGATTCAACCACGCACAAGGCAGATGTCCGGGTCGTTGCAGCCACAAATCGCAACCTCTGGGACCGGGTTCAGGACGGGCATTTCCGCAAGGACCTCTATTACCGACTCAAGGTCATGGTCATCAAACTGCCGTCCCTGCGTGATCGAACCGGTGACATCCCATTGCTCACAGAACATTTCCTCGACCACTACCGGACCATCTATGGCAAGGACATCACAGGTGTCACCGGAGAGGTCATGGAGGTCTTCGTCCGCTACTCCTGGCCAGGCAATATCCGCGAACTCAAGCATTCCCTGGAACACGCCAGCATTCTCTGTCCAGGGGGCCCCATCACGATGCGCCATCTGCCCGTGGAGTTGCAGACCCAGTTGCTGCCGGATAAACACAACGTCGACAACGCAACGCTCTGGGATTCTGAACGCGCCAGAATCTCCAAAGCCCTAGAACAGGCCCACTGGAATAAAACAGTTGCCTCAAAACTGATCGGTATCAGCCGCACCACGCTCTACCGAAAGATGCAGGAACTGGGCATCAAACCTTAGTCCCTGCCCCGATCCAGCGCACAGATTGTCATGTTACAATCTGTTTCGCGGCACACTTTAGACCCTTCCATTCGTGACGGGTCTCCCGCTTAGCGACGTACAACCCCCTGAAATCAATCAGATCAAAAACGGACCTCGCCAAAGGCCGCAACTGGCCCCCATGTTGCTTTCATCAGGACCCATGGAGTGCTCATGGGCAACCTGTCAGCGACATGCGTGGAGGGCGGACATGTACCTACAGCAAGCACTGCAGAAACTCGTGATGCCTCTGGCTCTGATGCTGCTCTGGGCAGCACCAATGACTGCGGCAGAAACCAGTCAATGCATCGAATGCCACACCACCCCGGAAAAACTCATCAATGCCGTGAGGGAAATCGCCAGAAGTACCGTCGGAGTGCCCAGCGGATCGACCCAATTCGCAGGCGAAGGGTGAGGTGGTGCGGTGGAGCCGTTGGCTCCGCACGAAAAGGTCTTTGTGGACCGGGCTTTCCTTGAGGATGAAAACCACGGGGAAATCGATTGTCACGACTGCCACGGGGGCAACCCCGGTGAGCCAGATTTCATTGCGGCCCACGATGGACTGGTGCGCGATCCGACCACCGGCGACGCAACCCGGGTCTGCGGTGATTGCCACGAGGAAGTGACCACCATCGCCAAGGGTAGCCTGCATGTTACCCTGAAGCCCTTCCAGCTGATGATCGACTCCCGCAGCGGCAACACCCCCGAGACCAAGGCCAATGTGGACACTGCCAGAAACGCCCATTGCGGGGCCTGCCACGCCAGTTGCGGACAATGCCATATCAGCCGCCCATCCTATGTGGGGGGAGGATTCCTGGACGGACACCAGTTCATACGCACCCCCCCCATGCGCGAAGTCTGCACGGCCTGTCACGGCAGCCGGATTGAAAACGAATATTTTGGTAAGAATCAGGGGTCGCCGCCTGACGTACATTGGCGCAAGCGCTTCTTCCGCTGCATCAAATGCCACACCGGTGAGGAAATGCATGGCGATGGTCAAACCGATGCCGCTCACCGCTACGAGGCTCCCAGAGCACCGCGCTGCGAGGACTGCCACCTCTCCATCTACGCCGAGGGTGCCGACAACGCAAAGCAACATCGCACGCATCGGGAACAGGTAAGTTGCCAAGTCTGTCACTCCGTGCCTTACAAGAACTGCAGCTCATGCCATGTCGCGCTCGATCGCTATGGCTTCAAGTATTTCAATAACGATGAAAACTTCCTGGGTTTCAAAATCGGGCTCAACCCCCAGCAAAGCCTTAAGCGCCCCCAAAGATTCGTGACGCTCAGGCATGTCCCCGTGGCCCCGAATCTGTTCGACTTCTACGTGGAAAACGGACTTGCCGAATTTGATGCCCTACCAACATGGAAGCTGGCCACACCCCACAATATTCGCAGGATCACCCCGCAGAATAAGACCTGCAACGCCTGCCACGGCAACAAGGCTCTGTTCCTACTGTCAGGGGATGTATCCGAACCCTACCGACGGGCCAACGCCATGGTCATGGTTCCGGAAACCGAGATTCCACCCCGGCAGGATGAACAAGCCCTGCTGAGCATCGATCAGGGAGAAACGCCATGAAAAGAATAATGACCATTCTCCTGACCCTGACCCTCTGCACCTGCCTGGCTCAGACAGCCCTGCCCCAAGACCTAACCAAAAAGGATCTGGTGCGTGAAGCCAAGGCCGCCGTCACCCATGTCGACGTCAATCAGGCCAAACTGATGTGGGACAAGGGCGGGGTCTACTTCATCGACTGCCGCGAAGATAAAGAATTCAGGCAGGGCCACATTGCCGGGGCGCTCACCATCCCCCGGGGCTGGCTGGAATTCAAGATCGAGGAACTGGTGCCGGAACGCGACGCCAGCATCGTCCTCTACTGTCGTAGCGGGGATCGCAGCAGCCTTGGAGTCCTGTCGCTTCTCCGCATGGGCTATGGCAGAACCGTTAATCTCATAGGAGGATGGCGAGCCTGGAACAAGGCCGAATATCCGGTCGAATAGGATAATTCCTCTGCATTTCGGAGGTGCTACATGTCCAGATTGTTTGCATTGACGGTTTGCCTACTGGCAGCGCTTCTGATCACGGTAGCGCCTTTGGCCGAAGAACAAACCCCTGAACCGAAAGCCGTGACCATGGCCGTGGAATACGGACTGACAAGGGCCCAGATCGCCAGTTTCGACACGGCTCTCTGCGCACGTCTGATCCGCTTCGGCAAGGTCAGTCTGGCCCGGAAACAACATCTTGAGGCCAAACGATTCTTCTGGAAGGCGATTCTGGTGGAACCTACGTCCAAACTGGCCTGGATGTACTACGACCAGGCGGTGCTGTTCACACTGGCCGACCAAGTCGAGCGCTCACCGGGACTGGTGGGGTTGCCCGGGCTGTCCGACGATCAGGAGGCGCAACCGGCTGCACCGGAACCGGAAGCCGAAGAAGGCTGCTGACCACAAACGGGAGTTGACCCCATGAGCATCCGAGACAGCGAATTCCTGGCAACACTGAAACAGGCTTATGAACGACTGTTCATCAAAGAGTGGCCCACGGGAGTCGGCGGGATCCTCATCGGATTGATGAGCGTCATCTGTTTCACCTGGGCAAGGCCCTGGGGCGTGGTCGGCGGGTTGCGCGTCTGGGGCGACTGGTTCTTCCACAGTGTGGGGCTCTACGCCACCCCGCCGCATTCGGCCTGGATCGACACCAACTCCATCATCACCATGGGCCTGCTCTGGGGATCATTTGCTGCCTCCCTCATCGCCCGTCAGTTCGGATTCCGCGTGCCACCCAAGCTGGAGATTGCCAAGGGCATTGTCGGCGGCACCCTGCTGGGCATCGGCGCCGGCTTGGCTGGCGGCTGCAATGTGGGCGGTTTCTATTCCGCCATCAGCGCCCTGTCCCTTTCGGGTTTCGCCATGATGGCCGGACTGCTGGGGGGGGCCTGGCTAGGCCTCAAATATCTGTACTGGGAAATGGAACATCTGCCCTCTGGCGGCGGTGCCCAGGCCAAACCCAAAGAAAGCCGACGTGACTGGAGTCCTATCAAACCGTATCTGGGCTGGCTGGTACTCGCCTTGGGGATTGCCGCCAACGAGGTCTATCGACTCCGGGGCTACACCATTGAGGGAGGCATTCTGCTCTGCGGCATGGCCTTCGGATTCATTCTGGTGCGCAGCCGCTTCTGCTTTGCCAGGGCCTTCCGTGAGCCCTTCATGACCGGCGACGCCAAGGTCACCCAGGCCGTGGCCGCAAGCCTGATGATCAGTGTTCTGGGCTTTGCGATCCTCAAATGGTCCGGGATCAGGCCCGAGATGTCCTATGTCTCCTCCAATTTCGCCCTGGGAGGAATGTTGGGCGGCTTCATCTTCGGCTTCGGCATGCTCATGACCGGAGGCTGCGGCAGCGGCACGGCCTGGCGCGCCGCCGAAGGTCAGATCAAGCTCATAGTGGCGCTGGTGGTCTTCACCCTCTCCAATTCACTGACCAAAGCAGCTATCAACTCCTCCGAGAGCATCAAGGCACTGGTGGGAACCCGAGTCTTTCTACCTGACTATCTGGGTTATCGGGGCACGGTCCTGTGCATCTTCCTGGTCCTGGCCCTGTGGTACCTGCTGGCAGCCTGGAATGAAGCCACTGATAAATTTGTTGTTGAGATGTAACAGCTGGCGCGGGTCAGCGGGCTCTCCGTCCAACCCCCACCGGCATCCACAACAGGAGGACACCATGACTGAGAACATCACTCCCGACGAAACCCTGGACTGCCGAGGACTGAGTTGTCCCATGCCCATGCTCAAGCTCAAGAAGGCGTTGAAGAGCATGGCTCCGGGCACGGTTCTTGAGATGATGGGGACCGACCCCGGGACCACAAACGACATCGAACTGGGAGCCAAGAAGCAGGGCGGGGAATACCTGGGAAACAAGGAAGCGGAAGGGTACATCAGCTACTACATCCGCAAGTCCTAACGGATTGTTCCCCGACGCAGGGAACGTCTGCAACGCATGGAGGTTGGTCATGGACAAGAAACTGGGTGTCTACGTTTCGTCCAACGAGCACCTGCCGCAACTCGTCAAACTTTGTCAGGCCGCCAGACGCGCCGATGTGGGCGTGGACAT
The DNA here is from genome assembly GCF_003966735.1 of Desulfovibrio ferrophilus. Classification (NCBI taxonomy): domain Bacteria; kingdom Pseudomonadati; phylum Thermodesulfobacteriota; class Desulfovibrionia; order Desulfovibrionales; family Desulfovibrionaceae; genus Desulfovibrio; species Desulfovibrio ferrophilus. The sequence goes on from NZ_AP017378.1 coordinate 1,871,802, forward strand.
CTTCTTCAGCCATCTCGGATGCAGCATGATGAAAGACCCGCTGTTCGAAGAACTTCCCAAGGTGGTCAATCGTATGGCCATGTGTCTGGTCTGCTTCGAGGAGCACGGCGGTGAACGGCCCGTCCCCGGATTCGGAGATAAGGATTACGCAACGCAGGAACGGCATTGCGAGATCATCGATGGCTGCGGCCGATATCTGAGTTTTTGAAGCAACTCGCACGCGAACGGTGCCACGGAGGAACGAACAATGGAAAACATCAAGCATGTCGGCATGATCGTACACCGTTTCGAGGATTTGTGGCAGTGCACGAGATCAGCGTTGGGGTTGGCCGTGGGCAACTACTTCTCCTACATGTTCCTGTTGGATGTGCCGGCAGAAATGAACGAGAAGCTTCAGGAAAACTTCGAGTGGCTTGTCGAGGACATGGAGTGCGAATGCTACTCCAACGTCCGGTTCAAGGAGGAACACCTGATCAAGTATCTCACAACGGACGCCATCGCCAAAAAACTCAAGGAAATGGATATCGTCATTCCCTTCGGCAATCGCATGGAGGCACCCGTGGGCAGGATGCCCATCCTTTGGATGCTGGACAACTAGGCCGCCTCGACCGGCCGACCGGGAGGTCGCATGATGACCGAACGCATTGAACAAGACAATCTGGACATCGGGATATGCCCCAGGCGCAAGCGCAAGAAGATGCTGCACATCCTGAACTCGGTTCCCGATGATACGCAGCGCAAACTCATCAGCACTCTGTCCCTAGGGTACCACACCATGGAGTTCCCCTTGTACGAGGAAAACACGGACGGGGACTACGACGAGCTCATCGAACTGATCTTCGAATACGATGAAGTCGTCTCTTGGTGGTAGCCATGCGTGGCGTCGCAAAACTTCGGAAGCAGGGCCTCTACGCCCTGGCGCTAATGTCGATCCTGTGGGCGCTTACAGCCCATGGTGGGACGACGGCCCCGACGGACTGTGGAGATTGCCATGGCGAACAGGTCCAGGCTGTCTTCCGCTCGCCTCACTCCACGCTAGCGGGCATCATCAACCAGACCCGCTATCTCTGGGGCGCGCAGGACTCCGTCCTGCCCCACGTCTTCAGCGCGAACAATGCCCTGCGCCCACTCCCGCAGCCCATCCCAACTCCCCGTTCCCCGGCCATGCTGGTAGACGATTTTTTACGTAGTGAATGCCTGCACTGCCACCTCGGCTCCCCGGGCAAGGACGGCAGACGTCCCACAGGCTGCGCCGCCTGCCACAGCCTGGAGGGTACAACGTCTTGCGGCTTGCCGGAAGCAACGCCCAAGACGGCAGATGAACACGCCACGCGCGTGGCTGCCGCAGACGACTCGGCCTGCCTGGAATGTCACCAGGAAAACCACGTCGGCGCAGATTTCCACGGGGTGTTTCAAGGCGAGATCTACGGAAATCAACGGCAGACCTCACCCGTCATCCAACTCACGCAGGACATCCATGCTAGCCGGGGGCTCGGCTGCCTGGATTGCCACAGCGGGGCAGAGGTCATGGGGCAAGGCGGACGCGCGCCATCGTGCACCGCCTGCCATGGGGGATATACGGGCGAACCTCCCGACCCCACGCGGCGAGGCGTTCGCCTCCAGAACGGTACAGCGATGTTCGACGCCCGGGACGGCAGGACTAGGGTTCTTCCCAGGATTTCGACGGATACTGCCGGGCACGACGAAATGCTGCATAGTCGCCTGCGTTGCAGCGCCTGCCATGCCCAATGGGCCTTCGGGGAGTACGGCCTGTCCGTGATGCGCCTGGATGCGCCTACGCACGACCCGCGCACGGCTCGAGCGTTGAGGAGTCCCCAAAAAAAGACGAGATGGCTGGTGGGATGGCGCTTCCGCCGCTGGGAGCAACTGCCGCTGGGCGTGGACGCCAGAGGACGTATCTCGGTCCTACGCCCCAAGAACCAGTACCTCGTCTCCTTCACGAACTCTCTGGGACGGGTCGTGCTTGAGAGCGTGATTCCCCAGCGCGGAGACTCATCCGGCCCAGGCTGGGCCTTTCTGCCCTATGAGCCGCACACCACAGGGGCAAAGGGCCGGCTGTGCTCATCCTGCCACGAAAACCAGGAGGCAACAGGCCTCGCCCCAGCGTGGGCCGTCCCGCCTGACCTCGTCCTGTTCGAAGCGACTCCTCCCACGCCCGGAAACGGGCAGTTGTTGACGACGAAAGACGCCGAACGTTTGCTTCACTCGTCGCAGGACTTCCGCCGCCGATTCGCGGCATATCTCTCAAGGCTGCTGGAGAAGAACAGATGTTGCGTCGAACAGCCCTAGGATGGATGAAGTCCGCCCTGCACTTGGTCATCGCAGGCCTTGTAGCTTGGCCTGTGCTACGCTTCGTGTCCTGGCGCAGAGCCGGCACCCGCAGAGTCCGCTTCGGCCCCGAAGAGCAGACGGACCACAGCTATCGGGACGGGGTCTACCTGATCCGCACGGATTCGGGGCTTCTGGCCCTGTCGGCGCGCTGCACGCATCTATGCTGCACGGTCTGTTGGCAGGAGTCTCGAGGGCAATTCCTTTGTCCCTGCCACGACAGCCGCTACGACGCCCGGGGCAGAAGACTCTCGGGCCAGGCCCGGGAGGATCTCACTTCCCTGGAAATCCATCATCTGGGCAACGGCAGCATTGAGGTGGAGGCTCCCTTGTAACCTAGGAGAAGAAGCATGAGGCACGAACCGCTCAGACAATGCCCGTGTTGGTGGAAACTTTTGTCCGGCCTGTTTCTGCCCTGCCTGATCATCAGTCTAAGCTCCGGTTTAGTCCTCCTCTTCCAGTACCGCCCCCAGGGCAACGTCTTCCAGAGCGTCGAGCACATCACCACCCTGGTGCCCTATGGATTTTTCTTCAGACGGCTCCACTTCGCCAGTGGGCAGGCCTGCGCCCTCTTGGCCCTGATCCATGTGACGCATCACCTCGCCAAAGGAGCCTCTGCCCGCACTTCCCTCAGAGTCTGGCTGCGCCTGACCGGCGGACTGGGCATCTGTTTCCTGCTCCTGCTCACGGGCTTCATTCTCAAGGGCGATCAGGAATCCGTGCTGGCCGGGACCATCCTCAAGAACCTCGCGGGGGCCGTGCCCCTTGTGGGAGCGTGGCTGGCTCCCTTGGCCGTAGGCGAGGGCCAGTCCTTTTTCCTGCCGCCCTACATCGCCCATTGCTTCATTTTACCCGTGGCGCTGCTCGCCCTGTTGCATGGGCATCTGCGCTCCTGGCGGCCCGACAACAACACACTGGCCATTGCCGCGCTCCTCCTGGGGGGGTGGACCGTGACCGTGCCCCTGGGCCTGCCCGCACCCCCAGGAATGCCCGTGGACGGGGCGTCCGGCCCCTGGTTTTTACTGGGATTGCAGGAACTTTTACGACTCATGCCCCCCCTCTGGGGTGGCATCATCCTGCCCGGACTATTCTTCGTGCTGGTCGCGGCCCTGCCCATTCTGCGAGGGCGCTGGGCCAAGCCCGCGCACTACGCGGTGCTGATCTGCGTAGGGTTGTACCTGCTGCTCGAACTGAAACGGGCCTTGGCCTGAAGGAGGAAACATGCGGACGCTCATCATCCTGCTTGCCTTTCTCGTCCTGGCCGCGACCGTGACCCGGCAGGAAAACCATCTGGCCGCCTCCAGAGGCAATCCCCGCGAAGGTTGCATATCCTGCCATATGGCACGCGGAGGGCTGGGATCTGCAGCCCATGACGCGGTGACCATGGGCTGCTCGTCCTGCCACCTCGGCAACCCCCACGCCTTCGAGGCCGACAGAGCCCACCAAGGCATGGTGGTCAACCCTGGCGACCTGCGCGTGGCGGCGCAGACCTGCGGCCAGCGGCAATGCCATCCGGCCATGGTCCCTGCGGTCAAGCATTCGGTCATGGCCACGGCCAGCGGCATCCTGGGAGCCCTGGACTCTCTCTGGGGCATCGATCACGGCCCACGCAACGCAGCCCTGCTCTGGGACCAAGCCCCAACCGTCCGAACGGCCCCCGAACAGTATTTCGCCAAGCTCTGCGCAGCCTGCCACCTGTGGTGGCCCAAAGGACGCGGGCGAGGAGAACAGACGGCACGGGGCGGGGGGTGTAGCGCCTGCCACGTGGTCTCCAGTCCCGGAAAAGCTTTCTTGCTCGCGGGTGAATTCGACCATTGCGCACTGTCCATGCAGGTGCCCCTAGATAACTGCGTGCGCTGCCACAACCGCTCGGCGCGCGTGGGCCTGACCTACCAGGGCCAGTGGGAAGCCAACGGCTACGGCACTCCGCACACGCAAGGAACCCTCAACGCCCGTCGGCTCTCGGGAGGACGATTCTTCCAGTCCATCCCGCCGGACGCCCATTTCCAGGCGGGGATGGTCTGCATCGACTGTCACACTGGAACCGAACTGATGGGCGGGGGCCTGGCCCACCGCCGTCTGCGGGACCAGTTGGACGTGGCCTGCCAGGATTGCCACGCTCCCAGATTCTCATCCGGACGGGACGCCCTGGCCGAAGCCGCCCGGATGGCGAAATTGAACCCCGCGGTTCCCACCTTCGAGGCACGGGCCGTAGCCACAACCAGCCGCGGGGCCACCCCCCTCTACGCCCTGCAGCTGTCAACCAGGCCCGGAGACGGTCCGTCGCGACAACCGCAAAACCCGCAGGCCCTGCTCTTTCGTAAACTGGACGGCAAGCCGCTTCTCCTGTCCCTACCTGCCAACCCCGCCGAGCATCACGCCTTGCCTGGACATGAACGTCTGACCTGCCAGGCCTGCCACAGTCGGTTCATGCCCCGCTGCTACGGTTGCCATGTCCAACTCGATCCCACCGGGCGGCAGTATGATGCCCTGGCGGACGAACACACGTCGGGCAAATGGCAGGAAAGCGCCTCCCACACGCGCTTCGAGGATCCGCCGCTGGCCGTGGACGCAACAGGGCGGCTGGCCCCGTATTCGCCCTGCGAGGTGCGCGTGGACCTTTGCCCGGAACAAGGCCGGACCCCGATGGCCCCGGCACGAAACGCCATAGCCTTCTTCGATCCGCATTCCACGGTCCCCCCGGCCAGAACATGCCAGGACTGCCATCTGGCCCTGCTGGGCCCAAGCCTAGAGGCCCTGGGGAATCCCGCGTGGCAGGCCTTCCCGGACGGCGGCAGGAAACTGAACGCAGACGAACGGCGCGCCGCTGCCGAGGTCACCCCATGCCTGCCCTGTCATGCCCGTTACGACGACGCCGTATTCAAGGACTTCGCCGCGAGCCGCAAGCGCCTCGCGGTCGGAGCGGCAACGGCCTGCACCGCGCCCCGAACCGCAATTTCTGTAGCAAGGAAAGGACAATGAGCGATCGTACTGGGCTGTTCAAGATGACACATTGCAATGTGACAAACTGTACCATTGGAGCGATTGCGCACCGAGACACAAACGCACACGCCAAATCTGTTATTTTCAAGCAACTGAATTTACGAACCTTTAAAACACAAAGCGTCCCGTTTTCGTTGGCATCCTTTCTGCTTTTGTCTGGATGAACCAGCGGGATGGCCGATCCGCGGGGCCACAAACCAAAAGGCGTGGTGCTCCATGAAAATGTCCAACCTCATACCGACGGAACAATGGATCGCACTGGAGCAGGAGTTGAACGAACGTTCGGGTTTCAACTGCTGTATCATCGACGAGGTTGGCATCCGAATCACCGCGTACCGCAACTGGGCCAATCCGCTGTGCCCCAAAATCAGGAGGGACGCCAAGGGACTCGCCGAGATCTGCGCCCAGGTACCAAGCGCGATCGAGGCTCTCCCCTTAAAACGGAACGAAATGCGGCTCACCACCTGCGCGGCCGGACTGCTCGTCATCGCAATGCCGATATTTCTGGGCACGGACTTCGTCGGGTATCTAGGCTGCTGCGGATTACTGCCCAGCGGAGGGCGGATCGACACACTGAAGGTGGGATTGGCAACGGGCCTGAGCGCACAGAAAATCGAACAGTTGAGCAAGGGAATCGAACGGCTGAACCCCAAGGAAATCGACGCCGCAGGGGAATACCTGAAGCGCCGCCTTGAGGACATCCTCACCAGGAACAAGAAATAACGGAGGTGTCCAATGAACTCGGTAACGGTGGATAACTCACTGTCTCCGCATGGCGGTCAGCTCGTGGACAGGATAATCACCGACAAACAGCTTGCAACGACGATGGCAGGTGAATGCCAAGGCACGCTGCGCCTCAAGGGAAAGACTGCCCGTGAAATCGTCAATATCGCCTACGGGGTGTTCTCTCCTCTGGAAGGCTTCATGACCAAGGAGCAGTTGGACAGTGTCCTCACCACCATGATGCTGCCCAACGGCTACGTCTGGTCGCTGCCCATTCTCTACGATATCAGCGAGGAAAACTGCAGGGAAATGGCGATTGAGGTGGGGCACAAGCTCCTGCTCGAATACCACAACGTCCCCTTTGCGGTGCTGGAGGTCGAGGACATTTATTCCTATGACAAGGACTACATGGCCAACCAGATTTACAGCGCCGAAAACGTGGACCACCCTGGCATCAAGCTGATCCATTCCCTCGAGGACTGGTTCCTGGGCGGCAAGGTGACCATGATCAATCCCCCCATCTTCCAAGATCCGTACGACAGGTACTTCTACACGCCCAAGCAGCTACGCGAGAAGTTCAAGCGGCGCCGCTGGAAGCGGGTGGTGGCCTTCCACACCACCGACGTGCCGCATACAGGGCACGAATGGATGATGAAGATGGCTTGGTTCCAGCACAGGGCCAGGGGCATCATGGTCAGTTGCGCGGTGGGCGACAAGAGCATCGGGGATTGCATCGACGAAAACGTGCTCCTGGGCCACCACGAACTGCAGAAGTCGGGCTACTTCCAGGAAAGCGTCCACCTGACCACCATGCTGCTCTGGGACCGCCGCTACGCCGGCGCCAAGGAGGCGGTGTTACACGCCATCATGCGCAAAAACATGGGTTGCACCGGCCACATCTTCGGCAAGAACCACGCGCATCCACAGGGCTTCGGCGACACCTACGCCGCCCACTTCGCCTTCAAGGACCTTCCCGACCTGGGCCTGGAATCCATCCTGTCCAAGGAATGGTTCTACTGCAGCCACTGCCAGGGCGTGACCTATACGGGGTTCTGCGCGCACCCGGACAAGGTGGACCTGCTGGAATCCAAGAGCGTCTGCAGTCTGCTCTCCACCGGAATCCGGCCCACGGACAACCTGTTGCGCCCCGAGGTATTCGACGTAATCGTCGGAGCTGCCGACAAATACGGCTTTGGGGATGGCTACGTCACGGAAGACTACCTGCGCCGGCGCAGCCCGATCTTCACGCTGGCGAAGTTCTGATTCCGGCGAAATCCCGGCGGCGGCCCCCAGGTGCGGAGCCGCCGCCACCGCCCTTGGTTCTCGTATCGTAAGAGGAGGCCAGTCCCCCATGCAAATGAAGGATCTGATTTCATCCGACAAATGGAAGAAGTTCGGCGCCGACTTCAACGACCATTCGGGAATGACCGCCTATGCCTATGACGCGGCGGGTGATCACGTGATCGAAAAACGAAGATGGGCGAACCAGCTCTGTCCGATCATCCGCGGCGGGGAGCCTCACAGGGAAGAAAGCGTCTGCGCTAAATCCCACAAGGCCATGGCCGAGTTGGTCCGCAAGGAGGGAAAGATCATCGTCGGCACCTGCCAGGCCGGCCTGCTCAACATCGCGTTGCCCGTGTTCGTGGGCAACGATTTCGCCGGAATCGTCGGCGGGTGCGGCCTGCTCCCCCCCAAAGGGGAGGTCGATGCCGACGTGGTCAACGCGATCACGGGGATGGAGAAAAACGCGGCCACGACCTTGGGGCAGAACATTCGCCGCCTGTCCCCCGAGGAGATTGAAACCCAGGTCCGCTACCTTGAGGACCGCGTCCTAGACATCGTTGCCCGATACAAGGAAGGCTACCGCAAAACCAAGACGCGCACCTTCAAGAGCCTGATCCGGGATGTCCAGCGCAAGGGCCGCTGCCACCAGTGCGGCGCCTGCGTGACCTTCTGCACGGCCATGAACTACGGTGCGCTAGAACTCTCGGAGACCGGACGCCCCATGTTCCGGGATCCCAACAAGTGCATCGAATGCGGAGTCTGCTACATGATCTGCCCGGCGGTGGACGACCTGAACGAGATGCTCAAGGCCAAGGTGGGCTGGCAGCCACCCCTAGGCCGGACCGAGCAAATCGGCGTATTCAGAGCGCGGGACGAAGCACTTCGCACACGCGCCACGGACGGGGGCACGGTGACCGCCATCCTCTCCCACCTCTTCGAAGAAAAGCTCATCGACGGCGCGGCGGTAACGCGACAGGCCGGCCCGTTCAAACGCATCCCCTGGCTGGCTACGGATGCCGACCAAGTCATCGAATCCGCGGGCTCTAGCTTCGACTTTTCTGTCAGCGGAGCCATCTCCCTCTATGCTCAGGACTATTCGACCTATTCACCTTCCATGCGCATGCTTGGCCCTGCCACACACAAGGGGCTGTCCAATGTTGCCGTGGTGGGCACACCCTGCCAGATCAACGCGGTGCGCAAGATGGAAACCTTGGGGGTAGTGCCTTCGCAATCGGTTTACTGCCTGTTGGGATTGTTCTGCTCCGGCGGCTATGTCTTCGGCGACAAACGCAGGGAGAAGATCGAACGCATCGGAAACTTCTCCTGGGAAGAAGTCGACAAGATCAACATCAGAGACCGCTTCCTGGTTCGCCTGAAGAACGGCGAGCAACTCTCCCTGCGCCTCGACGAACTGGACTTCGTTAAGCGCAAGGCCTGCCGGTATTGCGATGACTACACCTCCGAGTTCGCCGATCTATCCTTTGGCGGCATCGGCGCCCCGGAAGGCTGGACGACGGTCATCGCACGCACGGCCAAGGGCGTAAAGATTCTCGAGGAGGCCAAGGAGACCGTGCTCGAACAGTACGACGAAGCGCCGGACGCTGAACGGATGATCACCTTACGGGAGGTCATCGAATGGCATTCCGCGGCCAAAAAGGAATCCGCTGCGCAGCAGTTGGTCAAGCTCCCCAATGGTCGCTAGAGGCGACGCTCAGCGTTCACTTGGCTCTACTCCCATGACGTGCAGGGGATCTCCGGGCACGTGTTGAAAACTGAATTTGCCATACGCTGAAAAGAAGACGAGATAAATGGTTACGGCCTTGGAGAGAGCAAAGCGTGCTGATCAGTTTTGCTTATCGCAACGTGCCAAAATTGAAAATCTGGCCCCTTAAATACCGAGCGGCATTCAGTGCGCCATCATCTCGACCCCATCCAGATCGGCCACAAATTTCATGCTTGCCTCAATCGCTATAGAGCTAATGTCTTGCATCAGATTCCAGACAACTCCTCGAGGAGTTTGTCCCCAGAGCACCCCGCCAAGCAGGACCATATCTGCTCCAAATTTGCTCCACTCACCCTGCTATCGGGTGATGAATCGTGATGAATGAAGATTTTTCAAGATGCCGAATTAATTTACATATAAATCGCAACACACTGTTATGACTGATCTTTACATACATCTTCTAAGCCGACGGCCGGGGGTTCGAATCCTCCCTGGCGCACCATAAAAAACCAAAGGCATCGGTATTTTTACCGGTGCCTTTTTCTTTAAAGCTTACAGTGAACCATTTCGGTTCGAGGGGTGAGAAGGAAGGAGGAAGCGCTGGGAAGGACCACACGTGGCACTCTAGGCAGGTCAGCTTAGGATCGATATCGAATCCAAAATTGAGAAATAGGTATGGTGTCCCCCTAATTCCGTGTCCCCCTAATTCCGGCGGACCACAGCCGCCAGGCCCACTCCATCTGCTCGTTCAAGTCCTTGGCCGCTTCCTGCGAAATGCCCAGGCGCTTCCAGTTCACGCGAGCCTGGGGCTTGATGCCGGAGCCGACCGTGTTCACGGTCATGGAATCGACAACCGAGGCGGCAGCCCAATCGTTGGCGGTCAAATCCTCGGAACGAGTCTGCGCGGTGCCACGCTCGAAAGCCTCGTGGGAAATGGTCGTGCGGGTGGGACGGTAGTTGCTGAGGGTACCGCGATGCCGCCCGGCGTCGCGCGAGATAGACGGCATGGAGCGACCAAGGGCGGAGGCCATACGCAAGGAGCGCTTACGAGTCAGCGCGGGAGCCCTCATCGCACGACCTGCCCAGTAACGAAGACAGGGCCGGACTGACCAATGAGCTTGCGGTGCTCCGCATCGAGCCATTCGATGGTAGTGCGGATCTCCGCCGCGTCCTGCAGCGTGAGCGTGCGCCCTGCTATCGAATACGCTTTACCCCGCGACACAGAGAGAAGCGCCTTCTTCCAGGCGGCTAACTGCTGCTCAAGCTCTTGTGTTGACCAAATAGACATGCCCGGCAGGATAAATCAGGCCGGGCATCATGTCGTGGACGTGGTGGACGTGGTGGACAAAAAAACATTTTCCTTCCGAAATACATCCTTCTTGACCAAATCAAGACGCTTAATTATTTTATAAGCTAAGTAATAACACTTTTTAAATTTCCTGACGACTAGACCAATGTTTGTAAAGACCAAAAACTCAAGGAGACAACATGCCAAACCCCTCAAGCATGGACCAAGATGAACTTGATCTCTGGGCAGACATCAACAACCCAAACAATGACGCTGACATGGATGACTGGGCAGATGCACACAACCCCAACAACGATGACTACCTGGGCGATGATGACGACGATGATGATGACGAGTAATAATTTTGCCTTGGTCAGTCACCGTGTAACTACTTTGGGCATTTACCCCTAGCTGATAATCGAAAAGCGAACTCCAAAGCAGTAGGAAGGTGAACAGTTCTTTGAATCCAAAATTGCTGGAAGAGCAGTCTTTTTTGTGCCTGTTTTCCAGCCTCTGGAAAACATGTATGGGGATCAGGGATAGCGTTTGGGAGAGAAGAGCGCAATGGTGGCTCATGCTCAAAATATCCTTGGAATGCAATGGGTTGAGAAAAATCCCATTAGCGTACACATAATCCTTTGGAATTTTGAAAATATTTTACAACCCTTAGCTGGACAGCAATGATAGTACCCAAAAAAAAGATTCGTAGAATTATACAATCGGACGTCAATGGTTGTGGACTTGCTTGCGTTGCAATGGTTACAAACCATACTTATGCAGAAGTAAGGAAGAAGGCTTTTGAAAAACTCACTGGGCTAGCAAAGAATGGATATCTAACAACATCGCGTGATGTGAAATCACTACTCAATATTTTTGGATTTGAAGGTTCTCGTTTAATTCGTTTTTCCTTCAAAAATATATCGAAGATACCTGATTTATGCTTATTTAAAATCAATAGACACTTTGATGCTGAAGGGGTGGAATATTGGCATTGGGTGGTATTTGTACGTGATGATAGAGAGATGTATATATTAGACCCTAAAAAAAGCATACGTACAAATAAAAGAAAAGATTGGGGTAGAATGAATGTAGTGAGCTATATGAGTATTAGTAAACAACAATTGTAATATTTAAATGTGAATCACTTACGATGTGAGAATTAGGGGGACACCATACCTATTTAATTATCTTTAGAATTAGAATTAGGGGGACACCATACCTATTTAATTATCTTTCGCCCTGGCTTCTTGGGGCGCAGGTCAACGCCAAACAACGATTGGATACGATCGAAAAAACTCTCGGACCCAAGGGGCCTGCCCGTGCTTTCGTGTTGAGACATTAGGCCATAAACGTCCTCATCTACGGGATGCTTGAGAAATGAACCCCAATCTGGAACCAACCCCAGAAGAGGCGCTGCCTTTACGAACTGGTCATCCTTTGCAGCAAGGTGCGCCCTGGCGCTACTCCATCTGTAATCAGCCGGGGTTTTGACCATTCCCGCCTCGACGGGATTCAGCTCGACATATCGCGCGGCGGCAATGAGGTAAGGTTCATCCATGACAAACGATGAAAAACGTCCCTGCCAGAGGTGCCCTGTCCACCCCTTTCGCCGATTGACCCGCAGGGTGTAGCGCCTGTGGGCCTCGCCAATGGCCAAACGCAATCCATCTTCAGTTTCGGGCACTGCTATCAAGTGAATATGATTGCTCATCAGGCAATACGCCCAGATCGAGACAGAGCGCTTGTCGCACCACTCCCGCATGACCTCGATATAGTACTGGTAGTCTTCTTCGCAAAAGAAAACGGGCAAGCGGCGATTGCCCCGTTGGATAATATGGTGCGGCTCACCGGGAAGGACGATACGACGGATTCTGGGCATCGAAAACAGAAAACCGATATCACATCAGAAGTCAAGAAATAGGTATGGTGTCCCCCTAATTCAATTCTGTCCCCCTAATTCACCCCTAATTCAATTCCTAATTTCCCTATTTTCTGCATCATTCTTTTGGCTGGGCACCAAAAAAACGAATAGCCTGCGTTCGCTTTGTGGCTTCCTCAATAACAGACTTCGTAAAAGTCAATTTTTCCAGTGTTTCTGTTGCACCTCTCCACGATTGGTACACCTTGGCAAAAGACTGACGAACTTGGCTCGCAAAGACAATTGCTCGCTCAGCATTATTTCCATTTTTGACCAGTTCATCCTGAAGTTCATCGCATCGATATGAGAGCATTATGTCGCCCTTGTCGTTGCGGGCAACCCCCATCTTAGGCTCAACTTTGCAACCCACCACCAAAGCTCCGATCGACTCCCTAAGGAAGCGATCCATGTCGTACTCAGGCAAATAGTACCCATAAACCCCGTGAAGCTGAGTCCAAGAGTCGAATTCTTGCCCCTTGGGGATCTGTTCCAGCGTAAACAAATTCCCTCTCTGTTCACGGTGATATATTGAGCCACCCAACTCCTTGACATCATTAATCCACAAAGGAGGTGGAAATGTAAGAACACCTTCGTAGAGCTTCATGGTTTGAGTAATTTCAGGCAGATCGCTTGCAATCACAGGCACTGAACAAAGAAGCATTACTATAGTAAAAGCAATCTCCTTAATCATTATCATCACCTCATTTTACGGATTGATTCCGAATGCAGAGTTAAAACCCTCAATTCCATGAAACCCGGCACCATCAATTGTCACTTGGTTTCCAACTGAAAGATCAAACACCATATCCATGACATTATTAAGTGCAGACAAAAGATCTGAACGCGATGTGTACGATGTCGTTATTTTATTCACATTCGCAATATCTCCACCTAATTGAATTATTGTATTGCTGTTAACACCTGCCGGATTGAATGCTACCACTTTATCAATATAGCCAGTAGATCCAGCAGCAATAGACAGCCCACCTCCAAGTGAGTGGCCGGTTGCTACCAAATCAGATTTATAGTAAGTTGCAATATTGCTCAGTTCGTCCATTTGTCTTTCTAAGTTTTCATATTGCCCACCAGCAACACCTACAGATTGCTCTGCATTTGTGATCCAATCACCTAATTCCATTTCGGAACCACGAAATGCAACAACAACTTTATTATCAGAGCTATTTATCAATATATCAGCATGCAACCCTGAGTCATTAACTTGTAAACCTTTAAGCGTTTCATAGTCAGCGCCTGTCTCGGCGCAGATCACCTTAAGCCTATCGTCATCTAAAATTTCATAACCTGGGGGGGGGCTCTGGTTATTCCCTGTATTGTATGCCTCTTTACATATTGTGACGAAGGCTCTGTCCTCTTGCTTTTGTTGCTCTGTCAACTCTGGCAAGCTAATGCGTCCAGCGAGATTCGAAGCAATAGCACTGAAGGCACCTTGGACAGGGTCTCCTCCTACGATTGCTGCTCCCGCTGCCCCGGCAACCCCTTCCATAATCATTTTAACATTCTCATCCAACTTTTCAGGTGAAATTGAACCTTGAAGATAGCTGGCAAAGGTTGACGCTAAAGAAGACAGAAAAGCTTTTTCCAGATCCTCTCCACCGATGAAACTTCTCGTTGCTGTTTTAACAGTTGTCTCTGCCAATACCTGTCCAGCATCACCGAGCTTATCAAACTCTAAATGAGTAAAATCCAACGCCCCGGCCATAACCATTGTCGTCATCAGTGAGCGTAACCCCTCCTCTGAGACAATATTCCCCAAATTCTTTCCGAGATTCCCACCAGCCGCAGCATCAGCCAGACTGATGGCAACCTGTGCACTTAGCGAAGTAAATGCTGCGGTCAAGGCGGTGCACATGGCCGCTTGGACTCCGCTTGCGGCTAGGCCGGTGCTTGAGACGACAAGTGCTTTCCCTACTGTTTCAAATCCCATGATACTCATAGAAAGACTTGATGCAGCGCCTGCCGTTAGCGCTGAGGCTGCGATAGCCACGATGAGCATAGCCCCAGTGCCGAGGCCACTATCGGAGAACTCCCATGCATCGTGGATTTCCTGGACGCGCTGCCAATCTACATCGTCCCGCTCCAGCAGATTGGCCATCCATTCCAGGCCTTGGACCTTGGAGAGATTCTCAACATCCTGACGGGCATCTCCAGAACTTCTGTATTCGACGACGATGCCTTCAGGAGTGGTTATCGACAACTCTCCCTGAGCACTAATTACGGTATGCAACACCGTCTCATCCGTAGAACCCTTTCCTTTGCTGGACCAAGTGAAGAAGCCTGAATGGGATGTAATCTCCTGCTTATAGCTACTGTCTTTTACTGCCAGCAATGAGACCTGACCACTTTGAGAGCTGATGACAATATCCCCGCCAGAAGTCACTCGAGCAGCCTGAAGTACAACATCCTTCTTGGCTTCAAGGGCGATCTTGCCACCCGCCTCGATCTCGCTGCGGACGTGGTTGACCTCGTTCAGATCCTTCAATTTGGTGGACCCCATCCCCATGAAGCCCGACTTTTTGCTTTCCAGATGGTAATAGGAAGTGTTCTGTCCGGGCAGGATGGCCAAATCGCCACCCTGTGCTGTGAGTGCCACGTCGCCGCCAGCGTTCACATTGACGGCTTCCATCATCACGTTTTCGCCAGCATTCACGATGACATCGCCACCAGCGGAGATGGAAGACTGAACAACCCGGTCGTTCTTGATGTGCTCCTCTTTGGCCGAAGTGGAATAGTCGGATTGGAATCGATTGGTAACGCCCTGCACCACGACGTTACCCGCCGCATCGACGACAGCATCGCCATCGGCAGACAGGGAACTACCCGCCACTATTACGTCGCCGCCGGAGGCGATATTCAGTTCACCGGCCTGCACACTGGAGACGATGTTGCCCGTCTTCTGGACATTGCGCCATTGAGCATCTCTGTATTTGGCCTGGACCGTTTTGGAGCCGATATTCACGTCACCCAGGGCGGTGATGTTGGCCGCACCACCGGCGGAAACATTTGCTCCCTGAATGGAAGTATTGCCACCGGAGACGATATTCAGGGAGTTTTCCGCCGTGACCTCGGCGGCCTGATGCACGTAGGTCTGGGTGCTGCTGCGCCGGAAGAAGTTGGCCGTCTGCGTGTCAGTGCGTGTTTCCACGATCACGTCGCCACCGGCGGTCAGGTTAACGTCACCGCCCTTGAGCGCACCACTCTGGTTGATGATGGAGCCGCTGGTGGTGATATCAACGGTTTCACCCTGGATGGCACCTTGGCGATTCAAGACATTGTCTGACTCGACGGTCACGGTTCCATCGGCCATGATTCCGCCGCTGTTGTCGAGCAATGCGGTTTCGATATTAACATCGGAGCCAATGAGCATGGCGCCACGAGCAAGGCTCAAATTCTCTTGGGACACGGAGCTGAGATACAGCACGGGCACAAGGACTTCCTGCCCCATTACCTCGCGGGTTTCGTACCAAACGATGTCCTGGGTCAGACCCGCGAGTTGCTCGGCGGTCAGGGCCACACCGATTTCCAACCCGAGGTCCGCATGGGCCTGAGCCGCGTTGTCCATCAGCTGGCGCAACTGATCGGCGTCGCTGGTGTAGGTGGGGCTGAGGTAGCGCTTGCCCGTGGTTTCGAGCACCTGCTTGCGGACCATATTGGTCTCGAAAAAGGCGTCGCCCAGAATCTGGGTATTCAGGTCAGCGACATTGACGCCGACTTCGTTGAAGAAATAGTCGGAGCCAAAATAGTTCCCCAGGCTGGTCAGGGCGGGGTTGGTCTCGATCAGATAGGTGTGGCCGGGGTCATTGTTGACCACATACAGCGAGCCTACGCCAGTTGGCAGGGAAACCACCTTGGGGGTAATGGCGGTCCCGGTGGGACGGGTGATGACCGGAGCGCTGACTTCCAACCCTGAATATTCGGCGGAGTCGGCAAATTTGCCGTTGTATGCGACGCCCTGCTTGAAACTCTCGTTGGACACATGCCCGGGGACATTGATGGTCAGTGTGCCAGCGGCGGAAACGATAGATGGAACAGAGTCGAAGGCCTGAGAAATGCTGTAAGTTCTGAAAGTGTGTCCTGGAGGATGACCGTGACCGTGTTCTGCGTCAGAGTAAACCCACATAAAATTGCGGTAGATGTTGACATGGCGATACAGTTCGGCCCCCTGGTTGACCAGGGAATCGGCATTAATCACCAAATCACCGCCTGAAGAAATCAGCCCCTGGATGTTCTGGACGCTATCGGCATCGATTGAAATGTCCAATGCCGACAGAATTTCAGCAGTTCTCGGCGAATCGGCAATCACTTCTTCTGTAATGTAGATCCATTGCTGTAACCCGTCTGAGGTAAAACCTGTACCAAGACCAATGCCTGCTGGGTCTTGCGTCGGAAGCCCATATAAGTTGTTTGTATCATTGAAAAAAGATTTCCAATTTATTGCCCATGACCGAATATCATCAGTGGTTGGTTCATATACATTCCTCTGAGTCGTTCCCGGGATAAAGCCAGAAGGATGAGCACTAATTCCGCCTACAGAATAATCAACACTCACAACGCTCGAAGTTGTTGTCGCCGCCCCCGAAACATTCTCCACACTGCCTGCCGCGATCCGCACCCCACCTGCCAGACTCTCGATCACCGATTGATCGTTGTAGACAAGGTCCGCGCGGGTGCCTGAGGTCAGGCCTTCGATGTCCACGTCATTCTGAGCGACGATGTAGCCTTGGGCGGTATTGCGAAGTTCCCGAACATTCACATCCAGCAGGTCGCCCGCATAGATCAGACCACCGTTGTTCTGAAGCGTATCGAGGTTGAATGTCAGGTCGTCGTAGCTGGAGATGGTGCCCCCTGCCCCGTTGACCAACGAATCGGCAGTAATGTCGAGTGAAGCCGTAGAAGTCAGTATGGCGTTGCCCAAGGTCAAGGCGTCGGTTAACAAGAGGGTGAAGTCCTTGGCCTGCAACAATCCGCCGGACATCGTCAGCGAACGGGTGAGCACGTCCATGGTGTTCAGGGACGACACATCCGCCGCGCCCGTTACGGTGACATCGCCCGTCCCGGCAGTTGTGCCCTGGAAAGTCAGCGTGTTTACCGCTTCAATGGTTGCACCGTTGATGCCGGTATCGGGTGCAGCAAAGGTCATGGTATCGCCGGAAACAAGGCGGGAGTCCGCAACGGCGACTTGTGTTCCAGCGGTAACGGACATGGTTCCGCCAGAGATGGAACCATCAGCCTGAAGGCCAGCAGTGACATCGACATCATTGATGGTCACCGTATCGCCTGACAACGTGAGTTGATGCACAGCAGCGATACTGGAGTCATCCCCCGGAGCGGCAGGGCCGATATCCAAGGTGTTCGCGGCTGAGAGCAGCGCATCACCGCCGGAATAGACGGTACCCTCCACGACGGCGTTTCCGGCTTGCGAGCGGAGTGTCAATTCATTGCCCGCCGTTGCCTCGCCCCTCAGGCGAACAAGACTCTGAGCGGTCATCGATAATTCATCCGAGGCCTGGACAACGCCCTCGACATCAATCTCCTGCGAAGTCAGGGCCAGATTGCCGCCGGAAACAAAATCAGCGTCGGTGCCCGTGATCCGAGTCCCCGCAGTGACCTGCATGGCGCCGCCCGACACGCTGCCATTTGCTTGCAGACCAGCCATCACGTCCACATCCTCGACCCGCACGATGTCACCGGACAAGGTGAGTTGTTGCGCAGCAGCCACAACGGGCGTTTCGCCGGGAACGGCGGTGCTGATGCCCAGCGTGTTCGCTGCTTGAAGCTGCGCATTGCCGCCGGAATAGACCGTTCCTTCCACGGTCACATCATCGTTCAGGGAGCGAACCCGCATGTCGCTGCCCGCCGTGGTCTTACCCTTCAAGCGGATGAACCCATCGGCGGTCAGTTCCAATTTGTTTGTGGCCTGGGTAATGCCCTCAAGGTTGACCCCGACTCCGGCCTCGGTGCCCTGGAGTACGATACGGCCCGCGTACATGCCGCCCAAGGCGCTGGAGTCGATGGCCACGCTGGGGACAACGGATGCGTCAGGAGCCAGAGGCGTGATGGAGCCATCAGCGGGATTATAGGCATTCTGCCCTGCCGCGATGGTCAGGGTCTGGGCGTGGATGTCCGCATTGATCCGGGTCGCACGGGCCAGCAGCGTGAAGGCGTCCATATTGGCGGCGTTGATGCCCTCGCCTTCCACCAGAATGTCTCCCGCGCGGACGTCGATGCCTTCCAGCCCGCCAGCGCCAAAGCGCGATTCACCGGTGGTCAGGGTCACCTTTGGGAAGTTGATGAATCCACCGCCATTGACCGTGATGCCATTGGGGTTGGCCAGGATGTAGTCGGCCTTACCGCCGTGCAATTCGGTATAACCCTCAAGGTGCGAACGGTTGGCCCCGGTGATCTCGTTCAGGATCAGCTTGGCCTCCCCTGCCGTCAGGTTGGGGTTGCCCTTGATCATGCCGCCCAGTTGAGACGCGCCCATGGTCTTGCTGTTGTTGATGATCAGGCCGATCTTGTTGACGTTGAAATCCGAGAACAGGTTGTGCGAGACCCCACCACTGCCGGGTGTGGCGATCTGCTGAATGGGCACACCATTGGTGGCCTGTTCCATGGTCGGTTTCTTGCCTGCGGGGGCAGAGGGATCGACCACCGTAGGCCGATCCTGAGCCATGGCAATGAAACCGGGCTGGAAAACAATCAGGCACGACAGAATCACACTGACAAGTTGGCGGGCTATTATATTGGCTTTCATCTCATTCCCCTAGAACGTCACGGTCACGGCGCTATAGATTTCGAAATCGTCTTTATCGAGAAAGTCGGGGGCGGCCAGGGCCTTGGCAAAGGTCACGCTGGCGCTCAACTCGCCCAGAGTCCGCAGGCCCAGGGCAACACCCTGCACACGGCCCCGTTCATACGGGTCATCCTCATCCCCAAGGATCATCCCGTAGTCGTAGCCAGCGAAGAATTCGCAGGCCGAGATCTTGTCAGTTCGGTAGTTCTGAAACGGCAGTTGCCAGGAGAGCTCGTTGCGGATGTAGCCCCCACTATCTCCGCTCAGGCTGTCGGCTGAGAAGCCACGGACGGTGTAGCGGCTGCCGATGGACATGCGCTCGGCGCTGTACATGGAATCCGGGCTGTACTGTGCACGGAGGGTCGAGCTCCACATCAGGGATTGACCCGCGATGGGCACCGGATGGTAGTAGCTCAGGTTGCCTTCCCACTTGGTGTATTTGGGGGTGGGCACGCCATCGCCCGCAAGAGGCTCCGAAGAACCCAGGAACTCTGCGCCCCAGTGGTATTCAAGGCCCATACTCAGCGAACCGCCCAACAAGCGACGGGTATGGCTGGCCCTGAGGCCGACGTCGGTGGTCTCATAGCTGCTGGCCACCAGGCGAACGCCCTCGATCAGGCTCTCCACCTCGCGGTGCTCCACACCGATGCCCAGAGATGTTTTGCTGTCGGCATCACGGTGGATTACGCGGTCGATGCCCAGCGATTGCACCGTGGTGTCACCCTCGTTGGTGAATTCCTGAGTCGTGCCGAAGAGCGTGGTGGTGTAGTTGAATTTGCTGGCAGATAGGCTGACGGTCCAATACCCGAGAGGCAGGGACCAATAGGCCGAGAGGCTTTGGCTATCCCTGGCGTGTCCACTCGTTTCCCAAGGCAAAGGCGTGGCGGAATAGCTCAGGGACAGCATGTCGCTGACCCCGATGAAGTTGTCTTTCTCGAAGCTCAGAGAGTACTGGTTTCTGCCCGTGGATTTCTGGCCGGAGTCATCCCAGCCCAGCAAGATACGCCAGCTTTTGGCGGGCTCGTTGCTGATGGCGACGATGCTCTGCCCCGGCTCACTGCCGGGGACGAGTTTCATGGTGGCGTTGTTGCAGGACAGGCGATTGAACTGATCCAGCCCCTGCTCCAGGTCACGCAGATTGAGCGGATCGCCGGTGAGCCCCATGAAGGGGCCGAGCAGCTGGTTCTGCTTCTTGCCCGAGCCGTCGTTCAGCTTGATGCCTTCGATGCGACCTTCTATGACCTTGAGCTCGAGGGTACCGCCGGAGATATCCTGCTCCGGCAGATAGGCACGGGTGGTCACAAAGCCGCGGTCGACGTATTCGTTGGTGATGGCCTTGAGCAGTTCGTTGGTGTCCGCAAGGGTCAGGCAGCGGCCTGTATAGTTGGAGGTCATGCCCGCAATGACGCTATCGGAAATCAGCGTAACGCCTGTGACATTGATGGTCTCGACATCAAAGCAGGTGGCATCGTCCAGCGGCGCAGACGGAGGCTCCTTCTGCAATTCAATGCCTGAAGGTGGCTGCCTGGTTTGCTGTTCCAGCTGCTCCTGGCGAGCGCGGCGGCGCTCTTCCTCACGCTGAAGGATGCGTTCCTGAACCCGCCCTGCGTCCTGAACGGACTGGGCGAAGGCCATCCCCTGAAATGCCAACAGCATGGCAGCAAAGGCCATAGCTGTAGCGCAAGCTTTCCCCAAAGCCATAGATATTTCCCCTTTGAATCCCCCAAGCAAGGGCCGCAGAAAGCCCAGAGCGTATGGAAAACTCAAAGGTAGAAAAACAAAAAGGAATGAAGGGCGAGAATAAAGAGAGGTACCCTTGGCAACCCGGCTGTCTTCGTAAGACCCGTGGCTTTCCGTCCCTGCTTCTCAACAGGTTTGGCTTTAGCTTGGCAATGATCAACAGATTGTTCGATATCCAAAGACTAGAGACAAGTCAACGCAAAGGCTATCACTGCTGAAGATTTCTTCATGTTTCCCAAGAAAGGGGAAGATGGGCTCCATGATCGTTTGCCCAAGCCTACTATCCCCCCAAACGCCACTCTCAATCTGCTCCAAATTTGCTCCACTCACCCTGCTATCGGGTGATGAAAGACGATTATTAGAAATTTTTTGAGATACCGATTTAATTCAAAATAGATCTATAACGCACTGTCATAATTGATCTTTGCATACCCCCTCCAAGCCGACAGCCGGGGGTTCGAATCCTCCCTGGCGCACCAAAGATTTCAAGGGGTTACGGTTAACAACCGTAGCCCCTTTCTCGTTTTCGGATAAGTATGCTGCGTGCCAGGGGCAACTCGCTCATTACCTCGGCAAAGATTGATCGAACTGTTACAAGCCTGTAGCCACGCCCCAGAAGAGCACATCTTCCAAGCGTGCGGCGAAGCCCCAAAAAGTCACTATCCAATAGTGACATGCGTCTTTTTCTGGTCATATCCTGTCGTCTTTATGACCAGAAAAACTAACATAAAAGTGCCCCCCCCTTTTCAGGGGCGGGGGTGGCCAATCACATCTTTAGGAAGGACTCAAAATCACCTGAAGCGGTTCATGGATAACAATGCGTGACTGAAAGTGATGATTGATCCCAATACAAATTCATCATTCGGCAATAGCCACGTATCAACCAAGCTCCATACTGCGGTCATAAGCCATACGGATTGCATCCATGATATTCCCGCGCACGGCAGTCCGATCAAAATGGGCTAAAGCAGCGATGGTCGTCCCGGCGGGAGCAATGGACATTTCCTTAAGCATGCTGACATGCTCTTCTGAATGTTCCGCCATAAGGCTGGCACCACTGAAAAGCTTTTTTACCATTCGGGAGGAAATGTCCCGGTGCAGTCCTAGCTCTACTCCTGATTCTATCATTGTTTCAATAAGGTAAAAGATGAAAGCAGGACCCGAACCTATGACAGCTGTAAACACATCGAACTGATCCTCAGCAAGGACATGAACGTCTCCGGAATTCCGAAAAAGATCCTGAATGAACTTCTTTTGCTTTTCAGAAATGGTCGCATCATCCAAGCAGATGGCGGTAACACCCTCTTTGATCAAAACCGGAGTGTTAGGCATGGCTCGGATAATCGGGCAAATGCTTTGGGTACTTTCTTTCAGAGTACTCAAAGTCAATCCTGCAGCAATGGAGACAAGGCATTTCTCCTTCGTCAAAGCAGGAATCATTTCAGGCCATATTCCATGAACCTGCTGCGGCTTTACAGCCAAAACAATGAAGTCTGATTTTTCAGTTATCTCCTGTACGCTACGGCAAGGAATAAGGCCCGTCTCTTGCGCCAATTCTTCCAATTTGCCCCTGGTCTTATTCAAACCATAAAGAGTAATATCGTCCACTTCCGAAAGGGCTCTGATGATGGCCCCGCCCATATTCCCCGTTCCGATAAAGCCAATTTTCACTTCACCCCCCCCTTTTATTGCGCCAAAATTGTTTCTGCTGCGGTCTTAATCCCGCCAGAGGGTCCTGCAATATGACGCATTTCTTGCAATTTGTTACGCAACTCCGACAATATATTGGGATTATTCAGCCAGGCGATAATCTGTTGATAATAGCTCTCAGCATTGGCTTTTTCTTGTAAATATTCAGGGAATAACTCTTTTTGAAATAGGATATTGGTCAAGCTGACAAACTTTGAAAATGCCAACTTACGCAGGATGAACGCTGCAGGGCGATCAATTTTATAGGACACGATGGTTGGAGTACCGATAAGGGCAGTTTCGAGAGTTGCCGTTCCCGATGCCGCCAAAATCAAGCAAGATTTACGAATCATCTGATACCGCTCTTCAGGTTCCACGATGTTCATGGGCAGATGATCTGGCCAAAATTGTTGTAAGTATTTTTTGTTTATCCCTGGAGCGCGGGCGACAGAGAACGTTACCCAAGGCTTCTTCTGATGAACCCTGGAAGCAACCGAGGCAAAATCAGGCAACAAAAAGGAAATTTCTTTTTTCCTGCTGCCCGGCATAATGCCTATATGGTGATGATCCGGGTCTAATTTATCCAAAGATCGCAGGGGAATTACGTCTAGAAGAGGATGTCCCGCATATAAGGCTCGGCAGCCTCTTTCGTGAAAATATTCGGGCTCGAATGGCAGTGCGCAAATGATATTGTGCACATATCGTTGCATATTCTTCATACCTTGCTGCTTCCAGGCCCAGAATTGAGGTGCCATGAAATAATACACAGGAATGTTCATGGCATGTGCGGTTTTGGCCAGGGGCAAATTAAAATCAGGACAATCCACCATCACAATCGCATCGGGGCGATCCTGCTCCCAAAGTTTGGCGATCTCGCGTTGCAAACGAAATATTCCCGGCAGGCCGCAGAACACATCCCAAAATCCCGAAAAACAAATACGACTCATCGGGAAATGCACATTAGCTCCTGCCTGGGCCAACACAGGCCCCCCCATACCGCCAATCTCGAGTGTTGGGCACTGCCGCAACAACTCACGAGCCAAAGCTCCGGCACACATATCACCAGAGGCTTCGCTGCAATTGATCCATATCTTACGAATCATTGGTACCCTTTAGTTCCAAAGACAGCATGAAAACAGCGAGGATAATCAAGGAAAACCCAGCCCATCCCGCCAAGGTGAAATTTTCACCAAAAAAGCAGCAGACCCAAACCGTCCCCAAGATGGGTTCCAGGTTGCAAAACACAGCGACATGGACTTGGGGGATACGTTTCAAACTTTGTCCGTAAGCCCAAAATGCCATGTAACCAGTAAACAGGGCTGTCATCACAACGACAGACCATGTCTGTGTGGAATAGGGGACATTAAAATGGATGAAAGGAAGTAAAACCAGAGATCCACCCAATTGCAGATATGTATAGAGGACTTCAGTGCTGTATTGCTTTTGCCAATACTTGAAAAACGGATACTGCATGGCATATATAAGGCCAGAAGCCAAACCACAAGAAACACCTGTAGCCGATGTTTCAGTTTGCAGACTCCCCCCAGAGAAACACACAAATGTCACTCCAACCAGTGCGACAACGATTGCCAACCATCTTCGCCGCGACACGACTTCACGCGAAATAAATCGTGAGAATACAGCAACCCAAACTGGAGCAGTATACAATAGGATTTCTCCCATGGCTGCACCGTTGTATTGCATTGACATGAAAAATACATAAAAAAGTCCGCCTATGCTCAGCATCCCCCAAAGCATAAACAGCAGCGCCCGGCTAGGCTTGATCTTCAATGAGTACGAGTAGGACGCATGGATTCCAAAACAAATACATCCGATGGAGGCCCGCCAAAAAGATATTTCCAAGGGGGAAAGCCCAGCTGCAAATAAAATTTTTGAAAAAAGGGTCATTAATGACCAGCAAAATGCAGCCAGGACGGCGAACCCGTAGCCAGATGAAATTCTTATCATGTCTTAATTCTTCGCTATATTAGAATCATCAGCCCATACGAGGTGATGCCCCCCGACCTAAGCCGAGGGACATCACCATGGCGTAATTACACCTAATACGGGTTATGACTTAGCAAATTTAGGGGAAGTTTCAGGGGCCAAGAGCTGGCAGACAACACCACCGATCACCAGCGAAGCAATACAGCACCCCAGGGTGACGGTAACTCCATACTGCTCAGTAACAACAGGAAGCATCCAGGTTCCCATACCGGCACCAATACGGCTGAAGGCAATGGTCAGACCAACGCCCGAGCCGCGGAGTTCCGTAGGGAAAAGTTCGGGCGGATACAGCCACTCAGCAACAATAGAGATAGCGAGAACAGTAGAGAAAGACCCAAGCAGAACAAATGCCAGCGTGGTAGGCATATTAGGCCAAACGGTCATCAGGGTCAGAATCGCCGCAGCACCGTAGAATGTCCACAGCAGAAACGCACGACGGGAGATCTTGTCGGCGATCATGATACCAATCAGAACACCAACCATGGTGAAACCGTTGTACAGCATCCCAGAGGCATGAGGGTTGGCGATGTTCAATCCCTTCACAACGACCGGCAGGAAAATGCTGATGGCAAAGAAAGGAAGCACCTGACAGAGGAAGAAAACACAGGAAGTAACAGTACTACGCCACAGCTCAGGGCTGAACAGCCTGAAGAAAGAGGCGGAGACGACTTTCTCTTTTTCTTCCGGCAGAGCATAATTTGCCCCAAGATGCTTGTGAACCAGTGCCAGTGCATCACCAACACGCTTCTTGGCCAACATCCAGGACGGCGACTCGGGGGACCCCAGGCGCACAACAAGGGTAATAAAAGCGAAGATAGCAGAAGAAGCGATAATCCAGCGCCATCCATTCTCTCCCATATCTCCCATGGAAGCGATGAAAAGACCGGCGAAGTAGGAAATGATGTATCCAAATGTCCAGGCAGCCATAAGCCAGGCCATCATCTTCGTACGAATCCGCTCGGGAGTCCATTCGCTGAGCAGTGCGACACCGACGGTATAGTCGGCTCCCACACACATGCCAAGAAGGAACCTGACAACAACAAGGAGCGTCGGATCTGACAAGAAAAATTGAAGAACCGACAAGACCAGGCAGAAAAAGGACACGAACATGTACGTCGCCCTTCTTCCAACACGGTCAATGATAATTCCGGTCAACAGGCTTCCGAGCAGAATCCCAAAAAGAGCTCCGGCTCCAATCAGCCCCATCCAGTAGCCGTCCAGCCCCAGAGCACCGGTGGCGTAGGTCAAGGCAATGCCGACAATACCGAGAACGTATCCATCACAGACTTGGCCCATAAAGGTGCCAATTGCTATTTTTTTATGAACGGGACTAAAAGGAGCATCTTCATATTTCACACTGTTCTGGCCTGTTGTTACCATTGTGTTCCTCTCCTCATCGGTAATACATTACGATTTGAAATCCCAACTTCTCACGGCAATTTTCTACTCTGATTCCTTATAAGCTATTGCATCCAACTCAAGAAGACATCCGTGGGCAATCTCACTGGCCCCCAAGCAGAGTCGCGCCGGACGGTGTTCGCCCATAAAATCAGCATAGACTTCATTGAAACCATCAAAATCATCCATGCTGGTCAAAAACACATTAACTTTGACAATATCTGAAATTTCAAGACCTGCAGCATCAAGAACTGATTTCAGATTATACAACGTCTGAAAGGCTTGCTCCTTGATAGTCACACCTACGACATTCCCGTTGACAGGATGAAAAGGTACTTGCCCGCAGGTGTAATATGTATTTCCAGCTTTAACACAGTGACAGTAAGGGCCTATTACTTCACATGATTCTGCCGAATTAAAGAATTCCATTTCAAACTCCTTTGGATAATAGGACTCCTGCAGGAAGGATGCTGGGTGGGGTGTATCAGCATCCTTCCTGTTATGCAGGAGTAGGCGAGGGTTGAGGCAGTATTAGATTTCTTTCTTGGCACAAAGCTCTTCGTAGAAGAGTCTGGCTTCTGCACCAATAGTCAGGAACGGTTCCGGCGGGAGCCGTTTGGGAGTGGAGATTCTCTTGAGGAAATCAAGATTCTGACTCGACATACCGCTGACCCATTCAGCCAGGTAGTAGCCAAGCAGGCTTGTCTTGGCGACGCCAGCACCTTCACCGCATGCTGAAGCAAAAACGGTGGGATGCTGCTGCATCATCAAGGGCCGGTAGTTCATGGTCATGTTAATCATTCCACCATAAACGAACTCAAAATTAACATGCTTGAGTTCCGGGAAACGATTCTCATAAGCTTTACGCAATTTTGGAATTGCCCTCTGGATGCGCTGATGAGAGGTCGTGAGATTCGTCGCAAAGGAGAAACCATTGCGCACATAAATACGGTTGTCTCTGGTAAATCGGACAGTGGTTCCGGCGGGATGCCCAGCGGTACAGCCCCAGGGCTTGACGCCTTCCATATGCCGCATTTCCTCCTCAGTGAACTGGCGGGTGAATGCCCCGTAAGAAAGCACCGGGCAAAACACCTTCTTACCAATGCCGAATTCCTGGATAAACGGCCCACCAGTGACCAGAACGAATTTACCCTGAACTCTCCTGCCGCTTCTGAGCACAATGCCGGTCGGGCTGCCTTCGTCGATGCGCATGACCGGGCTCTCTTCGAAAACATCCACATTCTCAGGCATCACAGTAAACATGGCCCGCAAAACGTCCGCAGGATTGATGAGCACGGTACCAGAGGTGTACAAAGCTTTCTTGTAATACCTGGTGCCGGTGCGCCGATACAAATCCTCGCCCTCAACAACCTCATAAGAGCAATTCATCTTTTTGAGCTCTTCAATCTCATGCTCAATCAGTTTAAAGCTCTTTGTCTCGGCGCAGCACAGATACTTTCCACAATGATCCCAGTCCACATCTTCAATGCCCTTCTCTTTAATGGTGTCTTCCATCCACTTAATGATGAAGGTATTCAATTCAAAGTATTTCTTGTTGTCTTCAAAAGAAGAAGCGCCCTGATCACCAAAATCATGCGGCACATCAATGATGAAACCAGCATTTTTACCACTATCATTATCGCCGATCTTGATAGCCTCAAAAACAGCAATCTTTGAATCGGGATGCAGCTCGGCCAGGCGCCTGGCCGCAGCCTGCCCCCCGTAACCAGCGCCAACAATTATATAGTCATATTCATCTTTGATTTCAGAGTGATCTTTGAAATTATGATGCTTGTATGCAGACATTTCGACCCAGCTCTGACCAGTCGTCGTGGGATAAAGCTTTACATCACGCATAGCTCAACTCTCTTATTGTATAGTGTAATTTTGATATATTAACCGTGCAAAACGATTCTTGCATCTGCAATGGACAAACTTTTTTCCAATGCAAAAACAGGGTTGAGGTCAACCTCTGCAATATCGCGCAACTCGTTCACCATCTGCGAGATAATGCATACTGTTTCAGCTAACGCTTCCAAATCGCAAGGCTTGCTACCCCTGGCGCCCTGAAGCATTCCCAACCCTTTAATTTCTCGAATCATGCTACGACAGGAGGGCATATTCACCGGAGCCACCCTGAAGGCCACATCTTTGAGAATTTCCACGAAAATACCGCCCAGACCAAACATCACAGTAGGCCCAAAGGTGTTGTCATGACTTGAACCGATAATGCACTCCACTCCACCGGGGAGCATGGCAGTCATCATGACGCCAAAGATGTCAGCATCAGATTTGTATCTGCGGCCATTCTTCATCAGCTGCTCAAAGGCATCGCGGGCTTTGTCCTCAGAATCAATATTCAGAGCCACACCACCAGCATCGGTCTTGTGCAGGATGTCAGGCGAAACGATCTTCATGACCACTTTACCACCGATTTTCTTATAGAAATCAGCAGCTTCATCTGCATTTGTGGCCAGATAATCTTCCATAATATCAAGGCCGTAGCATCTCAGGACGCTTCTAGCCTCTGTTTCGACAAGATTTGTGCGACCAGATGCTTTGACTGCATTGAGGACAGCTTCGGCTTTTTCCTTGCGATCGGAAGGCATGACCGGCAATTCTTCCCCGGCCTCTTCCTGCAAGGATTTCTTGAGGTCACTGTAACCAGCGAGCACGCCCATGGTTCTTACCGCTGCATCAACAGCTCCGAAGACCGGCACACCATTTTCACTAATGTATTCAAGACATTCAGGATGTTGCGGCTGATAAATGGACTGCATCACAACAGGCTTGTTGGCTTCGGAAATCTTCTTGACCATGCTCTTGGCCACATCCATTTCCAAAACTCTGAATTCTTCTGACAGGTCGGCATAACCGCCGTACAATCCGACAATAATGACACCGTCCACATCCGGGTCGTCCAAAAGAACATCCAGACAACGATCAAAGACCCACATGTCCGCTTCAGGGGTTCCGGCCAAGTCAACCGGATTCTTGATGGGGCAATGCGGCATCAGGATTTCTTGCAATTTGGCCTGTGTGGCATCGGAGAGGACAGGGGCCTCGAGATTGAACTTTTCAGCAAAATCCGTAGCCATAACGCCGTGTCCACCACCATCGGTCAGTACCGCAATGCGCTTACCATTGGCAGGCTTGCACTTGGAGAACGCCTCGGCGACATCCAACAACTGACCGGGGCTATCGACACGAATGATGCCAGCCTGCTTGAGTGCTGCATCAAAGATCTTCTCGCTACCGGCAAGAGAGCCGGTATGGGAAGCAGCTGCGCGAGCACCCGCTGCACTACGACCAATCTTGATTGCGGCAATGGGAGTTTTCGCAGCTGTTCTTTTGGCAGCTTCGATGAACTTGCGGCCATCTTCCTCGCTCTCAACACGCAGACCTTCCATGTACAGAAGAAGGACTTTAGTCTCGTCATCTGTCTCAACATATTCCACAAAGTCATGGAATCGTAAGTCCATCTGGTTGCCAATGGTTGCCCAGCAGCTGTAGCCGAGGTTCCTGGACTTGGCATTGAAGTTGATATCAATACCAAAGTTTCCGCTTTGCAGAACCAGGCTCATGGGACCAGGAGCCAAATCGATGATACTTGCGTTCATGCTTTTGGCCGCGCTGTATGTGCCCATGCAGTTCGGACCCTGTACTCGCATATTACCCTTACGAGCGATTTCGAGCATCTTGCGTTCCAGCTCTTTCCCTTCTGGTCCGGTTTCACCAAAACCAGTGGAAACGACAATGGCGCTCTTTACACCCTTCTCAACGCACTGTTCCATGACAGACAGGATAAATTTGGGAGCGATGGCAATAATGGCCAGATCAACTTCTCCGGGCACTTCGAGAATATCCGGATAGGTGGGAAGGCCAAAAAGTTCGCCACCGGAACGGGAAACAAAATAGATGTCTCCTTCAAACTTATTTTCAACCAGGCTTTTTGCTGTCCAATACCCGTACTTCTTCGAATTGGAAGAAGCACCAATCAGGGCAACACTTTTAGGTTGAAACAGAGGAAGCAGATCACTCATGGACTAACTCCTTATTGGCTCCATTCCCGACAAAGCGAGGATGGAACATCATTATTTTTCAGCGACGACACCAATGGCCATGTCAGGACAAATCATGCCGCAAATATCACAAAGAACACATTTTTCAGGATTTTCCTGAATCACGTAATTGTAGCCTTGAGCATTGATTTTGCCGCCAATAGCAAGAACGCCCTTAGGACAATTGTCCACGCAAAGACCGCATGCCTTACAGCGACGGGCATCAATGATATGTCTTTTCTCACTCATTGCCGGACTCCTTTTCCACCGCGGCATACCCTGTGCGCAGCGCTTCTATATTCAAGCCTACAAGCTTAGGCTTTTTAGCTCCGAGAGTTTCTTTCACAACTTCTTCAATTGTTTCCAACTTAAGAATTCCCGTTCCGGCAAGGACTGCTCCCAGCATAACCATGTTGGCGCAACGCACAGTGCCGAGTT
Source organism: Desulfovibrio ferrophilus (assembly GCF_003966735.1). NCBI lineage: Bacteria > Pseudomonadati > Thermodesulfobacteriota > Desulfovibrionia > Desulfovibrionales > Desulfovibrionaceae > Desulfovibrio > Desulfovibrio ferrophilus. The sequence goes on from NZ_AP017378.1 coordinate 1,902,234, forward strand.
CCAGGGCAGTGTCCGAAGCAGACAGGAAGACCTGTTCAAAACCATCAGCATCCTTCGGTGACTCAACCATGGAGCTGTTGGTAAAAAGCATTCCGCCGGGGACGACTCCTTCAAAACAGTTGTCATAGATAGACTGGCTAAGAGCAACTGCAATGTCCGAATCATTTTCAACGATGGGGCTACCGATTGGCTCATCCGAAACAATGACAAAAGCAGTAGAGTCACCACCTCGCTGTTCAATGCCGTAGGTCTGGGTCATGACAACTTTCAGATTTTCCTTAATAGCTCCAAGGCAGACCATTTTCGCCATCAGCGCAGAGCCCTGCCCGCCTGAGCCTGAAAACATACATTTATGCAACATGACCCTGCTCCGTTTCATCTTTGAAGACCTGAGGTTTAAAATAGTCAGTCATCTCCTTACCGCACCGTTCGTAAGAGCCCTTAACATTCAGCTTAAGGCCGGTCGGGCAAGGAACGATCAACTCAACAAACGCATACCCCAAACCCTTGACCTGACAGTCAAACGCTTTCTGAATGCTCTTCTTGGTCTTGCGGACACCCTTGGGAGTGGCGACGGTTTCTCTGGCCAGATATTTCACTCCGGGCATAGCCCTCATCAATTCCGGCACAAGCAGAGGATAGCCCTGCTTACTCACATCCCGTCCCTTGACGGTAGTGGCCGTCACCTGACCTTCCAGAGAAGTGGGAGACATCTGTCCACCAGTCATGCCAAACACGGTGTTATTAACCATGATCGTGGTGATGGGCATGCCTTTGTTGGCTGCATGCAAAAGATCACCAAGACCGATTGCGCTGGTGTCACCATCTCCGGCATATGTGAACACAATATTATCCGGACGGGTCAGCTTGTAGCCGACGGCAAAGGAAGGAGCACGACCATGGGTGGCTTCAATGGCATCAATATCCATATAATGATGGGAGAAACCGCCACAGCCGATGCCCACGATGGCGATGGTCCGTTCCATGATTCCCAGGTTCTCAATGGCCTCAGCCACGAGCCGGGTCACAATGCCATGACCACAGCCAGGACAATAACTGGTCAATTTGTCCAGATTTAAAGTTTTTCCATATTTTGCGCTAAGATTTTCCATTATTTATTCCCCCAGGATTCTGTTTGCTTCGGCAATCATCTCTGCCAGGGTGCACATGGGCATATCACCACCGGTCTTACCGAGAAAATGAACAGGGATTCGGCCGTTTACAGCCAACCTGACATCATCGATCATCTGCCCATGGTTCATTTCGACCACCAGGATATTTTTCACTGAGTCGGGCAGAGCAGCAAAGGCACGGTCCGGGAAAGGCCACAGGGTAATGGGCCTGATAAAGCCGACTTTTTTGCCTTCGGCCCTCATTTTGGCAACCATATCGGTACACATCCGACCATGAATACCGAACGCAGCAATCACGAGGTCAGCGTCTTCAACCTGTTCGGCTTCCCACATCTGCTCGTTGTCGTAGATCTTTTCATACTTGGCGCGGAGCATTTCATTCATTTCATAGCCATCCTGATGAGAATAGCTGCCAGTGATGAGCGCACGCTTGGGGTGATCCTGCGTACCGGTGTAAGCCCAATCTGAAGTATCAAATTCAGCGGAATAGTCATTGTAGGCCGGCAAAGTGGTGGACTCGGTAGTCTGGGCGCTTAAGCCGTCAACCACAAACAAGACCGGAGTCCGGTATTTGTAAGCCAGCCTGACACCATGAGGCATAATATCTGCTATTTCCTGGCCGGAAGCAGGGGCCAGAACAATCACATGATAATCACCATGTGCGCCCCCACGGGTGGCGACAAAGTAATCACTTTGGGCACCAATGATATCACCGTCTCCGGGACCGACTCGCATTGAGTCAAACATGAGACATGGCAGCTCTGCCGCACACATAAAACCGATAGCTTCATGCATCAGAGTCAGGCCTGGCCCGGAGCTGGACGTTGCCACCAAGGTTCCTGTGCAGGCCGCACCGGCCAAGGCACTGGACACAGCCAGCTCACTTTCCATTTGCATCATTTCGCCACCGTACTGGGGCAAAATGACTGCCATGCGCTTCATCACATCCGTGGCCGGAGTAATCGGGTATGCAAAGTGATATTTCACTCCGCAACGAGCGAGACTCTCGGCAAAGGTTTCCGTGTTTTTCAAAAACAAAGTTTCCTGGGTCATACTCACCTCAATGAACTGCTGTTAGGTTCGCTCGTCCAATTGTGACGGCTTGTTCCACGATGCGGTACGTCGTACCACCTGAATAAGCAAAAAAAAACTAAACGCCATTGGCTGTGAATTTTTAAGTACCACAATGCGGCACCTTGTACCACTTGCGGAAACCCTAGCTGAGCCTAATTCCTACGTCAACCCCCTAGAATCAAAAATCTGAACAATTATAAAATTAACATTCCAGAGAGTTAAAGCCCATATTTAAGGATATAATAAACAAGTCAAAAAATTTACAAAACCCCATTGACATCATTTTTTAGTTTCCATACGTTTACCACATGTCGGTACGGAGTTTCACAATAAGACTCTATAGCGAACATCGCACACTAATAGCGCTCCAAAAATCACATCTTGACTCGGACAGCCCCTTCGACAGTGCGCCGAAGCATTCAACAACACGAGTTCATTGCAGATTTTGGAACAAAGCGGAGGATGATTATGCCAGAGGTAAAGACATTGGACGACCGAAGAAAGCTCAACCACTATACCTTCTGGCCCGGATTCATACTCTTGATAGCTGGAATCACCTTAGGCCTGACATATCAGGAAGGCTTGGCGGGAATCCTGAACACAGCCAAGGAATGGATACATTTCAATTTCGGATGGCTTGAAGTCTCGTTGGGAATCATCATTGTCATGTTTACCATCGGGATCGCCTTTTCTCCCATTGGAGATATACGACTAGGAGGTAAAGACGCCAAACCCGAGTTTACCTTTTGGCAGTGGTTTGCTCTATCCCTTTGCGGATGCATCGGCATTGGAATACTTTTTTGGGCCATGGGTGAACCCATCTTTCATATGATGCAACCACCATTGAGCTTGCACATCACGCCAGGATCCAAAGATGCCGGAGTCTTTGCCATCGCTCAAACCACTCTGCATTGGACCATCGCCCAATACTGTTTTTATACCATCTGCGGCGTAGCGATTGCCCTGGTAGGCTTCAACCGTCAGTATCCATTATCAGTAGCTGCGGGTATGTATGCCATTTTCCCAGAAAAATGGCGCCCTGTCGTGGCCCCAACAGTACACGCAATCTGCCTCTTCTCTCTCTGTTGCGCCATCGCCACCAGCATGGGGGCCGGTCTCATGCAGATAGGAAGCGGAACAGGCCATATCTTTGATTACACCCCTGGCCAATGGACCTGGGCTGCCGCAGCAGCCATCATCATTCCAATTTATGTCCTGTCATCGTATTCCGGCCTGAAAAAAGGGATGCGCATCCTATCCTCTGGAACCACACAAGCTTTTTTCTTTTTTATGGCTCTCATTCTTTTCATGGGGCCAACACTGTTCATTCTGGGGATTGGAGTTGAATCATTCGGCTATTTTGCGAATAATTTCTTCCGAAATAGCACGCTGCTCAACACAATGCAGATCAATGACAAATGGCCCATGCAGTGGCTCGTCCCATATATGGAAATCTTTTTCATCTTTGCCCCACTACTGGGGCACTTCCTGGCTCGTATGGGGAAAGGAAGAACCATCCGACAATTTATACTCGTAAATACTATCCCTCCAACAATCTTTTGCCATTTCTGGATTGCCACCTTTGGAGGAACGGCAGTCTTTTTCCAATGGAGCGGACTTGTCGATGTATGGTCCGGCATTCACGAATTTGGCATGGAGTCCATGGTATACATTCTCCTCTCGCAATTCCCCTTCAGTAAAATCCTGATGGGTATATTTGTCGTCACTATTGTATTTTCATTTGCAACCATGACAGACTCTTTGGTTGCAACCTTGGCAATAATATCGACTAAAGGCGTCCGTGCAAGTGAAGAACCTCCTAAAAAACTCAAGATCATCTGGGGTATTGTCACCGGACTTATTGCTTATGTCTTGTGCATATGCGGAGGGATCGAACCCGTTCGCGGCTTAATATCCCTTGCCGGATTCCCCATGATGCTATTTACTTTTGCAATGTGTATTTCACTAGTGAAAGAGGGGATATACCTATTAGACAAACCCGATTGGCTAGACAATAAAACGAAAAGCAACTAACATTCATATGCCCCTCACAACCAATGAGGGGCATATGAATTTCGATCTACAATCCTAAAGCAACAGCAGAATATATTTTCCGGGGATACAATGTCACAGAATGATAAATATTACATGATGCAATCTTTGGAAAAGGCTCTTTTCGTCATTGAGACAATGGCGACTAAAAGCAACTGGAAGCTGAAGACGCTCAACGAGACGTGTTCGATCCCGAAGGGAACCTTGCAACGCATCTTGCGGACTCTGGAAGAGCTTGGCTATGTACAGCAGCTTGAACGCGGTGGGGCTTACGCACTGACATTAAAGTTTCACAAATTGGGCAAGCAAATTGCTTCACAAAGCAACATCACATCATTGCTGCAACCAATCCTACAAAACCTGCGAAATAAGGTTAATGAGACTGTAAACTTAAGTATTCTTTCCGGTGTGGACATGGTCGTCGTCCATCAAATAACGTCAAGCCATGCCTTGCAGATGGATTCAATAATTGGAACATCTTTCCCTGCCTATATTTCTGCATCAGGAAAGGTCTTTTTGTCATTCCTGCCAGAAGATGAACTGCGAAATTTCATCAAAGAATTGCGACGCAGCAACGCTGACGTCAACACAGACAAAATAAACATCATCTACAAAGAAATCGAATCCATCCGCAAACAAGGCTTTGGATTGGATTTTGAGGAATTATTCAAAGGGCTACGATGCATTGCAGCACCTGTCTTTGATGATTCAGGAAAAATCATTGCCACAATCAGCTGTTCTGTTCCCACGGTACGCCTGGACAGATCTTTTTCCCGGAAACTTCTTCAGGAAATACCACTGGCCGCTGCAGAAGCCTCTAGACTCTTTCAAGCTCCAGAGCGTTCATTCGATGCTGATATTGATGAGGTCGCTGAATTACTTGTAGCGCCATAGATTGAGCATAAGACCAGAGCCCCCCTCTCCGTCGACCTCAAGCCCAGCCATAACGCACGCCGGATTTCATGCGTGACGTGTGTCTCTTGAACACCTTAACGACTTAACAGACCCAAAACACCGACTCGGAGCAGCCATCCTTTATAGCCAGTGACCGGGGGTTCGAATCCTCCCTGGCGCACCATAAGAATACGCAGGGCCACGGTTGCTCACCGTGGCCCTTTTCTTTGCCAACGACATCCCGCACAATCCGTTCAAGCCCCTCCGCTGCTCCACCCACTCCAAATAATCACCCCGCCCCACTTCTGTTCACCACAACTTCATGGTATTGGTGAACTTCCAGACTCTGAGACCATTTATGCTGATTTCCATAAGTCCACGATCAGCCAAGGGGCAAACGACCATGGGGAACAAGAAAATTCTCTTTGTGGATGACGACGAGAGAATACTGACCTCGTTCGAACGAACACTGGGCGGAGACTATGAGGTCTCCATCGCCACGGGTGCTGAGCAGGGGATTGAAATGCTGGGCGCCAAAGGCCCCTTCGCTGTCGTTGTGTCGGACCTCAAGATGCCGGGCATGAACGGGATGGATTTCCTGATCAAGGTCCACCAACAACACCCGCAGACCGTTCGCATCATGCTCACTGGCTACGCCGAACTGGAAACTGCCATCACGGCCATCAACAAGGGCCAAATCTTCCGTTTTCTGACCAAGCCCGTTGAAAACGAAACCCTGATCAACGTGCTGGACAGCGCCATCCAGCAATACAGCCTGATCCTGGCCGAAAAAGAACTCACGGAGAAAACCCTGCGGGGTAGCGTGAAGATGCTGTGCGAGATTCTCGCCCTTCTTCGCCCGGAGGTCTTTGGCCGCACCTCGCGCATCATTCCTTACGTACGACAGTTAGCCAAGGCTCTAAATGATGAAGACCCCTGGCTCACGGAGACGGCTGCGCTGTTGTCATCCATCGGTTACATCGCCGTACCCGATCAGATCCTGGCCCGCATCAACAAAAACCGCGAACTCAGTGCCGAAGAATTCAACCTGTTTTGTGGACATGTGGATGTTGCCAAAAAGCTCATCGCCAACATCCCGCGGCTGGAAAAAGCAGCGGAAATCATCGCCTATCAGGAAAAACGATACGACGGCATGGGCTATCCGGCCGACCAGGTGCGCGAAAACATCATCCCGCTGGGAGCCCGAATCCTGCGGGTCGTGCTGGATTTCGACAAGCTGAAAGGGACCTCCGTCTCCGAAGGCGAAGCCTACAAGAAGCTCAAGAATATGCGAGGGGTTCACGACCCCTCCATCATCTCCGCACTGGGCAGGATCATGGGAAGTGCCGCAAAATACCACATGCGCGATATTTCCGTTGAAAAGCTGGAAGAAGGAATGATTCTGGGAGAAGACGTTTTCATGAGCAACAATGAGAAAACCATCAAGGTGATGTCAAAGGGAGAAGAGGTTAGCAGCGTGGCGATCACCTACCTCAAGAAGTACCGGGGCAACCTCAAGATCAAAAACTCGGTAACCATCATCGAATCCCTGTAGGGGATCCACAAAATCCGCTGGAAACAGATCACCAGAAGAATCGTTTACCAGCAGGTCAAACGTCTTTCGCAAGCGCGCAGGCTAAAGAAGCACACGGTTCTCAAATGGATATGGCACTCAAGACCAGAGTGAGTTATCATGCATGGCAAACCATCAGCCATGACGCGCGTAGCGTCTTGAAAAATCATGCAGCTTCACTACAGGTATCTATCCATGGAAATGCAATCATTCCAAAGGATCTGCCTCAGAAAAATATACACAATTCTGACACTTGCCACCATTGCGTTCCTCTTCAGCACAGGAACCAACGCTCAGGAGACAACCCTCAAAGTCGCCATGGCCCACTACCCGCCATGAAAGATCATCAATGAAGACGGATCAGTCTCGGGAATTGACGCCGATATCCTGAACCGAATTGGCGAAAAGCTGAATATCAGGTTCGAATTTGTTGCATGCCCCTGGAAGCGTTGCGTCAGCATGATGAAGGATGGGCAAGTCGATCTCATCACCAATTTTGCCCTGACCAAAGAGCGACTGGAATTCAGCCATTACATCATGCCACCGTACGCCATCCAGCAGACCGTGCTCTATGTTCAGAAAGGAAACAAAGACCTCATTCGATCGTATCCCGATATTAACAAAAGCATCATCGGAACGGTCAAGGGGGCTCATATCTTCGAACGGCTCCATATTGACCCGCAAATCCAGTGCGTCGAGGTTACTCAGCAGACACAACTACTAGAAATGCTGAAAAACAACCGCGTCAGTGCCATCCTTGGCATTGAGACCAATCTCAACTACCAAATCATCACCGAAGGCTATTCTGGAATGTTCGAGAGAGCAGCGTACACTCCCCCCGACGCCTACGGCGTTCATTTTGCCATCTCAAAGCATTCACGGCACAATAACCTGGAGCCACAGATAGAACGCGAGCTGACCAATTTGCTCCAAGAAGGCGAAGTATCCCGTGTAATAGACAATTACATCCGGGAGTAGCCTGGATTCATTCACCTACTCATGGTGCATTGCGCCCGCAACGCCTCGACTCTCCCAATTCGATCGACAGCGAATAGCCACACTCCCACCACCAGCTCATCAGAGGACTGGCGCACCATCATTCTTTTGGTGTAAGATTCGCAACCATTATCCATTTGCGACAACATTTTACAACCGTCATTGACGGCGAACGGATACACATGACAGCGCCTGCAAACAAACAAATCCACAAGGAACCTCTGGACGAATTGCGCTCTGCCAAGGAGCGTATTCGGGCCTTGGAGAAATCTCTGTCGCATGAGAACAGCCAATTCCGTGTACTCTTCGACGGCATCGAGGATGCTGTCTTTGTTTTCCCCGTTCTCCCGGATGGAACACGAGGCCAATTCATTGATGTCAACGAGGCCGCCTGCAAACGCCTGGGCTACACCCGCGAAGAGATGCTGGGCATGTCTCTGACAGACATTGACGCGCCAGAGATTCAGCCTCTGGTCCCCTCTGTCGCAAATCGCTATGGCCTTACACCTACCGCCATCTTCGAAACCATCCACGTTGCCAAGAATGGAACTCGCATCCCCGTGGAAGTCAGTGCCCGAAAGTTTCAGTACGAGGGAAGCGATGCCATCATGGGGATTGCCCGCGATATCTCCATACGCAAAAGATCCGAGGAATTGCGCACACGGGCACTGCACCAAAGTGAATACACGCAAAACCTGCTCTTCGAAATTCTGAGCAAGGCAAATCGAGCAAAGAACTCTGAAGAATTGCTGGAATCCATTCACGACCTGCTGCGCCAGGAAATGGATGCAGACAATCTCTATGTCGCCATGATCAACAAGCAGCGGCAGACGCTGGAATTCATTTATTGCCGCGATGAGACCATCGATTCCTGCCCGGTTGTGGAAGACATCTTTGATCCCGAAAACAAAAGACTGTCGCTGATGCCCCTGCGTGAACAACGGCCTGTTCTCATCGGCAAGAAACAAATGCTGGAGATGATAGCTGCAGGAGATTTGCATGTGCATGGTGAGTTGCCGGAATCATGGCTGGGACTCCCGCTTCGGGTTAAAGGCGAGACTGTTGGCACCCTGGTTGTTCAGCATTACACCAAGGCAAATGCCTACTCGGACACCGAGGTAAAATTACTGGCCGCATGCTCCGAACAAATCGCCATCGCTCTGGAGCGAGGCATTCACGAAGACATCTCCAAGACTTCCAAGGACGTTGTCGAGCATATTCCGGCAGGCCTGTTCATCTACCAGTACCAACCACCTGACCGGCTCTATCTGGAATACGCCAACCCCGAGGCCGAAAAACTGACAAAAATCACCCTTACGGAATGGAAAGGCAAGGAATTCAATGAACTCTGGCCCCACGCCAACCGCATGGGCATTACCGAGTCCTTCCTCTCCCCCATCCGCACCGGACGTGACTACATCACCGAAGAAGTTAGCTATCAGGACAGCCGCATCAAGGGCGCTTACAAGGTCCGAACTTTCTTTCTGCCAGGCGACAGATTAGGCGTTACCTTTGAGGACATTACCAGACAAAAAATTGCCGAAGCAGCCATTCGCGAAAGCGAAGAGCAATACCGGGCATTCTTTGAGAGCAGTCACTCGGTCATGCTGATGGTGGACCCTCAAACAGGTGAAATCTACGACGCCAACCCTGCGGCCGAACGCTATTACGGTTATGAACGGGACACGCTAAAGACCATGACTGTCCCCGACATCAATCCTATGCCCCAGGAGCAAATAAGGGAGCTCATGTCCAAGGCAGAGCAAAATGGCCGATTGCAGTTCATTCTCAAACACAAACTGTCTTCCGGGGAATTACGCGATGTCGAAGTTTTCTCCGGCCCCATCGAAGTCAAAGGCAAACAGCTGCTTTTTTCCATTATCCACGACATCACGGAACGCACAAAGGCAGAAAATCAATTACAAAAGGCCATGCAATCCGCTGAGGATGCCAACCGGGCAAAAACGGAATTCCTGGCCAATATGAGTCATGAAATACGAACACCACTCAACGGTATCCTGGGTATGCTGCAACTCATGGAAACAACCGGTCTGGACAAGGAACAAGCTCAATACATCGAGAGCGCGCTGGCCAGCGGGCGAAATCTGACGTTGCTCCTCGGGGACTTGCTCGATCTTTCCAGAATTGAAGCTGGGGCAGCAGATCTGCTTCGGCATAAGTTCAAGCTCAGCGAATTATTGGAATCCATCCGTGCGACCTTCGACCTGATTGCCAAAGACAGGGGATTGGAATTCAGCATTCTCCTCGAAAATGACATCCCGGACACCATGGAAGGTGATGCCACCAGGCTCCGGCAAGTGCTGTTCAACCTCTTGGGCAATGCCTTAAAATTCACGATGTCCGGGAGCATTCGCGTCAGGATTTCCCGACTCACCCCCCCCGGACCTGATCAGTGCCGTCTGCTCTTCGAGGTTGCGGACACGGGCATCGGTATCCCCGATGACAAAATCAACAGCATATTCGATGCTTTCACCCAAGTGCAATCTGATTTGACCCGGCCCTATCAGGGAGCTGGATTGGGACTGCGCATCGTCAGGCGCCTGAGTGAACTGATGGGGGGAACGCTGGCCGTGGACAGCACAGTGAACAAGGGGACGACGTTCTATTTCAGCGTTCCCTTGTATTGCGAAACCTGTGAATCGACAGAGCCGGAAATTCAACCCCGTCAGTCACTCCCTGCCCCACGCCAACTTCGAATTCTCTTTGCCGAGGACGACCGCGTCAACAGTACCGCCATCGCCCATTTCCTGAAAAAACTCGGACACCACGCCGAGGGGGTCGAAAACGGCAGGGAAGCTATCAAAAAATTGAAACAGAGTGATTACCATTGCGTACTCATGGATATCCAGATGCCCATCATGGACGGCATCCAGGCAACCCAGGCGATCCGTGCAGACAATAGCCTGGGAGCCAAGACAAAAATCCCGATCATTGCCCTCACCGCCCACGCGCTGGTCGGAGATCGAGAGCAATTCCTCAAGGCGGGCATGGATGACTATCTTCCAAAACCCCTAGATTTTGATCTCCTGCGCGAAAAGCTGCTCAAAATCGGCGACAAGACAGATGCACCAGAGTAGCGAAGGATTCATCAGCCTCCGAGCATCGCCTCCCTGAAGGCCTTTCCCGGGCCAGGGTTGGGACCAATCCAGCAGGAGAATAACGCATCAGCAAAAGGCTTGCCTGGCAGCACTCCCTTGACGTCGCCTTTCACCTCAATACGAGTTCCAGTTCCAGGCTCGTAGGTCACAACAAGCTTGTCCCCTTCTGCAACATCGCTCATCCAGGCACACAGGGTCTCAAACTGCACCTTCAGCTGGACCGAAGCCTGGGGCGTATTCGCTTCCAATCCTTCCAGCCAGGCCTCATTGAGATCTTCGCGCCCCACGTTGCGCAGAAAATGCATCACCACCTGTCGCTGCGTATCGGACTGGAGCACCTGTTGACCATCGGTCATGGCCTCGGGCAGGTAGAGCCCCCCCACGTAAACCTTGAAAAAGACGACCTTACGCAACGCCAACCCATTGAGTTGCAACCGTTTGCCCGAAACCTGCACATCGTCAGGCATCACCACTCCAGCCAACTCACCAGCCATTGTCGAAGGCACCATCAACAAGACCATCATCATCGACACAATCAACCGCATGAGTATTCGCTCCTTATTATCGGTCTCACCTCGCCCACCCATAGTCCTCGTTTGAAATGACACGCATTCCTGAAGCCCCATAAGTGGAGCATTTACACGTTGACGAATCAAAATGGAATGCAAGAAAAAACACTGTCCAAAAACCCTCAACTCAATGGAAGGGAAAACCCTCCTCTTTGGTTATCACATACAGAGTATTCCACAGCCCAAAACAGCCACCACAGACAGGAGCACCCCAAAAACCCCTTTACCCCCAGTGGTCGCAGGAGATACCCCCAGTTATCCCCAGATCGCTCCCCACAAGAAATCTGGTTCTTCCCTATTGACGTAACGCAAGGAGTTTCCTAGCAGACTGTGTAGATAAGACAACACTGCCAGAGGTTTAGGGACCAAAGCGGCAGTGGACCGTATATGGCGGTCGCCATTGAGCCATTAGCATTGGGGGGAAATGCTTGTCGCCTTCTATCTCTTCGTCTTCCACAGAGAAGCTCCTTAAAGCCATCAAAGGCAAAAATGACGGAGCAATCCCTGGCAAGCAAACCGGTAGCAAAAGCTTCAGCCAATCCGGATTCCGGCTTGGTCAGAAACGTCGCTCGGGCAACAGCGCAGCCATCGGCGTGGATATTGCGCCGGACAGCCTTCGCCTAGTGAGGATTGAACGCACCGATCAAGGCCCCCGACTCTCCGGGTTCTGGAGCGTCCCCTTCGAAACCGGCGTCACGCCGGACTCGCCGGGATTTGCTGCGTTCCTGACCAACCAAATCAAAAAATTCAGAGGATCGGATAAGCAGGCCCAGATCTGGTCGCTGGTTTCCACGGCCCAGGCAGAGATGTGGCACGTCCGGGTCCCCAAGGTTCCCAAGTCCAAATTATCCGAGGCCGTATACTGGACCGCCATGAAGGAGAAAAGCTTCGATGCGAACTCCATGGTCATGGATTACGAGATTCAGGGCGAAGTCATGGACAAGGGAGTGCCCAAGATTCAGGCATTGGTCTACGTGGTTCCCAAAGAGGTATTGGACAAGGCCAAGACTCTGTTCGCAGCCGCTAGTATCAAACTCGCTGGTGTAACCATCTCCCCCATTGCCCTCCAGTCCCTGTTCCGGTCCGAACTGATCTCGGGCTGCGACGAAGTCTGCGCTGCCATCTACATCGGTCGCAATTGGTCGCGCATCGATCTGTTCTCAGAGGGTGATCTTGTCCTGTCCCGTGGAGTCAACACAGGAACTTCAAGCCTGGTTTCAGAATTGGCCGATGCCTACAACAGACGACTCACCACTCCCCCGGAACCTGAAGCAGCCGCTCCAGCCGAAATTGAAGCACCCTCTCCCATCGAACTTGAGATCGAGATCGACGAGACGCCTGCGACCGCAGAAGCACCCGAACCTGTCTTCGAGCTGGAATACCAGTTTGAGATCGACGCCGCCGACACAACTAGCCCGGCGCCCACAGAATCAGAAGCGGCGCCCTCCGCCGAGCCAGAACCCGCCCCTGCCGCCACGCCAAAGCAGCCCAGCGCACCCATCGACGAGGAACAGGCCCACGCGCTGCTGCTGGGAATCCTGCTCAACAGGGAAATCCCGGCAGGCACCCCTGGGGCAGACCTCAGCGCCGAGGCCCTGATTGATTTGGCAGGCCCGGCCATGTCTCGCCTCGTGCGACAAATTGAGCGCACCTTCGGGCACCATATGAATTCCCTGAATGGGGCACCGGTCCAGAAGATATTCTTCTCCGGAGACCTTTGCACCAACCGCCATTTCCTGGATGTACTATCCGCCCAATTGGGTATTGAATGCGTGTTGCTGGACCCGCTGGGCACACTGGGGACCAAACCTGGCGCACCCAGCGTACCCGACGAATCCTCCAGCCGCCTGGAGTTCAACCTCGTCTGCGGACTGGCCCTGTGCGACTCCGATGCAACACCCAACCTGCTGCATACTTACAAGGACAAAGACAAGGACAGGCAAATCATTCACCAGGGCAATCTGGTCTATGGCGTCTTTCTGGCGCTGGTTCTTGTCTTGGCCGCGACCTGGCTCTGGCAACAGAACACCCAAAAAGATCTGCAGACCGAACTGGACAATTACCAGACCGTGTTGGCCTCCTTCTCACCTCAGGTGGATGAACCCCTGTTGCTGACCATGGCCACCCGCGTCGGCAAGCAGCAAAAACGCTTGAAAGACCTCAGCACGAAATACGAAGGCCTCGCGGCCATCACCGAACTCGGCAACCTGACGCCCGAGGGCGTCCGCCTGATTTCCATGGGCCTTGAGCTCGGCGCACCGCCCATGTCCAAACCCGATCCAGACGAAAAGAAAAAATCCAAGCCCACTATAGAGTCTCCAAAGATCATGGTGCTTGACGGGGTGGTCCAGGGCGCTCCCGAAATGTTCGACGCCAAGTTGGCAACGTATCTCGCTCGCCTTCAACACTCGCCCCTGTTCAGCTCTCCCGTGGTGCACAAGCGTGAAGTCGAGCGCCTGGGAGCCAGAGGCGATGTCCTGCGATTCATCCTTCACATCAACATGAGCTAGGGGATACATCATGAAATCCATCTCCATCCCCCCACAGATTCTGGTCAAGCTGGCCATCTGCACCATGGTGCTGATTCTGCTCGTGTTGGCAGCCATCATTCCGCAGCAGCGGGATGTCGAGCGCAAGCGGCTGGACATTGAAGAAAGCAACCACGCCATGCAACGCCACAACGCCCTGATGCCCACCTACGCAAAGATGAAGGTCCAGCTGGACAAGGGACTGCCCACAGGCATCCCGGATGAACGGGAAGTACACCTGACTCAGGACAGAATCACCGAAATTTCTTCCATCCTGCGTGAACTGGCCAGCGATTTGGGCGTTATGGCCAACGCCATTGTCCCCGACCCGTCTTCCATTGCCACTGGTAGCAACACCATCTCCGTGGATTGTTCATTCCAGGGCCCCATGGAGGCTCAGCAGAATCTGCTTCTGGAGCTGGGAGCCCTGTCCTGCCTCGCGCATATCGAACAGATCACCATCCGCGAGGACCGCGCCCAGGCAAACATGCAACTCAAAGCCTGGCTGACGCTGGAATAGCGACCCAAAACCCGAGGATGAACCCGATGCCCAAGCGTCAAGCAATACTTCTAGTCCTAATGGGACTGGCTCTGGTTTACGCCGTATTTACTCTCATCGGCGGAGACACGGCCCAAACCGCACCCCGCACTACCACCAAGGACTTTGCGGAACTCGTGGCAGGCGTGCAAAAAGCCTCCGAAGTAAACGCCCTGACCGAGGTGGAAGAACATCGCATCGCCTTGCTCGGCGGTGAGCATTCGCCCGATCCGTTGCTCAAGCGCGACCCCACGCAGGCTGAAGCCGAATCTTCCGCCCGCCAGGGAGACTCCCGCTTCACCTACAGCGGCTACATGAGCATTGGCAGCAATCAGTTCGCCGTCATCAATGCCTCCGAATACACAGAAGGGGAACTCGTGGATGAGACCGGCTATACGCTGTTGTCCATCGCTCCCGACCACGTCACCCTCGAGGGCCGCAACGCCGAGACCGGTGTGGCGGACAAGGTGGCCATCCCCATTCAGGAAGACATCATTACCTTTGTCGAGGACAACAATAATGAATAAGCGCGTTGCCAACATCTCCCGAATCGTCCTGACCGCCATGCTGTGCCTTTGCCTGTTGGCTATTGCCGGCTGTAAAAAAGACACGACCGAGCGCGACCCCTTCTACGAAAAATGGAAGGAAATGGCCGAACAGTCCAAAGGCCACAGCCCCTCACCGCCGCAACGGGTAGCCCCCAGCGATCTCGTAGCCAAGGATATCGAGCTGGAACCTGAGCGCGAGTTGCCCTCGGTGATGATCGGTGGTCTCGACATGCGCAACGCCAACGTCGTGGCCGTGCTTCGCGCTCTGGGCAAGATTGCCAACCAGAGCATCATGGTCAGCCCCGGTGTGGCCGGCACCATCAACGTCAACGTCGAGAACCTGCCCTGGGACCAAGTCTTCAAGGGCCTGACTCGCACCCACGGCCTTGCCTGGGAATGGGAAGGGCAGATCCTGCGCGTGATGACTGCCGAGGACATGGAAAAGAACCTGAAGCTCGACCAGATCCGCTACCGCAAACCCCTGGTGACCACGGCCATCAAGATCAACTACGCCGACGCCGAACAACTGCGCGAGGATATGGAAAAACTGCTGGCCAAGGACGCCGAGGGCAATCCCCGCGGCTCCGTGGAAGTGGTGGAACACACCAACTCGCTGATCATCCATTCCGTCAAGGAAGATGTGGTCCGGTTCGCGGAGTTGGTGGACAAGCTGGACCGTCCCAGCGCCCAGGTCCACTTCAAGGCCTACATTGTGGAGACCTCCAGCGACACCGCCCGCGACCTCGGTATTCAGTGGGGTGGTGGGTATGCTTCGAGCAACCAAAGCGGGGCTTGGTCAGCCGGTGGTGGTGCTGACAACCGAGATGTCGACACGGGAATTGCAAATCCCACGCTCAATAATACGCGCCCTGGTGCGACCGGCTCCGCATATGCGATGAACTTCCCCGGTAACATCCCCAACGATGACGGAATTGGCGCGCAACTGGGGCTGGCATACGTCACGGCAAGCGGTAATGTACTGGAAGTACAACTGCGCGCCCTGGAAGAGGACAGCAAGCTGAACATCCTGTCCAACCCATCCCTGACCACTTTGGACAACCAGACCGCCTACACCGAAAACGGTGAAGAAGTACCCTTCGTGACCATCGACGAAGCCGGCAACTACGAGGTGGAGTGGAAGGACGCCACCCTGCGTCTGGAAATCACCCCGCATGTCATCGACGGCGTGAACCTGCGCATGGACATCAACGTCAAGAAGGACGAGGTGGACTTCACCCGTACCGTGCAGGGCAACCCGCTGATCATCAAGAAAGCCACGGAGACCAGCCTCATCAGTCGCTCGGGTGAAACGGTTGTCATTTCGGGCCTGAAGCGAACCCGGAACACCTCAGGGGGCGCAGGACTGCCCTACCTGAAAGACGTCCCCGGGCTGGGACATCTGTTCGGTAGCACAAGCAAGGGCGAAGAGCTGGAAGAGGTACTGATCTTCATCACCCCCACCATCCTGGCCGAATGGATTCCCGGCGAGGTTCAGAAGACCCTGGAAGAAGTCGAAACCGACATCAACGACGACATCGCCAAGGAACTGGAAGAAAAGGACAGCGACAACTAGCCGCGCACACCATGAACTACTTCGAAATTCTTGACCTCAGGATGGAGCCGTTCTCCAACTCACCCGACCCGGACTTTCTGTACCGGTCGCAGGGACACGAGCGCTGTCTGCACGAACTGGAGATTGCGCTCCGGCTGCGGCGTGGTCTGTCCGTGGTGCTGGGCGAAGTGGGGACCGGCAAGACCACCCTGTGCCGAGAGTTGATCCGCACTCTGGACGAAGACGAATCCGTCACCGCCCGTCTGTTGCTGGACCCAGGGTTCTCCTCTGCGCATGAATTGCTGGTGGTGCTGCACGAAATCTTCTGCGGCTCGGAGACCGAAGGACTCAGTGACTGGCAGCTCAAAGAGGCCGTTAAGGAAACCATCCTGACAGCAGGACTGGATCAGGAAAAAATCATGGTGCTGGTGGTGGATGAAGGGCAGAAAATGCCTCCCCACTGTCTGGAAGTCCTGCGTGAACTGCTCAACTACGAGACCAACGACCGCAAGCTGTTGCAGATCGTGATCTTTGCCCAGAGCGAATTCAGCGAGATGCTCACCGCCATGCCCAACCTCGCGGACCGGGTCAACGACCTGATCCGACTGGAACCGTTATCCCTGTCCGAAACCAAAGCCATGGTCCGCCACCGCCTGGACACAGCCAAGGCCGACTACCGCGCGCCCGAAATTTTTACATCCCTGGGCTATCTGGCCCTGCACCGAACCACTGGTGGCTACCCGAGACGCATCGTGCGCCTCTGCCACAAGGTGGTGCTGGGTCTGATCATGAAGGAAAAGCGCAAGGCCGGTTGGAAACTGGTCCGGGCCTGTGCCCGCAGAAACGAACTGGCTCCCAAAACCACACGACGCTGGCTGGCCCTGCCTGTAGCGGCAGCAATGGCCCTTGCCCTGTGGTTCGGTCTTCAGACATATGCCCCAGTGCTGCACGCACGGATTCAGCAGGTAATTATCCCCGCCTTACAACAGGTCAATCCAGCAGCCCTGGCAGTAGCCCGGACACCAATTCCGGAGCCTGTACTCCCGAAACATGCCGAAAAACCTGCTGTAGCCCAACAACCCAAACGTTTCGTGACTGTTCAACCCGTTGCCGAGGTAGTGCCGCCGCAAAGTATTAGCGAAGCGACGCCACCTTCACCCGAAAACATCGTCGAACAACCGTTCATACAGATGCTGCTAGGCCAGGTGACCGCAGTCCGTTATGAGAGTCTTTCCTCATTGATCAAGGCCATCTATGGCCGGTTCGATCCAAGCCTGCTGGAAACGGTACTCAAGGCCAACCCGGGTATGACCGACCCGAACCTGCTCCAGGTCGGGCAGCGAGTAAATTTCCCCACGATGGAAGTTGGTACAGCCCCTGCTTACTGGGTCCAACTGGACGACAAACCGGAATTGAGCGAGGCCATCAAAATCTGGCGCACCCTGCCCGAAGAGACAAAGCCCCGGATACTGCCCCATCTGGACGCCGCAGGCTCGCGCCGTTTTGCCATAATCTCTGATGAGCCCTGTCTTTCGGAACACGAGGCACGCCGGATTCTGGCGCAAAACCTGCTGCCTGGAGCCACACTGGCAAGCGGCAACGCACTGGTCCGATTACAATGGTAAGAAGCCATGGGCAAACGAGTTTCATCCTGCGAAGCAGGTCAAAGGAAATACGATGAGAATCACCAATAGAAAACGACTGGGCGAAATGCTCGTGGAAGCGGGCATCATGACCGAGGAGCAACTGATGGGGCATCTGCCCGGTCAGAAGCAGAGCGGCATGAAGCTTGGCGAATATCTGGTGCATAACGCCGTGGTCAAGGAACACACCATCCTGGACCTGATCAGCGGCCAGATGAACATCCTGCGCTACAACTCGGACACTCATCCCTTTGATATCGCGGTGGCGGAGCTTGTTCCGCTGGAACTGGTGCAGGAACATCTGGTTGTCCCGGTCAGCCGCAAGGGCCGCCTGCTGTATGTAGCCACGGCAGACCCCATGGACATTGACGCCCTGGACGCTGTGGAAATTCACACAGGGCTGGAAGTGGAACCACTGATCTGCTCGGAGAAGGAATTCGAAAGCCTCTGCTATTCCGTTTACGGCATCTCCTCGGACCTGGATCAGGTCATGGAGGGCGTGGACGACGGGGGCGTGGAAACCGAAGACGCAATGTCCGCTACAGAATCCGAGTTCACGGTGTCCTCGCTTCAGGAAATGGCGGACGAGGCCCCGGTGGTGCGCATGGTCAACTCCATTCTCTCCCAAGCCGTGCGCGACGGAGCCAGTGATGTGCACATCAGCCCAGAAAAGGACTACGTCCAGCTGCGCTTCCGCGTGGATGGCAAATTGCGCGAGGTCCCGGCTCCGCCCAAGAAATATTTTCTGCCCATTGTCTCGCGCCTGAAAATCCTGGGCAACATGGACATCGCCACCGCCATGATCCCACAGGACGGACGCTTCTCGTTCAACTACGAAAAGCGCGAAGTGCATGTACGTGCCTCGACCCTGCCCACCATCTATGGCGAAAACATGATCCTGCGACTGCTGCTCAGAAACGGGTCCGGGCTGACCCTGGATGATCTGGGCATGATCGAGGAAGATCGCGACAAACTGAAGATCGCAGTGCAGCGGCCATACGGCATGATCCTTTCCACCGGCCCCACGGGCAGCGGCAAGAGCACCAGCCTGTATGCGGTGCTCAGGCGCATCAACCAGCCGGACATCAATATCATTACCTTGGAAGACCCGGTGGAATACCGAGTGCCCAAGATCAGGCAGGTGCAACTCAACAAGAAAGCGGGCATGACCTTTGCCAGCGGTCTGCGTTCCATCCTGCGCCAGGACCCGGATGTGATCATGGTCGGTGAAATCCGTGATGCAGAGACCGCGGGCATCGCCGTGCAGGCCGCGCTCACAGGCCACCGCCTGTTATCCACCATCCACACCAACGACGCAGCCGGGGCCGTCACCCGTCTGACAGAGATGGGTGTCGAGCCCTTCCTGGTGGCCTCCACCCTCTTGGTTTCTGTTGCTCAGCGGTTGATCCGCAAGGTCTGCCCCCACTGCAAGGAAGCCTACGAACCTCCCACCGCCGCTCTGGAAGCCATGGGCATTTCCCCCAACGGCCATACCTTCTACCGCGGTCGAGGCTGCGCCCAGTGCAACCAGATTGGTTATCTGGGCCGAGTGGGCCTGTTCGAGATTCTGCCCATTGATGACATGGTCCAGTCCATGATCATGCAGCGGGCCTCGGCACGGGAAATCACCCGAGCGGCCGTGAAAGCTGGCATTCTGCGTACGCTGAAGGAAGACGGGGCGTCCAAGGTCATCGCCGGAATCACCACCCTTGAAGAAGCCGCTTCAGCGGTGTTGATCTAGGCAGGTCGGTACAATGAATTACAAGTACAAGGCCATCACCGACAGCGGTTCGCCCGTGACAGGCACCATTGCCGCAGAAAACGAAGCCCAGGCCATGCAACTCATTGCCGCCAAGGGCTACATCCCGCAGAACGTCAAGGCGGGCGGCAAGAGTGACGCTGGCGATGAGCCAGAATGGCTTGAGGCCATCAACCGCAAGCTGGCCAAGGTAAAAGCCCCGGAGCTGATGCTGTTCACCAAGCAACTACGAACCATGCTGGATGCGGGCCTGCCCGTAACACGGGCTCTGGATGTCATGGAACAGCAGAGCGAAAATAAAAAGCTCAAGCATGCCGTGATCAAGATGTCCCAAAACATTCGCCTGGGCTCAACCATGCACCAGGCCTTTGCCCAGCACCCGGAATGCTTTTCTGAACTCTATATCAACATGATCCAGGCCGGAGAGGTCAGCGGCAACCTGTCCGACGTCATGGAACGGTTGGCCTACCTCATCGACCACGAGCACAAGGTCAAGAGCAAGATCAAGTCGGCGATGACCTATCCCATCATCGTCGTCATCGCCTTGCTCGGCGCCTTCACTTTCCTGTTGGGTTTCGTCATCCCTCAGTTTGTGACTCTCTTTGCTGGTGCGGGCATTGAATTGCCTTGGCCTACAAAATTATGCATCACCATGAGCGAAATGCTCTTTGCTTATTGGCATGTCGGCGTCCTTGGCATCATCGCATTTATTGCTGGCCTGGCCATTTATTGCAAAACTCCGACGGGACGCTTTCAACGCGACACACTTTTCTTACGAATCCCGATCATCGGCCCAGTATTACGGAAAGCAGCCATGGCCCGTTTTTCCAGTATCTTTGCCATCCTCCAGTCCAGCGGTGTCAGTGTTTTGAATTCCGTGAGCATCATCTCGCGCACCATCGGCAACGCCGCCATCTCTCGCGAATTCGACAATCTGGAGTCCAAGCTCATGGAAGGCCGCGGAATCTCAGGGCCCCTGCAATCAAGCAAACATTTCACGCCCATGGTCATCAACATGATCGCCATCGGCGAGGAATCCGGGAATCTAGACGGCATGCTTCAGGAAGTGGCCACCCACTATGACTACGAAGTTGAATATTCCGTAGGTAGAATGTCCGAGATGATTGGTCCTATCCTGGTATTGAGTCTGTCTGGCGTGGTGGGGTTCTTTGCCCTGGCCATCATGCTGCCCATATTCGAACTCACAAAGATGACAGGATTATAATGCAATCGCCCCCTTGCTGCCCAAATAACAAGAGGGTCAAAATATATGGAAAAACAAACAAATGACCGTTCCGACGGTCCCAACAAGGAGCAACTCATGACTCAGAACAACAAGAGGAAAAAAAGCGGTTTCACCCTGATCGAACTGATCGCCGTACTGGTAATCCTCGGTATCCTGGCTGGATTCGCCATCCCAAAATACGCTGATCTGCGGACGGACGCTGAAGCTGCCTCCATGGACGGTGTTGGTGCAGCGGCTCTGTCCCAGTGCAGCATCGAATACGGTTCCCTGGCCATGGCCGGAACCACTCCGACCTGCGCTCTCATTGCCACTGCAGCTGCCGCAGACATGCAGTATGACACCGTCAAGTACTCCGTCGCTTGGGCAAGCACTGACACCACTGTCACTGCAACCGTCACCTATACGGGCGGCACGGCTACACCCAAGGTTTACACGTGGACCATGCCCTAAACGAAACCGTTTCACCGGGTGCGGCAAAGCCGCACCCGGTAACCCAACCAAGAGAAAACAATGCGTAAAGCTCATTGCCAATCGGGATTCACACTGCTTGAAGTTGTCGCCACGCTGGTGATCTTCGGCATGTTGATGACCGGGGCTATGCTGGCCTTGAACGACGACAACGACATCCGCAAGGAAGCCGACCTGTTGCGCATCCGCTTACGCTATGCCCAATCCCGGGCCATGGGGGAAAACATCCCCTACGGTATCATCTCGACAGGTAGCCAGTACCATCTCTTCAGGGGGGCTGGAGCAGCACAGACGCCCGTTTTTCCGGGAGTTTCAACCATCAATTACGCACCCCCATCAGATATCAATGTTCCCGCCTTCACCATCTCCTTCGACCAATGGGGGGTGCCCTACAGAGACAGCTCCCAGAATACAGCAATAAACGCAGCTTTGACCCTGGCTCTCACGACGACCTCTGGAGGGGCAACCATTACCGAATCAATCACTGTCATCCCCACCACCGGATTTGTACCATGAGCCAACTCCAACACACGAAGTGCAAAGGCTTTACCCTCATTGAGCTCATTGCCGTGCTTGTCATACTGGGGATTATTGCAGGA
Source organism: Desulfovibrio ferrophilus (assembly GCF_003966735.1). NCBI lineage: Bacteria > Pseudomonadati > Thermodesulfobacteriota > Desulfovibrionia > Desulfovibrionales > Desulfovibrionaceae > Desulfovibrio > Desulfovibrio ferrophilus. The sequence goes on from NZ_AP017378.1 coordinate 1,924,525, forward strand.
TTTGCCATCCCGCGCTTTGCTACCCTCCGCGACAATGCCGAATCAGCATCACTTGAAGGCGTGATGGCCGCTGCAGTTTCGCAATGCAGCATCGAACATGCAAGGCTTGTCCTTGACCCGACTTTAGCTGGCGGTGGTGCAACAGTAAGCAATATTGCGACCAATGCCGCAAACAACGTCAGCTACGATTCCGTAAAATTTCAAGCTCCCGACTTCGCTGCCAATGCGGGGGCAGACACCATCACTATTACGGTAAACTATAATTCGGGACAGGGGAGCGCAACAATCGCTCCTGTCATTTGGGAACAACCCTAGGCCTGCCAAAGCACTTCAACTGTCAAAGCAATCGCAGATATCAACCCGGAGAAAACAATGACCAAAACACGCCCTCTGAGACAGCGCACAGGATTCACCCTGCTCGAAGTTGTCCTTGCTTTGGTTATTGGTCTCTCCATGTGCCTGTTGCTCATTCAGGTGGGAAACATCCTAAAGATGGGGCCACAGACCGTGAGCATGGTCGATGTGCAATACGATACCATGCGCGAGGTCGAACAACTGGTCAGTGAATACCGCGAAGAGCTTAGCGAAGATTCCCTGAACCTGAACAGCCTGCTCTCCAACTGGGCCTCGGACAACGACGTGACCATCACGACCCAGACCATCTCCGTTGGTGCAACGGACGGATCATACACCTTCAGCAACGTCCGCCAGGTGCAGATGTCCAAAAACGGACAAAGCATCACGGCCTATTTCACCGAGTAGTCGGAGTCATGGCATGAAAAAGCAACGCAAACCTGGCTTCACATTGATCGAGTTGATCTCTGCGTTGGTTCTGACCACCATCGTCGCCACGGCCTTTTTCTACGCCTTGGTCTACGGCGTTCAGCAGTACGTGCAGAGTTACCAGACGGCGTCTCTTGCGCAAAAGGCGCGTCTGGCTCTGACTCGCATGCACGTGGAACTCACCGAAATCCAAGACATCGATCAGGCTCATAGCGGCAATATCGATGGCACCCATTTTTTCTACATCGACCACAATGGCCAAGCTGGTTCCCTTGAGATTTCAGGATCGACCATCGCCATGAACGGCCAGTTCACACTGGTCGATGATCTGGCCTCATTCGCCTCGGGCGAAACCCTGTTTACCTACAGTGACGGTAACGGCAATACATGGACCCCGGCAGACGGGTTCGACGATCTCTACGAAGTCACCATCACCCTGAGAATGGAGTCACTGGATTCAAACTCCCTTGCCTTCACCCACACGGTGAACCCTCGCAACTCCTCCAACCTCAACGCACCCAAGTTGCAATAACCGGAGTCGCGCAATGATGAACCTTACCAGCATCAACACAAGACCCCGTGGCGCCGTCCTGCTCATGGTTGTCTTCACGCTCCTGGCTCTGGGTGCCGTGACCGCCACCATGTCCGGCTTCATCTCCACCACTCATGTGGAGCAGGCCCACTCTGCAACGGCCCGTCAGGCTTTCTATGCCGCCGAGGCTGGCATCCGCATCGTTGCGGCGGAATACAACAAATCCGCAGTAACCGATGACAAGAGCGACATGCTTGAGGACGTTTCGGGCAAGACCTTCAACCTGACTGGCGATGGGAGCCAACAATTCGACCTCAATGTCTTTTCCTACGGCTTCCAGGTCGCGTCACACGATGCAAGCACCAACACCATCGTCGCCAAGGCTATCGGCAACATCCCCTTGCAGGATATGGAAGACCTCAGCTCCTCCACCATCGATTTCCCTGCTGGGAGCATGATCAGTGTGCAGGACGAAGTCGGCAACGACATCCCCGTGACTCTGGCAAGTGCCGGGTCCATCAGCACCGGAGCAGGTGGCACTCAGTATGTGACCTTCACCTACACCCCGCCCACGGGCACGATCCCCATTGATGCCAGTGCGGACCTGGACTTCGTAGGCATCGCCAACCAGACCAGCAACGGGGTTTCCGGCAATGCAGATGCTGTCAGTGGCCTGCCATCCTCCATGGACAACTTTCCTGCCCACAACGGGCGCATTGCCATCTATGGCGAGGACAAGACATACACCTACCGTACCCTGACCGTGGAAGCCAACGGCTCGGTCACATTAAGCGGCCTTGAGCCGGAGTCCGGCACGTTCTCGCTGGCGGATTTTCAAAGCGAAACCCTGATCCTGCGCAAGACTTATGGCTTCCAATCCATTGGTCGCGTGACCACGGGCGGAACTACGGCCACCAAGGTGCTGGCGTACTACGACTCTCCCGTCGAGAATGCTGCGGAGCTCGACCCTGATGCCGACGCCGCAGGGCCGACCATCCTGATGTATGATGTCAGTGACTTCAATGCCAACGATCTCACGGATTCCGACGGCGACAACGTTGTTGCCATCAAAGCCTATACGGCATCGCAGGGAAACCACACCTATTACGCCGCCATCCATAGCCTGTGCGAGAATCCCTGGGTCAACACCCCCTGTGAGCATACACTGCGCCTGGGACGCGAAACCGATTTCAGTGATCGTTGGAAGGTGGACACCCGCCTGTCCTATGATGTGCAGGTCAAGCTCTCCACGGCTTGGAAGCTGCCCTTTGGCATGAATGGTGTGCTGGTGCGTTACCATCGGTCTGGAAGCAACACTAATTTCTACGGTTTCTCGTTCATGAAATACATCGACCCCACCGAAACCACTCTGCCCAGTGGCGTGGTAGGCGATCATATTCCCAATGAACTGAAGCCCCCGGGACAAGGTTCCACGATCTCCAGATGGCAGCAGGCTCCAGAATATGAAGGCGGTAGCCGCCCTCTGAATATCACCGAGAACGACAACATCCTGTTGGTCTTCTGGCGCCAGGCCGGTTCACGGCGCGAGTGGTTGGCTTACAAGGAGGTCACAGACGACCTGGCCGCCTATCCCAAGCAATGGAGTGGTGACGGCCGTATTATCAGTGATAACACAACCCTGCTCGTGCGCGTGGAAGAGCAATTCGTGCAGGGCAAGAAGGTCAACCGGATCAAGGTCTTCTATGGCGACGCTTCGTATCAAATACCGAGCATTGTGGCCCGTACTCCAGACACTCTGCCCTACGACATTATTGCAGGAAACGGCGAACGCGGCCGCAGCCGCTACCAGACCGAATGGGACAGCAGCAGAACACACGCCTTCCCCAGTTGGCCACCCTACACCATTGGTGACTGGGCCATTACTGATGACTTCTTCACTCATATCCAGTCCGCCCCTACGTATAGAGTGGACGGAACCCTGCGCCCCTGCACATGGGACGCGGTCAACAGTACTGCCATCAACAGTACTGCTCTCGCGGCGGCAGACATCCGTATCCTGTCTGATGGGGCCACCATCCGCACTCAGGAATTCCTCACGCCCAATTCGGCATCGTGGCCAGCCAGTATCACGAATTGGCCGGGCAACAGACCGGAAATTGCCTTTCACGCCGCAGGACGCATGATCACTTACAGCTATGAACGCAGAGGGTGGCGATGGCGTGCATACTCGGACCCATACAACTATGGGGCAACACTGGATGACCTGACCTACCGCTTCCTGTTTTACAATTAGATCGAGTACGGCCCAAATCACTTGGAGACCACTATGAAAACCATCACCGCCCTGACACTTGCTATTCTGTTACTGGCCGCAGCCCCGGCCTTTGCGCTGGTGTCCATGGACACCCCCGCCTCCGCTCCCGCCAATGCCCCGGAGCAATCCGTAGAGACCTCCCCGCCGTCTTCAGATGAAGCAGCGCCTTCTGCTCAGGGCTCTCAAGGCCAAACCGCCCCGGGCAAACAGTCCAGCGGAACCATCATCTACAAGCCAGCGACCAAGGGCCAACCCGGCACCATCAGGAGCGCACCCGTCAGTCAATAACTCCTTCCCGCAGGTGTACTCTGGCAGAGAGGTCTCAACCATAAGCAAGCTGGGCCCACCTGCGCTGTTCATGAACGGCGCGCTTTGAGTCTTTTCGCCCCATACAGCCCACTCAAAATCCCCCTTATCCACTCAAAAAAGACTCATCCCTCGCCTGAACAAAGTACTTACTCGCCCCTTCGATTCTCCCAACAAGCTGAAATACTGCACTTAAAAACCAGGCACTCTTCCTGCATTTTCCCACTTCGACCCAGCAATCAGGGCGCATTATGCGCCTGAATTTCGATCGATTCACAACAGGGAGAACCACAATGGAAAAGATTCTGATCATCGGATGCAAAAACACCATGGACGATGTCTGCATTGGTTGCTCGCGCTGTCTTGTGGCCTTCAACCGCCGGGAAGGGGCATTCAAGCAATATGAGGGCAAGGAAGCGCAAGTCATGGGAATCCTGAGCTGTGGCGGCTGCCCGGGCGCCAGCATCGTCACCAGGCTGATCCAGGTCAAGCTGTGGAACATGCCTCTGGACGAACGGCCCACGGCAATACACGTTGGCCCTTGCATCAGCGACCACTGTCCCGAAGCCGACACCATCATCACAAAAATCCAGGTCAAGGCTGGAATCCCCGTCATCGAGGGCACCCACGCCTATGTCCCGGACAAGATATTTGCCTGATTCCATTCCGCCCCTTACATCAAAGGGGCGGAATTTGATTATTTTTCTCCTAAAAATCAGTCTCTGATGTCCTGACAAGTGCACAACGACGTGCTACGGTCTGTCATCAAGGAATTTGTCAGGGTTTGCACAACACAAGACGCAAAACCCCGCCAAACGAAAGACTCATCTCAGGGAGAAACCGATGCGCTATGTTCTGGGCCTGCTGCTGGCCGCCCTCCTCCTGTCCGTCTCCACGCAGATTTCCCAAGCCGTTGATTCAACCGACATCCCCGAAATCCGCGTTGTCGGGCCTTCGTGGGAAGGCTTTACCAACCGCGACGGGACCGGGCTCTATCACGAAATCCTCAATAAACTCTTCGCGCAATACGGCATCCGCATCCACCGGGAATACGTGCCTTCGGAACGTGCCTACCATCTGGTCCGCACCGGGCAGGCCGATTTCATGACCTGCCACGACAAGCCACTACACTCCCTGATTTTGGCCAAATACCCCATGTACGCCGGACGCTATTATGCATTTTTCAACCGCGAAAACATCGGCGATTGGAACTTTCCTGAAAGCATGAAAGATCGCTCCATCGCGTGGCGCATCGGCTATTACGACGAATCGAATATCCCGGTGCCCATGAAAGTGCGCGAGGTCAAATCCGGCACATCAGGCCTGGGAATGGTTATTCTTGGCAGGGTCGACTTCTATCTGGATGACCTGAATTTCATTCAGGACTCCATCAGAAGCAACACGATTCCCATGGACATGGATGACTTCAGAATTGAAACCGTGGGAACCCGCTCCTACCACCCTGTGTTCAACACCTCGGAGCGCGGCTCCCAGGTCATGAAACTCTATGATGAGGGCATGGAAAGACTCTACCGCAGCGGTGAACTCAAGAAGATCTTCCAGCGCTGGGGATTCCCCATGCCGGACTACGAAATCCCCTGATCCCTCTGCCAGGACTGATATCATGACCAGCACCAAGCACACTGTCTCGCTTGCCGATTCCATTGGAACACGGCTGCTGATGCTGGTCTTTGCAATCTATGTCATCGTCACGGCGGCACTCACCGCCATGCACATGTACTCGGAATTCGACAACACCAAGACCAACGTCGGTCACGAGCTCCGAGCTCTGGTCAAGACACTGAACCAGGGACTTGGCACAGCCATTTACAATGTCGACGACGCACAGATCCGCTCCATTCTCGACGGCGTCATGGAAAGCCCCATTGTCGTCGGAATCCTGATCGAAACCGAATATCAGGGAAACTTCACCGCAGGGGAAATCTCGCCGCTTTCCACTCCCGAGGACACCGCCCTGCTCACATACTCGGATACAATCATGTATTACGAGCCTGGTTCCTCCACCATCCCCATGGGGACACTCACCCTGCACTCCAGCCGGAGCGTCATCCTTGGCAAGGTCTGGCACAGCCTGATGCTGATCCTGATCAACTCGGTCCTCAAAACATTTGCCCTATGGGTCATCTTCCTGTGGATGAGCCGGGCAATGCTTTCACGCCCCCTGGCCAAACTGACGGCTGCCGCACGTGAAATCGACCTGGACAAGCTCGACAATCTCACCGTGGATGCAGGCACCAAAGGTCGCAACGAATTGAAGGTCCTTGAAGAAGCATTCAATTCGATGATCGAAAAGCTTTTGCGCTCACGCAAGCAGTCCGAGCGCCTGACCAAGAGCCTGCGGGAAGCGGGATTGCAGCTTGGCGAATACAACAGAACACTGGAAGAAAAAGTACGGGAACGGACCAGGGAACTGAACCGTGTTCTGGAGGAAGTTCAGAAATCCAGACAAACGGCAGAGATCGCCAACAAAGCCAAAAGCGATTTTCTGGCCAGCATGAGCCATGAAATCCGCACGCCTCTGAATGCTATCATCGGCATCTCGGACGTCCTTGCCGAAACCGAACTGACCCCGGAACAAAACCAGTACGTCAATATCTTCCGCAATAGTGGCGAGACGTTGCTATCCATCATCAATGATATCCTCGATTTCTCAAAGATCGAAGCCGGACAGGTCACCCTGGAGCATATCCCGTTCAGTATCGAAGATGTCATCGAAAACGCCTGCGACATCATGGCGCCCAGCGCCTTTGACAGGGGGGTCGAACTCCTGTGCAGGGTGGACCCAAAAATTGCGCAAATGATAGAGGGTGACCCTACCCGCCTGCACCAGATCCTGTCGAATCTCATTTCCAATGCCATCAAATTCACCGAGCACGGGGAAATCACGGTTTCCGCAACGCATTCCGGCGGGCCCAACAAAGGTGAAATCCTGTTCAGCGTGCTGGACACAGGCATCGGCATCCCGGAAGACAAAAAAGAAATCATCTTCGAAAGCTTCACCCAGGCCGATTCTTCCACAACTCGCCTCTTTGGCGGCACCGGGCTTGGTCTGGCAATCTGCAGCCGTATCGTACACCTCATGAACGGGCGTATCTGGCTGGAGGACAATCCCGAGGGAGGCTCACTCTTCCAATTCACAGCCCGATTCGGCGTCCCCATCCAGGTGCAGAGACACCAGCCGCTGTCCTTCCTCAGAGATGCTCGAGTTCTGCTCGTGGAGCCCAACAGAGTTTGTCGCCAAGCCCTGAGCATGGACTTTGAATCTCTGGGAGCAGAGGTTCATGCATTCCCGGATCAACGCACCGCCTTGACTATCTTTGAGCATAATAGCGAAGCCCTTGGTTATGATCTGATTCTGACGACCGATGGCATACAAGCTGAGAACAGCTTGCATCCTCTTGCAGGCCTATGCGCAAGCGATGGCCGCATCCTGGTTCTGACCTCCCCCCAGAGCGGATTGCTGCATGGGGGGGATGCCCTCGCCAGCACGGAAGTCGCTCTTGTCAAACCGTTTACGCATGGCAAGCTCATGCGAGCATTGGCTGAGTCTCCTGCTCAGCAGCAGAAAAAACAGAACGTCCCCAGTCTTCCCCAAGCCACCACCGGACTCTCTTTACTTCTGGCCGAAGACCAGGCCTACAACCGCAAGCTTATCCAATTCTATCTGCAGGGCAGCCTCCACACCCTGATCATGGCTGAAAATGGAAAACAGGCCGTCGAATTATTCAAGGCGGGGCAATTTGACGTGGTCCTGATGGATATGGAAATGCCCATCATGGACGGCTACACAGCCACCCGCCTGATCCGAAAGCACGAACTGGAGACGGGCCAAGCCGCCATTCCCATCATCGCCCTGACGGCTCATGCCTTTGATGAGCATGTCCAGAAAAGTGCCTCGGCAGGTTGCTCTGGCCACCTGACCAAGCCCATCAAGAAACACACCTTCCTGCAGGCGCTGGAAAACTTGACTTGCGGGAATAACGGCAATGTCCCGAGCACGCCCGAACCGGACATGAATTCCGCGGTCACAGTGGATCGGGCCATGCGCCCGCTGGTGGAAGAATTTCTTACTGAGGTGCGTACTCACATCGTCTCCATGCGCAAGGCTTCACAGCAAGGCGATCTGGAAAGCATTCGTGTTACCGGTCACAGCCTCAGAGGTGCTGGCGGGGGATACGGATTCAATGTGATTACCGAGTATGGGCGCTCGCTGGAAGCCGCTGCAAAGGCGGATGATGCAACACTGATCATGGACCAGATCGATCGTCTGGAACAACACCTCGACACCGTGGCAATCCGATATACCGACTAGAACAGGATCAACCGCATCGGCATCATGATTTGACGCAACGGAGATTCAGGATGAGCATCCTCATTGTTGATGACACCAAGAGCATTCGCTCCCTGATCGAATTCTTCCTGCAGACGCAGGGCTACGGCCCCATTCTGCATGCCGAGTCTGGAGAACAGGCGTTGGAGATACTGGGCGGCGATTCACAAGATGCGGAGAGCCAAGAAATCGAGTTGATCTTTCTGGATGTCATCATGCCCGGTATGGGCGGCCTTGCAGCCTGCAAGAGCATCAAGCAGGACGCCCGCCTCGCAAACACTCCGATCGTCATGATCACTTCGGACCTGACTCCGCAAACCATCGAAGCCGTCTTCGAGGCCGGCGCCAATGAGATCGTGCCCAAGCCCTTGGACAAAGCGACGTTGTTGGCCAAGGTGGCTGCGGTGCTGAACGACTGAATCGGCCCTGAGCAAGCGCCTACTTCATCCGCAGATATTCCTTGAGATCCGAACGCAGGATACTATCCAGTTCAGACAAGTTATCCTTGGTGTGGCGTGCAAACATGAAGGCAAAAACGGGGTATTCCGTCCAGTCAATGCGTCTGAGTTCCAGCGGTTCGGTGAAATGCCGCGTGAAGGCATCGTAATCCACCGCTGCAATATCGCTAGTGGCAACGTCCGATGAAATATCCGCAATGACAACACTGGTCACGGTCCCTTCCCGCTGGGCAATCAAGGCATCCCAATCCGGGCGTTCACCACACAGATACATGCTATAGGGATCAATACCCCAGGCGTGCCAAGTCAAATCAGCCACGCACCAGCCCGCAAAACGCATGGGGTTGGCTTCAATGAGTCCGACCCGGCCATCCGCATCCAAGCGCAACTCGATATGTGAAGGGAAATTCTTCAGCCCGGCCAAACGTCCGATGCTGTCCATCAACTCCGTGAATCCGGCCAGATGCTCTCGCACTATATCCGGCGAGGTCACGTAGACCCGATCATTGAGATGATTCTCATCCGGGAACATGTGGTACAGAATATTCAGGATAACGGGCTGGCCTGCCTCGTCCCAGTAGACATCCACCGCATATTCATCACCGGGAATATTCTCTTCGATGATGAAGGTGTCCACGGCCAGCACCTGCTCCGGATACTGGGAGCGGATGCTGTCCACCTCGTCCCGGATGGCAGCGACGGTCTGTGGCCATTGCTCGTCACTCTCAACCTTGTGCACACCAAGGCTGAAAAAACCTACAGCAGGCTTGATGATGAACGGTTTGCCATAGAACGATGGGTCCACTTCGTCCAGCTCATCGAAGGCCACGGCGGCAAATCCGTAATCCGGGTACATGGGCTGAAGCAGTTGGCGGAAGCGCACCTTGTTCTTGAAGCGGTCAATGCGGTCCGGCAGCCCCGTATCTGCAAGATGCCTAGCGATCCAGCCAATGGCATTCTCGGAATTGGCATACAGGCGCGGAGCCTCGGCCTCACGTGCCATTGCGGAAAACCGTTCAGCAGGCATCAGATTCGGACTTGCTCCCAAGGCGGCACGGGCCTCTGGAGTATCCAGCACCGGAATATTGTGCATGGCGATGCGTCCTTTCAGATATTCGGAGACATACGGCTTATCGAGCAGAATCATCACAGCCTCACTTGCTGTCGGAGTGTTCATAAGAGTCGGCAAGGTACACCAAACCATTCCGGAGGGCTACAGGAGAGCCCTTCAAGACTAGTTGGAGATCTTGATTTCGGCGTTGGACAGCACCAGGATCAGGCGCTTCAGGGCGTCCAGATCAAAGGCTTCCTTGTGAGACTTGATGCGATACAGGGCTTCATAAGGCGAAAGCGCAGAACGCCACCCGGAAGCACGAGTCAGACCATCGTATTCGTTGCACACGGCCAGGACCCGAACATAGTACGGCAGCGCTTCGCCACCAAGTCCGGAGGGGAAACCCGAGCCATCGCAATGTTCATGATGAAACAGAATGCAATTCAGTGTTTCCTGTTCCAGAGGAACCGAAGAACACAGTCCGACTCCTGCCGAGGGATGTGCCCTGAACGCAGCCAGCAATCCGTTGGTCAATTGAGAAGGATCAGCGTCCAGCACAGTATCGTCCAGCAGTGATTTGCCCAGGTCATGCAACATGGCCCCGGCACAGCATTTGGTAATCAGGGCCTTGTCCGCGTGCTCGTATGTCCCCAAAACGAACGCTGTGAGCACCGTCACGCCCAGGCTGTGGTTATACAGCTTGTAACCGGGGGCCACGAGGCTGGCCAGATGCTTGAGTGCCCCCTTGACCGCGAAGAAATCCACGCTGGAGCGAAGGAGTTCCACGATCTCCTTGAATCGACGTTTGGAAAACCCCTTGGGCAGGCGCTCCTCGAACAACTTCCTGGTCAGTGCCACGGAGGCCTGGTGCCAGGCCTGGCTCCGCTGCTCCAAAGAAATCCCCTCGTCGTCGAGGATATCCTTCAGATTGTCGATGAGGTAGCGGGTATAGCCCGCCCGTTCACCACTCTGGACGTAGACCTGATTAATTCCGAGCCCGTCGAGCTTCTCGCGGTGTGAAGCGGTAAAGGCTTCACCCTTGCGGGTGTACAGAACATAGGACCCGCCCTGTTTCAAAAACAGGGTGAATCGCCCCTTGCCCCAAGGCCGGATGAGTTTCGGGCTGATGGCAAAAAAATCGTTTTCACCAAGTGGCGGCGTGGAAGTCTGTGGATTGTCTGGCATGGTGTATCGAATCGAGGAGTCTAAACGGTCTTGTACCCAGCCTTTGATGATCGGTTAATCCGTCTGGGGTGTCAAAGGATTTCGCTGTTCACAATCATCGCAAGGTCCGTGGTCCTTGACTTCGCGGCCCTGGAGATTACTATCCGCAACGAAGGCCGAACCACGGCACAGAACCGACTTTCCCGATGAAGGAGCCTCTTTCCATGCCGATGTACGAATATGAATGCGAAAAATGCGGATATGTCTTTGAAGACCTGGCTAGCCCCGATGCCCCTTGCCCGCCCTGCCCAAAATGCCAGGAACAGACACGAAAAGTGATGTCCAAGGCTGCCATCCGCACGGAATATGCCAGTCCCATCGACCGAGGTGTTGCCCCCATCAGGGGATACAATCCCACTGGCCGAAAAAACGTGTGCCCCATGGCGGGTGGCTGCGGCACAGGTGGCTGCGGTTCAACAGTGGGCAACGACGACTAATTTTACTTGGCTGGCTGAAGCCACTTCCCCATACCACAGAGATTACAGGCCTCGCACGGTGCATCACCACAGTGCCGCGAGGCCTGTTCCTTTTTATAACGCTGCCATTCGCGCCACAGGAACTTTCTGTCCACGCCCATTTCCAGACACTCCCAGGGAAAGACTTCATTCTCATCGCGTTCACGGTCCAGAATCTGCGCCGGATCGACGTCCCACTGCTTGAGGGCCTTTTTCCAACTCATTCCAGGCCGGGCAGCCGCTTCGGCCAAATCAAATATCTCCTCGCCCCCACGGGCCAACAGGGCCTGCAAGCGCGCTGAAGATGGTTTTTCGACCATGGCCCGAAACCCCTTCAGGGGCTTCACGACCGCACGAATCTGCTGCATGGCGCTGGAGAGTTGCTTTTCCGTAGCCATGGGAGCCCACTGAAATGGCGTCCAAGGCTTAGGCACCAGGCAACTGGCACTCACCGTCACATGGTCAATTCCCTTCTTCTTGCCTCCGCGCCCTTCATCGATGGCCTCGGCCACAAGCTTCAGGAATTCGCCCAATTCCTCATAATCGGCCGGGCCTTCTCCGGGCCAGCCTGCAATGAGATACATCTTCAGATGGTTGAACTGCAATCGGCTGGCACGGCGCACGGCATCCAGAAAGGCCTCTTCATCCAAGCGCTTGTTCACGGCAGTGCGCAGACGGCGGCTGGCCCCTTCCAACGCCAGGGTCAGACTTCGGGTACCCGTACGACGCAGGAACTCCAACAACTCCTCGCTCAATCCATCGGCCCGCAGTGATGCCAACGAAAATTTGGTGCCCCGTTCGTGGAGCCATTTCAGAAATGGCAACAGCTCCGGCCAATCCGTAAGCGCTGTGCCCACAAGGCCGACCTTGAGCGGGTTGGCTGCCTCCACCTTGGCCTGCAAGGTCGCCATGTCAGCATGGCGCGGCGGACGATAGATATAGCCGGCGGCACAAAACCGACAGCCATAGGGACAGCCTCTGTTGACCTCCAACAGAAACATGTCGCGAAATTCCGATTCAGGGCTGACAAAGCACGAATGCCCGGGTTCGGGCAGCGTCCGGTTGGCATTTTCGGGAAGCGCCCGGCGCACAGTTCCACTCGTGAGACCTGGAGCGTATACTCCCACTCGTTGCGCGACAGCAGCCACGAAGTCACCTGGTTCGCCCCCGTCCAGGACGTGACTGGCCAAATCGACCAGCAGGGTATCAAACCCGGCCTCGGCCTCCCCCACCCAGAACAGATCGATCGCCGGAGCTACGGGGGCAGGGTTCAAGAATGCCAAGGGTCCTCCAGCCAGCACAAGGGGCCACCCGTTCCGGTCATCCCTGCGTGCTGGGACACCTGCCCGACCCAGAACCTCCACAAGGCCTTTGATCTCCTCCTCGAAATTCAAGGAAAAGGCGATCACCGGAAACTCGGATAATTCCCGTCCCGAATCATAGGCAACAGGCGGCTCGTCGCCCCCCTCCCAGAAAAAACGCTCCACCGCAATTTCGGGGCAATCATTGAGCAGCTTCCACACAACCTGCCAACCAAGGGTGGACAAAGCCACCTTGGACGGTTGGGCAAAAACAAGGGCCACAGGCAGTCGCCCGCCCCATTCCTTGAGGGCCGGACGATCACGCCCATAATAGATATGCGGATTATCGCTCATGGGCGCTTTGTAACTCCAAACCCTTCAAAAGGGAAACCGCCGCCTCTGGGGAGAAGGCGACGGTTCATGGGGATAGACCGGACGGGCAGGAGAGCGCGTCCGGAAATTCTATTGGTTCACGGATGTATTTGCAGCATCGGCAGCAGTTGCCGCATTCGCAGCAGCATCTGTAGCGGCAGCGGCATCTGCATGCATGACTCCGGCACTTTCCAGTTTGGCCAGCAGCGGGCCGATCAGAGTCTCGAACTCCGCCATCTGTTTTTCAGCAATGGGAGCGCAGGACGGAGATTTGATGCGCCTGGGATTGACGAAGCTGCCGCTCTTTTTCATGCGGAAGTCCAGGTGTGGCCCTGTGGACATGCCCGAGGACCCCACATAAGCGATGACCTGCCCCTGCTTGACCCGAACACCTTGTTTCATGCCCTTGGCGAAGCCCTTCAGATGCATGTAGGTGGTCTCGTACACACTGTTATGGCGAATCTTCAGATATCGACCGCCGCCCTTGTCCCAGCCCTTCTTGATGATCAGGCCGTCACCCACGGTCTTGACCGGAGTGCCCATGGGGGCGGCATAGTCAATGCCCGGATGAGGGCGACGAATCTTCAGAACGGGGTGCAACCGACGCAGGTTGAAGCCCGATGAAATCCGCGAAAAATTAAGAGGAGCTTTCAGGAAGGCCTTGCGCAGGGAACGACCATTCTCATCGTAATAGCTTTTGATGCCGTGCTTGTCCGCAAACAGAAAGCCCTTGAAAGACTCACCCTGGTTCACGAATTCAGCAGCCTCGATGGTACCGTAACCAGAAAACTTGCCATCACGGAACCGCTTTTCCACCACGGCACTGAACATGTCACCCGTGCGGATGTCCCGGATGAAGTCGATGTCCCAGGCAAAAATCTCGGACAGGCGCACTGCCAAGGCCGGGCTCTCGCCGCAATCGGACACGGCACCGAACAACGAGGAATCGATCCGACCACGGACCACTCGCGTCTCGGTGTCATAGACGATGGGCTCCTTCAAAATATCATAGCCCGCACCACCACGGGCGACCACCAGCATTTCTTCCCCGGAAATTTCGTATTCGAAACGCTCAAGTTCACCCAATCGGGACACAATACGGTACGGACGTCCGGCCTTCATTCGCGACAGCGGATACACGTTTTTGCTGCGGTTATTCAACTCGTGGATTTCGCCAGGAGACAGAAATTCAGACAACAGTGCAGCAGCCGTCTGCCCGCGCTTGATTTTCAGTTTGACCACATCGAGCATTGGTTCCGGCTCGACAGCAGAAACGACTTGCACCTCGGGAGTGCTGATGGACTCGGTAGCAATGACCGAGGCACCGTCAGCCTCTGTCATTTCAACATGACGTTCGGAAGGGTTGTGCACCATGACGACAAAGAACGCGATACCCGCGACAACGATAGCGGCACAAGCCAGCTTCGCGCACAGGCTGCGCCTACGCTCGGCTTTACGGTCCCTGAACATATTTCGGCTCGATCGTGTAAATAGTCCCATGTTGCTCCCGTGTCAGCGGATAACACTCCTCTCCCATCCCTGCAAAGGGGAGAAGCAGGGGCCGAGGCAACGGGCGGCGAAATCCATCGCGCCCGGCCCCTTGCTTCTTCGGGGGAGGATACTACCCGAATTTGTTAGTCAGCCTGCATCCTGATGAAGGACGGAATCTCGAATTCCTCTTCATCGAAGACAAAGTCTTCGGTGCCGGGGCTTGAGGTCCCGGTCTGCTGCACGCTCATGGTCTGAGGCTGTGCCTCGCGGATCTGATGCGTGGGGGCAGAAAAGGACTGAGCCTTAACTGCGCGGACGGGTTCGGGCTGAGCCTGAACAGCGCCCTGTGCCCTGGTGCCCTTGGCACGCAGGAAGGCCGGAATTTCCAAATCCTTGTCACCCCGGGCAGCGTTCAACCCTCGCTGGATGCGTTCCTCACGGACCGATCCTCCAGAGATCTCCGGAGCAATGGAAGACCGGGGAACGGGCTGGGCCATCTTGCCTGCGCGTCCACCCTGCAACTGCAGCAATTTAGCCATCTTGTCGTCCACAGGAGGGGCCATGTGCATGGCATTGCTCTCGATACCCGTGGCGATGACGGTAATACGCATTTCATCTCCGGCATCCTGATCGAAGACCGTACCGAAATAGATACGGGCATCTTCGTCGGCTGCCTCAGAGATGGTACTGGCGGCTTCGGAAACCTCATCAATGGTCAGGTCGGGTCCGCAGGTCACGTTGAGCAGCACACCCTTGGCACCATCGATGGATACATCTTCCAGAAGCGGACTGGTGATGGCCTTCATGGCGGCCTCGCGGGCGCGGGTCTCGCCCCGTGCGATACCGGTACCCATCATGGCCAGACCCATCTCGCTCATCACGGCCTTGACGTCCGCGAAGTCCAGGTTGATCAGACCGGGAACCATGATCAAATCGGAAATGCCCTTGACCGCGAAGTACAGCACTTCATCGGCTTTCTTGAGCATTTCCAGGAAGGTTGCCTTCTTGGATGCCAGAGACAGCAGCCTGTCGTTGGGGATGGAAATCAGACTGTCCACACTGTCGGACAGGGCCTTGATGCCATCCTCGGCAGCCTGCAAGCGGCGTTTGCCTTCAAAGTAAAAGGGTTTGGTCACAACACCCACGGTGAGTGCGCCAGCTTCCTTGGCGCACTGGGCGATGACCGGAGCAGCACCCGTACCCGTTCCGCCACCCATACCGGCGGTCACGAACACCATGTCCGCACCATCGACCTGTTCGCGGATCAGATCCATGCTCTCCAGAGCGGCATCACGGCCGATCTCCGGGTTTGCGCCTGCACCAAGGCCCTTGGTCAGCTTTTCGCCAAGCTGAAGCTTGTGCTCTGCCTTGCTCTTGTTGAGCGCCTGCACATCCGTGTTTGCAACGATGAACTCAACTCCGCGCAATGCAGAGCAGATCATGTTGTTCACGGCGTTTCCGCCGCCGCCGCCAGCGCCGAACACCTTGATTTTTGCGCAACTGTCATTTTCAAGCTCGAGGTAATCCATGTGTATCCTCCTCCATGGTTGGCCGTACCCCCCGGCACAGCGTTTTCCCCGTTTCAATGCTTTACTTGATGTCAACAAACCATTTCCGCATCTTGCCAAGGATGCGGTTAAACACTTTTTTGTCGTCACGAATGCGGAAATTGAGCTCTCCGCCTTCCTTTTCGGCCCCGTACATCAG